>CANCQD010000006.1 GCA_947380285.1 Burkholderiaceae bacterium | reverse complement strand
CAATTCGGCCCCATTATTGATCCTTATAACGGTCAAGAAGATTTGGCTGCCAAAGTATTTCGTCATGTTTCAGATGCATTTGCAGAAGATCCATTGCGTCTCTTGCGCATTGCTCGCTTTGCTGCACGCTTTCCTGAATTTAGTGTTGCTCCTGAAACGCTCAGCGCTCTTAAGGCCATTACTCAATCAGGCGAGTTAAATGCTTTATCGGCAGAGCGTATATGGCAGGAATTAGCCAGGGGCTTAATTGCTTCTAAGCCGATGCGCTTGTTTCAGGTTTTATTGGATACCGGTGCTGCCAGAACGATATTGGCGCCTTCATTGACCACCCAACTGTCTGAAGAGTCGTTCCGTGAAGAGCTCATCGCGTATTTTTCCTTAGCTGGACATAGTATTGAAGAGCGCTGCGCAATTGCCTTAATAAATTTGCCCGCAAATGAAATTCGTTCATGGGCTGAGTGTGTACGCATGCCAATTGATGTGCGAGATTTCAGTGAAATATTTAGTGATCTTAGAATCTTGGTAAATAAGCATCCCGAGAATTCTTATCAGGCAGTAGATGTTTTAGCTTGGTTCAACCGTGCAGATGTTTGGCGTAAGCCGGATCGAGCACAAGCACTTTTGAATCTTGCGGATAAATTGGGAATGCATGTTTCCCCTTTGATCAATGCAATGCGCACCACTCAAGCCATCAATACTGCTGAAATTATTGCTGGCGTAGCTGTAGAAGATCGATCCAACGGCGAGCGCATTGGCAGTGCATTTGAGTCTGCTCGGTTGTCTGCAATTACTGCAGCTCTAGCGGCTTAAAAAACTTCTACAGTCTATTTCTGCCGCGTAGACCTGGCAGATCTTCAAGTACATGTCCCGGTAGTAGGCTCTCTAATTTCTTAGAAAATGCAAAGACCTTAAAGAGTTCGCCCATCTCCGCTTCAGACAATAACTTTTGTAAAGAATTGGAGATTGGCAGGAAGGTTTCTGGATCGCTTGGATCGCCAATTTCTAAAGCAATGTCACCAATGCCAGCATCTAATAGATACGCAGCCTGGTTGGTAAGGTATACATCATCCACATTTTCAGCCAACGCGCTACGAGCAATTTGGGACCATTCAACGTGCGTTGTTAAATCGCAAAGACCAGGCAGATGAAATGGATCTTGAATTGCATGATGGCGATGATGTGCCATGAGGGTGCCCTCAAGCCTTTGTGGGTGGTAGTACTCGCTTTCAGGAAAGCCATAGTCGAATGTGAGAAATAGGCCAGTTTCTAAATGCTTGGCAACTTGTTGCATCCATGCATTTGCTGGCGTATGTAGTTCAGTGATGTAGCCTTCTGAGAAATTGCCATCAAGAAGGCTTTCTGGAAGCAATTGTTGTTCTACAGGAGAGCCTAATTTCCAAATGAGTTTGTCATTCTCATAAGCTACACCGTAGCAATACCAAAACCCATTCTGATAAATGATGGTGTCGCAAGGAATGGCATCAATCACTTCATTCGCCAGAATGATACCTTTGAAATTTTCCGGTAATTCAGTTAACCAGTTGCATTGAGTTTTGAGATTGAGTTGCTTAAGAAGATCCCCAATTCTTTCTTGTTGTCGCTGGGCTAAGTCAGGTGAAATTTCAATGATGTCGTAACGGTCCAAATGAAACCCAAGATCATTGAGGCGGGCCAGTATCGAGCTAGCAAGTTTTCCAGTTCCAGCCCCAAACTCCAAGATTTGAGTGGCGATACCTTGTTCTCGAAGGCCCTCAAGCACCGGCAGAAGGGTGGAGCAAATAGCTGCGCCAAAAAGAGGGCTTAATTCTGGGGCGGTAGTAAAGTCCCCACCAGCCCCTAATTTGTGAGAGCCGGCGCTGTAGTAGCCCATTCCTGGCTCATATAAAGCCATCTCCATATAGCGAGAGAACGGGAGCCAGCCGTCCTTTGAAGCGATTTGAGAGGCTATTTTGGCCTTTAGAAGGGCACTATGCTCCGTTTCAAGGCTGGTCAAGGTAATATCCATAGCTCGCTAGTCTAAGAGAATTTAATTGAACCCTAGTTCAACGCCCCCATCCCAGCAAGGAAAAGCAGTTTTAGTGACTGGCGCTGCAAAGCGTCTGGGTCGAGAAATTGCCTTGCAGTTTGCCCGTCAGGGCTGGGATATTGCCGTTCATTATGGGCGATCAGGCCAAGAGGCAGCCCAAACCGTTAAAGAGCTTCAGGACTTAGGGATCAAGGCTCAGGCCTTTCAGGCAGATTTAGCTAATGAAATCGCTACTAAAGACCTGTTCTTGGCTGTAGCCAAGACCTTCCCTAACTTAGATTGCCTTGTAAACAGCGCATCTATTTTTGAATATGACCGCGCAAATTCAAGTACCCCATTCAGTGCGAAAAGCTTGCAAGATCATATGCAGATCAATTTGACAGCGCCAATTTTGTTGTCTCAACTCATGTTTGAGCATCAAAAAAGTAAGTCAAATAAATCCGCTGTAATTCCAGCAGTCATTCCAGCAGTCATTCAATTGCTGGATCAAAAATTGATTAACCTCAATCCAGATTATTTGTCCTACACATTGTCTAAGGCGGCATTACTTTCTTCGGTTGAATTGCTGGCCATGGATTTTGCACCACATCTACGAGTAATTGGATTGGCGCCAGGAATCTCTTTGCCGTCAGGCGATCAAACAAATGATGGTTTTTCCAAGGCGCATCAAATGACGCCACTAGGAAGATCCTCAACGCCCGCAGATATTGCGAAGGCAGCAGTATTTTTAGCCGAATCTGGCGCCATTACTGGAACCACCTTATATGTAGATGGTGGACAACATTTATTGCCATCATCCCGTGATGTGATGTTCAAAACTAATTAAGTATTTTTAAAAAAGCAAATATTCATGCACGCTATTCTTTCTCATCCTGCTCTAGTTGACTGTCGCCGTTTATTCCTTCGCGACTATGAAATCTATATCAACATTGGTGTTCATGACTTTGAGAAAAAAGCAGAGCAACGGGTTATTCTCAATGTGGACTTATATGTTCCGCTGGGAGTGAACACGCCAACTCATGATCAGTTGGATGAAGTGGTGGATTATGATTTTATGCGCGAGACCATTAAGGCCAGGGCTTCTCAGGGGCATATTCATTTGCAGGAAACCTTTTGTGACGATATCGTGACTGCAATGTTGCTTCATCCAAAAGTATTAGCTGCACGTGTTAGCACAGCAAAGCCTGATGTGTATCCAGACTGCCACTCGGTGGGTGTTGAAGTATTTCGTATTAAGACTTCTTGATTCATAACATTTAGAAAAGAACTCTTATGGGCGATATTCGTAAAGTTGTCTTCGAAGAAAACAAGCTAGAGAAAAAACTCTGCCGCTTGGTAGGTCAAGCTATAGGTGACTTTGGCATGATTGAAGATGGCGACAAGGTGATGGTGTGTGTATCGGGTGGTAAAGATAGTTACGCCATGCTCGATATTCTGATGAAGTTGCGTGAACGCGCTCCGATTCATTTTGAAATTATTGCTGTGAACTTAGATCAGAAGCAACCTAATTTCCCGGCTGAAATATTGCCCAATTATTTGCAGAGTTTGGGTGTTCAGTATCACATCGAAGAGCAGGATACTTACAGCATTGTGAAGCGCGTAATTCCTGAGGGTAAAACTACTTGTGGGTTGTGCTCAAGATTGCGTCGCGGTATTTTGTATCGTGTAGCAGATGAGTTGGGCGCAACGAAGATTGCCTTAGGTCATCACCGCGATGACATTCTAGAGACCTTGATGCTCAATATGTTTTATGCGGGCAAGCTAAAAGCTATGCCGCCAAAACTACGCTCGGATGATGGCAAACATATTGTGATTCGCCCCCTTGCGTATGTTCCTGAAAAATTGCTGGAGCGCTATGCGACGGACATGAACTTCCCCATCATTCCATGTGATTTGTGTGGAAGTCAGCCCAATCTGCAACGTCAAGTTATGAAAGAAATGCTGCGTGAGTGGGAAAAGAAGCATCCGGGCCGTGTGGAGAACTTATTCCGCTCTATGCATCACATTGTTCCATCTCATTTAATGGATGGAGAAGCCTTTGATTTCAAAAACCTAGAGATTTCTACTGAGTTATCGGGCATTGCTGCCAGATCGCCTGGAGACAAGGCAATAGATGAGGCCGAATTGGACGAATTAGCCTGTGGAACCCTGATTCAGGGGACTTATAATCCCTCCTTATGAATATCGTCATTTTGGCTGCTGGGCAAGGAAAGCGGATGAAATCCGCTCTGCCCAAGGTCCTGCAAACTTTAGCAGGCAAACCCCTGCTTCAACATGTTCTCAGTACGGCCCTTTCACTGCAGGGTAAGCAGGCTAAAAATGGGCCTGTAGTTGTCGTTGGTCATGGAGCAGCAGACGTAAAAACATTCTTGTTAAATACAAGCAAGGAAGACCCAAGCTTTAGTAAGGTGACAACTGCGCTTCAGGCGGAGCAAAAGGGTACGGGCCACGCTCTTCTTCAGGCCTTGCCAAAACTAGATGTGCAAGAGCCAACCTTAGTTTTGTATGGAGATGTGCCTCTCATTACTAAAAAGACGCTTACTAAATTAGTTAAATTGGCTGATGGGGTAAGGGGGCAAGATTCTGCTTTGGCTTTGTTGACACAGAATCTGCGCAACCCAATTGGTTATGGCCGTATCGTGCGTGATGCTGACGGCTCTGTCATAGGAATCGTTGAAGAGAAAGACGCAACGCCAGCGCAAAAAGCAATTCAAGAAATTAATACCGGCATTATGGTGCTACCAACGAACTCATTGAAGAAATGGCTCAAGGCCTTACGTTCCAGCAATGCGCAGGGTGAGTATTACTTGACGGATGTGATTGCCATGGCTGTCAAAGATGGTGTTCCGATTCGTACAACACAAGCCGATGAAGAGTTTGAAACGATTGGTGTTAATAGTCGCGATCAATTGGCTGCGTTAGAACGTACGCACCAACTTAATATTGCCAACCAATTAATGGATGCAGGAGTATCTCTTGCGGATCCAGCACGTATCGATGTGCGTGGCACCTTAGAGTGTGGCACTGATGTATCGATTGATGTCGGTTGCATATTTGAAGGTTGTGTCACGTTGGATGTTGGCACAAAGATTGGCCCGTATTGCATGATTCGCAATAGCGTTATTGGTAAGGGTGTTGCTATTTATGCCTACAGCCATATAGATGGTGCAAAAGTTGGCAATCAATCAGTGATTGGCCCTTATGCACGTTTACGTCCTGGCGCAGATTTATCAAATGATGTGCATATTGGTAATTTTGTAGAAGTGAAGAACAGCAAAATTGCTGCTAATAGCAAAGCAAATCATTTGGCTTATGTTGGCGATTCTATTGTTGGCTCAAGAGTCAATATTGGCGCTGGCACCATCACTTGTAACTATGACGGTGTTAATAAACACCAGACCATTATTGAAGATGATGTTTTTATTGGATCTGATACGCAGTTGGTTGCGCCGGTGCGTGTTGGACGTGGCGCTACATTAGGGGCAGGAACAACTCTGACGAAAGATGCACCAGCTAATCAGCTGACCGTATCCAGAGCAAAGCAAATTTCATTGCAGTGGCAGCGCCCTGTGAAGCAGGAGCAAAAGATCGTTACTAAAAAAGCGCCAACAAAAAAGTCGCTAGTTAAAAAAGTTTCTACTAAGAAAATTGCAACAAAGAAAACTGCAAAGGCTAAAAAATAATGTGCGGTATTGTTGGCGCAGCCTCCCATGAAAATATTGTTGATGTGTTGGTCGAAGGCCTACGTCGTCTAGAGTATCGGGGTTATGACTCTTGCGGCTTTGCAGTAATCAATGGCAATGATGCAAAACATCCTATTGAGCGTGCTCGCACTACGGCCCGTGTTGCAGAATTGGGTGAACAAGGAAAAGATTTTTTTGGCACATTAGGTATTGCCCATACTCGCTGGGCTACTCATGGGAAGCCAGATACGCAAAATGCACATCCTCATATTTCCGGCGGCTTAATTGCAGTTGTACATAACGGCATTATTGAAAACTATGAAACTCTACGCACAGAATTAAAAGCGGCTGGCTATGAGTTTACGTCTGAGACAGATACAGAAGTGATTGCCCATTTGGTCCATCAACAATATGTAGCTAGTGGACAAAAAGATATTGCATCTTCTGTAAGGGCAGTATTGCCTAAATTACATGGTGCATATGCTATTGGTGTGATCGCGCAAGATAATCCGAGTACTCTAGTGGGTGCTCGAGTTGGGTCTCCACTGGTAGTTGCTATTGGCGATCATGAGCACTTCTTGGCTTCTGATGCGCTGGCTTTAGCAGGGCGCGCCCATTTCATGATGTATTTAGAGGAGGGCGATATCGCCATTCTTAAAGCTGATGCGGTTGAAGTAATTGATCAAGCAGGCAAGTCTGTGGAAAGAGATCTTAAGCCGATGCCAGCACAAGCTGACTCGGTTGATCTAGGCCCGTATCAGCATTACATGCAAAAAGAGATTTTTGAGCAGCCTAGAGCAATTGGCGACACGCTTGCCAACATCGCTGATTTTGGCCCAGGTTTATTTGAGGCCAAGCTAGAAGACTGGCAAGCATTTGATCAAATTTTAATATTGGCCTGTGGTACGAGTTACTACTCTGCATGCGTTGCCAAGTATTGGTTAGAAGAGATTGCAGGCATTCCAACTCAAGTAGAAATTGCGAGTGAGTATCGCTATCGGACTACTGTACCCAATCCAAAAACATTGATTGTGGTTGTTTCACAGTCTGGTGAGACAGCCGATACCTTGGCTGCATTACGTCACGCTAAGAGTCTTGGTCATCGATATACCTTAGCTATTTGTAACGTGGCAAGTAGTGCAATGGTTCGTGAAACTGATTGGCACTTCTTAACCAAGGCTGGTGCTGAAATTGGAGTTGCTTCTACCAAGGCATTTACAACTCAGCTTTTAGCACTTTATCTCTTGGCGGTTTCGATTGCTAAGCGCAATGGCAGAATTTCTTCTGAAAAAGAAAAAGAGTTGCTCCGTGAATTGCGCCACCTACCAAAGGCGCTTCATGCAGTCCTTGCTCTTGAGCCACAAATTATTGCTTGGAGCGACGCTTTTGCTAAGTGTGAGAATGCGCTATTCCTTGGTCGTGGAATGCACTATCCGATTGCACTTGAAGGCGCATTAAAGCTAAAAGAGATTTCTTATATTCATGCTGAAGCTTATCCAGCTGGAGAGTTAAAGCATGGGCCGCTAGCTTTAGTTACGGATAAGATGCCTGTAGTTACCGTTGCACCTAATGATGTTCTATTAGAAAAGCTTAAATCCAATATGCAGGAAGTAAAAGCGCGCGGTGGCAAGCTTTATGTATTTGCTGATCAAGGGGCTAATATTTCCAGCAGTGAGGGTATCAATGTAATTAAGCTTCCCGAGCACTATGGAAACCTCTCGCCGATCTTGCATGTAGTTCCTTTGCAGCTATTGGCCTATCACACAGCCTGTGCACGTGGAACCGATGTTGATAAGCCTAGAAATCTAGCAAAGAGCGTCACGGTTGAATAAATTTTCATCCGTTTGACACTCACCTCAAGTTTTGGATAAATTTCAGTAGATAAATCAGGGCTTTACGAAGTCCTAGATGCATTTTTGTGTTCAAATAACTCTTGTAAAAGAGGATATTTGTTGCAACCCATGTTTCTGTTGATCTCCCCGCTTCGCCGTTCGTATTTGTTCGCACTGATTTGTGCGGGCATGCTTTCTGCGTGTGCTGTTGGGCCGGACTTTAAGCAACCTGAGGCTCCGAAGACCTCTACCTATACAGAAACTACTCTGTCAAAGAAGCTCACTACTGCACCCGGAGTTCCAGGAGGCAGCGATCAAGAGTTTGTTGAGGGCGCGGATATTGAAGCGCAGTGGTGGGAGCTCTATAAGTCTCCCGAACTCGATGCGCTTATTAAAAAGGCGCTTGAGCAGAATCCGAATTTAGGTGCGGCTGATGCGGCATTGCGTGCAGCACAAGAAAATGTCAACGCACAAATTGGCGGGCAGTACTTTCCAGCAATTGGAGTTGGTGCAAATGCAATAAGACAGAAACAGCCTTCAGCTGTTTATGGCATGAACTACGGAACTGATACTTATAACCTATATAACGCTACAGTCAATGTAACGTACAAGTTGGATGTGTTCGGTGGTGCTCGAAGAGCGGTTGAAGGAGCGCGTGCACAAGCAGAGGTTGCACAGTTTCAGTTAGAGGGTGCCTATCTTTCTCTAACTGCTAACGTAGTGACGAGCGCTGTTAAAGAGGCTGCCCTTCGTGCACAGATGCAAGCCACCGAAGAAATCCTGAAAGCTCAAACTAATCTTGCTGAGGTTACTGAGAAGCAGTTGGTTATTGGTACGGTTTCTAAGGTGGATGTCACTTCACAGCGAACCTTGGTGTCCAATTCTCAAGTGGATCTCTTTAATTACGAACGTAATCTCGCATTTGCACGCAACCAGTTGGCAGTACTGGTCGGAGAAATTCCAAGCAATGCCAATATTGCAAAGTTTGATCTCACAAATTTAAATTTACCAGAAAAGTTACCCTTATCAGTTCCATCTAGCTTAGTGCGCCAACGTCCCGATGTACGCGCTGCCGAAGCTCAGCTAAAAGCGCAGAATGCTTTTGTAGGTGTTGCAACAGCGAACTTATTGCCACAATTTAATATCACCGGATCGATTGGTGCAGCTTCATTAACCTCCAACGGATTGTTTGGCCCCAACTCTGCTTTATGGACTTTGGGTGGCGGCATCTTGCAGCCTTTGTTCCAGGGTGGGCAGTTATTGGCTCAGCGTCGTGGCGCGATTGCTAATTATGAGCTGGCAGCTTTTCAATATCAGGCTACAGTCTTAAATGCATTTCAGGAAGTAGCAAATGCATTACGTGCACTAGAGACTGGTGCGCAAGCACTCAAGGCAGCATCAGACGCAGAGCGTTACGCCTTTGAGACTTTGGATTTAGTGCAGCAGCAATATAAGCTTGGTACTGCGAGTTATTTGGCTGTGCTCTATTACCAAAATCAGTATCAACAAGCAAAAGTCAAATCCGTTGCAGCACAAGCCACTCGCTTCTCGGATACGGCAGCATTATTTGCGGCGCTCGGCGGCGGCTGGTGGAATCGTGAAGGACCTGCTTTTAAACCAAAAGACATAGCGAACAAAGATCAAAATGAAACTTCTGGAAAAAATTAAGAACAAGCTCATTACTTTGATTCTTGCCTTGTGGGCATGGATACAACGTAAAGCAATTGAATGGAAATTGCGTGAGAGAGCGATCGCTCTTTGGGGAAAAATAAAAGCTTTTTGGGCGCGCATGGGTCAGAAGTGGCGTAACACTAAGGCGTATGGAAAGTTAATGGCTATGGAGCCATTGCAACGTCGGATGACCATCATGCTCTGCGGCGTATTTTTATTATTAGGCTTGATCTTCACTTTTAATCAGGCGAAGACTTTCATGATCAAGTATTTCATTTCTAGTATGGGTTTGCCTCCTGCAGCGGTATCAACAATGGTGATTGCCACCGCTGAATGGCAGCCTAAGTTAACTAGTGTTGGTAATGTGCGTGCATTTAGGGGTGTTGAACTCAGTACCGAGATTGGTGGCTTGGTGCAAACAGTGCCTCTAAAGTCTGGACAAGATGTCAAAGAAGGTGAGCTTCTGATTAAATTAAACGATGCTTCTGATGTTGCCCAGTTGAACTCCTTAAAAGCAATGGCCGATTTAGCTAAGGTAATTAATGAGCGAGACAGGCAGCAACTTGCGATTCAGGCAATTAGTAAAAATGTATTTGATACAAGCGCCGCTGATGCCAAATCTAAACAAGCGCAAGTAGAGCAACAGATGGCTTTGGTAGCAAAGAAAAATCTTAAGGCGCCATTTACGGGGCGCGTCGGCATTGTTTCTATCAATCCAGGTCAGTATGTAAACCCTGGCGATAAGTTATTAACGCTGCAAACCTTGGATCCTATTTTTGTAGATTTCAACTTGCCACAAAATAATGCAGAGCTAATTCAGGTTGGTCAAGAAGTCATAGTTACGACGGATGCATTTAAAGATGCTAGTTTCACCGGCAAGATTACAGCTGTCAGTCCGAAAGTTGATACCAATACCCGCAATATTCAGGTTGAGGCGCAGCTCGCGAACCCAGACAAAAAAATCCTGCCAGGCATGTTTGCCAATGTAAATATCAAACTGGGCGATCAAGTGAAGTACTTGACATTGCCTCAGACTGCAGTGACCTACAACCCCTATGGGTCAACGGTCTTTATTGCTAAACCTACTGGCAAGAAAGATAAGCAAGGCAATCCAGCTCTTGAGGCGCAACAAGTATTTGTTACGACTGGGCTGACACGTGGTGATCAGGTTGCTATTTTGAAGGGCGTTGATGAAGGCGCAACAGTTGTTACTAGCGGTCAGCTGAAGCTCAAAAATGGCACACCACTGATTATTAACAATAAGGTGCAGCCGGCAAATTCACCTGATCCTAAGCCTCAGGAATAAATAGCAGATGAATTGGACTGACATATTCATCCGCAGGCCAGTGCTCTCCATGGTGGTGAGCGCTCTTGTACTGATATTTGGTTTGAAGGCAATCGGTTCTTTGCCTGTAAATCAATATCCGCAAACGCAAAATGCAATTGTGACAATTACTACGGCCTACTATGGTGCCGATCCTGAAACGATTGCAGGCTTTATTACTCAACCCTTGGAAGCCTCCATAGCTCAGGCACAAGGTATTGATTACCTATCTTCAGCTAGTGTGAGTGGTGTTTCAACTATTGTGGCAACGCTGAAGTTGAACTACGACTCCAATGCAGCGTTAACGCAGATTCAGACTCAAATTAGTGCCGTAAAGAATCAGTTGCCACCGCAGGCGCAGCAACCCATTTTGACTGTGCAAGTTGGTCAATCTACTGCCGCGATGTACATGGGTTTCTACAGCGATGAAATTCCCAATAATGCCATTACCGATTATTTGTTGCGTGTAGTAAAGCCAAAGCTAGATTCAGTTGAGGGCGTTCAAAATGCTGAAATCACTGGCGGTCGAAAGTTTGCCTTACGCGCCTGGTTAGATCGCGAGAAGATGGCTGGGCTCGGCGTTGGTGCTGATGATGTCTATAGTGCCATGTCTGCTAACAACTACCTCTCTGCAGTTGGAAGCACCAAAGGCGATATGGTGTCGGTTGATTTGGTTGCGGGCACTGATTTGCATACGCTTGAAGAGTTTCGTAAGCTAGTCATTAAAAAAGATGGTGTAAATATTGTGTACTTAGATCAGGTGGCTACTGTCACCTTGGGATCTGAAGACTACAACACCAATGTGGCCTTTAGTGGCAAGAAGTCAGTATTTATTGCAATTAAGGTTGCGCCCCAAGCCAATCTATTAGATGTGGCACAACGTGTTCGTGATGTAGTGCCTGATATTCAGAAGCAATTACCCATTGGCATGACCGGCAAGATTGTGTATGACTCTACTAAATTTATTACCAGCTCCATTGAGGAGGTAGTGACGACTTTGCTGGAGGCTTTGGTAATTGTGACTGTGGTGATCTACCTCTTCTTGGGTAGTGCTCGTGCAGTTGCCGTTCCTGTGATTGCGATGCCATTGTCCTTGATTGGCACATTCTTCTTAATGCAAGTTTTAGGCTATTCCATTAACTTGCTTACTCTCCTTGCTTTGGTGCTGGCGATTGGGTTGGTTGTGGATGATGCCATCATCGTGGTTGAAAACGTTGACCGTCATATGAAAGAAGGCAAGTCTCCGCTAGAAGCCTCGTTAATTGCTGCCCGTGAATTAGGTAGCCCTATTTTGGCAATGACGGTCGTGCTGATTGCGGTGTACATCCCAATTGGCTTCCAGGGTGGCTTAACAGGCGCATTGTTTACTGAGTTCGCCTTTACTTTAGCTAGTGCGGTGGCCGTTTCGGGATTGATTGCATTAACGCTCTCGCCCATGATGTGTTCTCGCATTTTTACTGAAGAGCAAGAAGCCTCACCATTCGTTCAGAAAATTGATCGCGTTTTTGATAAGGTACATCACAGTTATCAAACGACTTTGCGTGATTTATTAAGTACTTGGCAGGTCATTATTGTGATGGGAGTAATCTTGCTGGGTGGCGTAGCCTATTTGTATTCCACCGCGCGTGCTGAATTAGCGCCCACAGAAGATCAGGGTATTGTCTTGATGCAAGCATCAGGACCACCGAATAGCACGGTCACACAAATGCAGACGTATGCCGATCAAATCTACGCAATTGCTGCTGCAGAGCCAGAATACGAACAAGCCTTTCAGATTACAAGTCCAACTTCAAGTTTTGGCGGCATCTTGCTTAAAGACTGGGGCGAACGTAATCGGAATGCAACTAAGTTCCAAGAAGATATGCAGCAGAAGTGGAACACCATTGCAGGTGCCCGCGTTGCAGCCTTCCAATTCCCTGCGCTACCAGGTGCACAAGGCTTGCCAGTACAAGTAGTAATCAATACAACTGAGTCTTATGCAGCGCTAAATGAAGTCTCGCAAGCAGTGCTTGATAAAGCACGCCGTAGCGGCAATTTTTTCTTTGTAGATTCTGATCTCAAGATTGATAAGCCACAAGATGTATTGGAAATTGATCGCGAAAAGGTTGCGGCATTGGGAATGACTCAACAACAGGTCGGCGCAGCATTGTCTGCCGCATTGGGCGGTGGCTATGTGAACTACTTCTCTGTAGCTGGACGGTCTTATCGCGTCATTCCACAAGTAAAACAAGTTGATCGTCTAAACCCAGATCAAATATTGGATTACTACATTCGTACTCCGAGTGGTGCTATGGTGCAGGCGCGCACTATCGCAACGATTAAGCAAAGAGTTGTACCCCAATCGATTAATCACTTTCAGCAACTGAATTCAGCAACGATTTCTGGAGTGAGCACTCCATTTATTTCTCAGGCGGATTTATTGGGGTTCATGCGCCAGACTTTGAAAGAGGTTGCACCCAATGGTTACGCTATGGATTACGCAGGCCCATCACGCCAATTTATGGCCGAGTCTGGTGGATTCTTGGTCACCATGTTCTTTGCGATCTTGATTGTTTTCTTGGTGCTTGCAGCACAGTTTGAAAGTTTCCGAGATCCGATTGTAATTTTGGTTTCTGTACCACTAGCCTTATTCGGTGCTTTGATCTTTATTAATCTGGGATTCACAACCCTAAATATCTATACCCAGGTAGGTCTCGTCACGCTCATGGGCTTAATTAGTAAGCACGGGATTTTGATTGTGGAGTTTGCCAATGAGCTTCAGGAAGCTGGCCGCAGTAAGCTCGATGCCATCGTTGAGGCGAGTAGCGTTCGTTTACGTCCAATTTTGATGACAACTGCTGCGATGGTCTTAGGTGTTCTGCCCTTGGTAATTGCTTCTGGAGCTGGTGCTGCCGGTCGAAAATCGATGGGCATTGTGATCTTTACAGGACTCTCGATTGGCACCTTATTCACACTCTTTGTGGTGCCAGCAATGTACCTATTTATAGGCGCTGATCACCACGCTAAAAAGTTCAAGCAACAATAACTTTTTGAGTGCTAAAACTTATTTAACGATATTCAGTTCTTTATCAGCAAACTCGCCAAAACAGGTTTCAGATCTCATCTGCTGTAACCAGCGTTCAACGTTTTTTAGTTCACTGCGTGGACCAGTTTTTTCTGGAAAGCTATCGTTCAGTAAAACCCAGCGATGTACACCCAAGGCCACCACAATATCGCCAATATTAAATTCATTACCCGAGCAATAATCTTGCGCCGATAGGATGTTATCGAGCAAGCTGAGGGTTTGATTTGTCGTTTGATAACCCTTGTAGATAGCGTCGTAATTGCGATCTTTTTCAGGTGTTCTAGTGAGGCCCAAAAAAGCAGTGCGCAATGGAGGCCATAGCGTTGCTAGCTGCCAGTCCATCATTTTTTCAGAACTATATTGAGCTATAACGCTTTTTGGAAAGCGTCCATTTTTGTCGTACTGCGAAACCAAGTAACGCATGATGGTGTTGGATTCCCAAAGCACGAAATCGCTATCTTCAAGTGTAGGTACAAGCCCATTCGGATTCATTTTGAGAAACTCGGGCGTATTATTTTTACCAAACTGAAGACCTGCATCAATCCGCTCAAAGTCCTTGCCTTCCTCTAACCCAAGCTCGGCAAGGCACCATAGTACTTTTTGAACGTTAATAGAACTTTTACGACCCCATAAACGCATCATAGTATTTCCTTACGAAGTTAATTCGTATTAGTTAGTTTTAGTTTCCGTGAAATCGAGGCCAATAAATTGACTGCGCGCAAAAATGAGCGGATCTCGTTCAGGATGATTTTTTAAGTTAATCACTTTGGCAACGATGATATTGTGATCGCCGCCAATATGAACACAAACGGTTTCACACTCGTAATAAGCTACGCAATGATCAATTTGAGTAAGGCCGCTGGTTGCGAGCTTGTGATCGATTCCCTTAAATTGATCCGTCTTCACTGTGGCGAAATGGATTGCCAAATTCTCTTGAGAGCGCTCGAGAACATGAATCAGATGTTTCTTGCCAAGCTCAACCCAAGGCATTAGACGTGAGTGCTTTTTTAGGCTCCAAAGTATGAGTGGTGGCTCAAGCGAAACAGTATTGAAGGAGCTAATCGTAATGCCGTGAGAATTGTTTTCCTCATCAAGGCAGGTGATTACAGTGACCCCAGTAGCAAATGATGAAAATCCCTTGCGTAGCTCTTGTGATGTAAATGGGGTCATTGCTCTTTACTTACTTGGCTTCAGCTTTTGCTGCAGCTGCAATCGTTGTGCCAGGAATGGGATTTAGGATTTCGTTTTCTTCAGCTTTTACGCACTTAAAGCGATATTCTTTGCCTGCTTTGGATAGAAAGCTAGCACCTTCATAGAAATCATCCTTACAGGCCTTAGTGGCGAAATCCATGACATCCTGCGGTGCAGCGCTAGAGGTGATAAGGCGCATGTTGCCCATGGACATATTAATTTGAGTGGAATAGCAGCCAGATAGCAGCAAGCCAGAAATCGTAGTTAATAGTAGAATTTTTTTCATGGAAACCTCCATAATCAGCAATGCTCGTTAGGATAAACCTATTAAGCAATTGTTGCGGGGAAATACCTCGTTCTAAAAGGAAGAGACATGTTTAAAGCAATATTGGTAAATAAAGATGAACAAGGGTATCGCGCAGAGCTTGCCCAGGCGGATGAGGCTAGCCTCCCAGAGGGCGATGTTCGTGTAAAGGTTCTGTATTCCACTCTGAACTATAAGGATGGCCTTGCCATTACTGGCAAGGGCCCAGTTGTTCGCAGCTTTCCGATGGTGCCGGGAATCGATTTTGCTGGTGAAGTGCTAGAAAGCACTAATTCAGACTTCAAGGTTGGCGATATGGTCCTTCTCAATGGCTGGGGGGTGGGTGAGGGACATTGGGGTGGTTTGGCTCAGCAAGCTCGTGTAAGGGCTGATTGGTTGATTCCACTGCCAAAAGGGTTTACTGCTAAACAAGCTCTAGCTATCGGTACTGCAGGTTATACCGCCATGCTCTGCGTTATGGCCCTTCAAAAGCATGGGCTCAAGCCAAGTGATGGGGAGGTCTTAGTAACTGGCGCTGCCGGTGGCGTTGGTAGCTTTGCAATTACGCTCCTTAGCAAGCTTGGTTTTACAGTCGTGGCTAGCACTGGTCGTATGGCTGAAGCAGATTACTTGAAAAAATTAGGTGCTGCTGAAGTGATTGATCGTGCAACTTTATCTGCCCCTGGCAAACCATTGGCAAAAGAGCGCTGGGCTGCAGTGGTCGATAGCGTCGGGAGTCATACTCTGGCTAATGCATGTGCGCAGACCAAGAGTGATGGTGCAGTTGCAGCCTGTGGGTTGGCTCAAGGGATGGATTTCCCCTCTTCGGTTGCGCCATTCATTTTGCGTGGCGTTACTCTATATGGCATTAATAGCGTGACTGTACCGCGTGCAAAACGAATTGCTGCCTATGAGCAACTCAGTAAGTTAGTGGATCTAAAAACCTTAGATGAAATCTCTCATGAAATTACGCTTGAGGATTCTATTAAATATGCACAGGAATTAATGGCAGGAAATGTACGTGGACGTTTAATTGTCGACGTGAATAAATAAAAAAAATTAAGATTGGTTTTACTGTGGTGCTTGGGGTTTGCGACCAGGGAGTTGTGAGCAAACCTCGAGCTTCTCAGGATTCGTGAGATCTGACCAATCAGCAATTTCAGACAAGGTACGATAGCAGCCACGGCAGTAACCATTTTCAGGGTTAATGTCACACCAATTAATGCAGGGCGATGGAACTGTGGTCAAAGCAAACCTAGAAATAAAAATAAATAAATAACACTAAGCCATGAATACTCAAAACCAAGCAAGCGCTGAATCCGCAGTCCATTATCCCTTAGGAGAGGCGCTTCCGGAAGTAGGTAGCAGCATCGAGGTTGCGCCTGGCGTTCGTTGGATCAGGATGCGATTACCCTTTGCTTTAGATCATATCAATCTATGGCTATTGCGTGATGAAATTGATGGTGTTGCGGGATGGACGATTGTGGATTGTGGCATCGCCAATGATGAGACAAGGGCCGCTTGGGAGCAGGTATTTGCTACCCAGCTTGAAGGTATGCCGGTCTTGCGCGTTATTGTGACCCATATGCATCCTGATCACGTGGGTTTATCGCAATGGCTATGTGAGAAGTGGAATGTTCCTATGTGGATTTCAATGACAGATTATTTAACTGCGCAGTGGTTAAGTTGCAAAGAGGGCGGTGCTGCAGTTGGGTCACGGGCTGGTAGTGGAGGCTCTGCAGATCATTTTCAAAGACATGGTTTAACAGGCCAAGAGGATTTAGAAAAAATTCGGTCACGCTCAAATTACTACAGCAATATGGTTCCCGGAGTGCCGCGGCAGTATCGACGTATTTTGGATGGTGAATTTATTTTGATTGGTAGTCGTGCGTGGCGGGTCATCATGGGTTATGGACATGCACCTGAGCATGCTTCTTTATTTTGTGAAGAGCTAGGGGTATTGATCTCCGGAGATATGTTATTGCCCCGCATATCTACCAATGTGAGCGTTTATGACGCTGATCCAGATGCAGATCCTCTCGGATTGTATTTAGACTCTATTGAAAGATATTTAGATCTGCCTGAGGGTGCATTAGTGCTTCCCTCGCATGGCAAACCATTTACCGGAATCAGACCGCGCGTTGCACAACTGAAAGCCCATCATGATGAACGCCTAGCAGATACTTTGGGCGCATGTAAAAAACCGGTACATGCTAGAGAGCTGGTGCCGGTTTTGTTTAAACGCGAATTAGATATTCATCAACTGACAT
Organism: Burkholderiaceae bacterium; assembly: GCA_947380285.1. Next base: position 21,054 of record CANCQD010000006.1, on the reverse strand, counting down.
TTGCGATGGGTGAGGCTATTGCTCATCTGAATTACCTACTTCGTCGAGGAAAGTTGCATCGCCAGCTTTGCGACGACGGCGTGTTGCGGTTTTCCGTGGTTTAGCGCTGGTCGTTTTAGTCTCAGACTCTTCTTTTGGGGCGGTTGCTGCTGAACTAGCTGCTGATACAGCATCACCGAAGGATTTGAGGGCCATCATGGTGGCATGCTGGACTTCTAGCCCTTGAATAGTCGATTTGAGGATATTAAGGTTCAGATTGAGCCAGTTTTCAACGCTTTTAAGGTCCTTGATCCGTTTTTCAAGCTCGTCCACATCCAAGCCAGGAAAAGCTGAAGCAAAGCCGCCGGCAGCCTTAGAGGCATCTGTTGTGAAGGGGAATTGCCCAGCTTGACCAGCCGCACCTTGTCCCCACATGGTTTTAAACATATCTAGGCTTTGATTAAATTCTGGAATGGTTCCAAACATAGGGGCTCCGTGGTAAATGAAAAGTGGCTTTTCCAATAGAATAAGGGATTCTAGAGATTAATCCCGGTTTAACAATGCAATCTAATGGTTTGTCCCAGCCTTACACCCGTGGTCAAAAGCTTCCCGAGCTATTAAAGCAGCGCATTCTCATTTTGGATGGCGCCATGGGCACCATGATTCAGCAATACAAACTATCTGAAGCCGACTATCGCGGCTTGCCAGGAAATGCCCGTTTTGCCGAACACCCTGGGGATATCAAGGGAAACAATGAACTCTTGGTTTTGACCCAGCCGCAAATTATCAGCAAAATTCATGAGCAGTATTTAGATGCTGGCGCAGACATTATTGAAACCAATACTTTTGGTGCAACTTCAGTGGCACAAGAAGATTACAAAATGGCCGGCTTAGCACGCGAGATGAATGAAGTCTCTGCCAAATTAGCGCGTGCGGCCTGTGAAAAATATAGCACTCCCGATAAGCCACGTTTTGCAGCGGGAGCGATTGGACCTACACCAAAGACTGCGAGTATTTCACCAGATGTAAATGATCCAGGTGCACGCAACGTGACCTTTGAGGCTTTGCGTGCTTCTTATCGTGAGCAGATCGAAGGTTTGTTTGCTGGTGGTGTAGATTTGTTTTTAGTTGAAACTATTTTCGATACGCTCAATGCAAAAGCGGCCTTATTTGCATTAGATGAATTTTTTGAAGAAACCGGCGAGCGTTTACCAGTCATGATTTCTGGAACGGTGACTGATGCTTCTGGCCGCATTCTATCTGGTCAAACAGTTGAAGCCTTCTGGAATAGCTTGCGCCATATTAAGCCACTCACTTTTGGTTTGAATTGTGCGTTAGGTGCTGCTCTGATGCGTCCTTACATTGCAGAGCTAGCAAGGATTTGCGATGCAGCAATCTCTTGCTATCCTAATGCAGGTCTGCCCAATCCAATGAGTGATACAGGGTTTGATGAAACGCCTGAAATTACTTCTAGCTTGGTAGATGGTTTTGCTAAAGATGGTTTGGTCAATTTGGTTGGTGGTTGCTGTGGCACTACGCCTGATCACATACGTGCAATTGCAGATGCCGTTGCCAAACGCAAGCCTCGTGCTTTCTATCGTGAGAATGTAGAGACAGCAGCATGAGCAAGCTAGAGAAAAAAGCAATGCCAGCAATGAAGCTTTCTGGACTTGAGCCGTTTAACGTTACAGCTGAAGTTGGCTTCGTCAATATTGGCGAGCGTACTAATGTCACCGGGTCCAAGGCATTTTCCCGCATGATTTTGAATAATCAATTTGATGAGGCACTCGTCGTAGCGCGTCAGCAGGTTGAGAATGGCGCGCAAGTCATCGACATCAATATGGATGAGGCGATGCTGGATTCTGAAGCGGCAATGACGCGTTTCTTGAATTTGATTGCATCTGAGCCTGATATTGCTCGTGTACCCATCATGATCGACTCCTCCAAATGGAGTGTTATCGAAGCGGGTTTGAAATGTATTCAAGGAAAGCCTATCGTTAACTCGATTTCCTTGAAAGAGGGTGAGGAGTCCTTTAGAAAGCAAGCACGTTTAATTCGTCGTTATGGTGCCGCCTCTGTGGTGATGGCTTTTGATGAAGTAGGGCAAGCAGATACGTTTAAGCGTAAGACGGAGATCTGTCAGCGTTGCTATGAGATCTTGGTAAATGAAATTGGCTTTCCTGCTGAAGATATCATTTTTGATCCGAATATTTTTGCAATCGCTACTGGCATTGAAGAGCACGACAACTATGCGGTCGACTTTATTAACGCTACTCGCTGGATTAAAGAAAACTTACCTGGCGCCAAGGTTAGTGGCGGCGTTTCTAATGTGAGCTTTTCGTTCCGCGGTAATGATCGTGTACGCGAAGCCATTCATACCGTCTTTTTGTATCACGCTATTCAGGCTGGCATGGACATGGGTATTGTGAATGCAGGTCAATTAGGCGTCTATGCAGACCTTGATTTCGAACTGCGTGAGCGTGTTGAGGATGTTGTCCTCAATCGTTTTAAAGAAAAAGATGGCAAGACACCAACAGAGCGCTTGTTGGATATTGCTGATCAATTTAAAGGCGGGGGCGCTAAGCAGGTTGAGAACCTAGTATGGCGCGAAGCTCCTGTGCGTGAGCGTCTAACGCATGCCCTAGTGCATGGCATCACTACTTTTATTGAGGAAGATACCGAAGAGTTACGCGCTGAAATTATGGGTGCTGGCGGTAGACCTATTGAAGTGATTGAGGGCCCACTCATGGATGGCATGAACGTCGTTGGCGATCTGTTTGGTGCCGGCAAGATGTTCTTGCCTCAAGTGGTCAAAAGTGCGCGCGTGATGAAGCAGGCGGTTGCAATCTTGATTCCGTTCATCGAAGAAGAAAAGCGCCAACATATTGCAGCGGGTGGCGAAGCCAAGGCTAAGGGCAAGATCGTCATGGCAACTGTTAAAGGTGATGTGCACGATATTGGCAAAAATATTGTGACTGTAGTTCTGCAATGTAATAACTTTGAAGTAGCCAATATGGGCGTGATGGTTCCTTGCGCAGAAATTTTGAAGCGTGCTAAAGAAGAGAATGCAGATATTGTTGGTTTATCTGGATTAATCACGCCATCACTCGAAGAAATGACTTATGTCGCACAGGAGATGCAGCGTGATGATTGGTTCCGCGAGCGTCAAATTCCTTTGATGATCGGTGGTGCAACAACCTCACGTGTTCACACTGCCGTGAAGATTGCCCCACACTACGATGGTCCGGTGGTGTATGTGCCCGATGCATCTCGCTCAGTATCCGTTGCCTCTAGTCTGCTCTCAGATGAAAGCGCCAAGAAATTTATTCAAGATTTGCGCGATGACTATGTACGCATTCGCGAACAACATGCCAATAAGAAAGCTGCGCCAACTATTTCATTAGAGGCAGCACGTAAGAATCGCGAGATGATTGACTGGTCCGCTTATGTTCCTGAGAAGCCGAAGTTTATTGGTCGTCGTATATTTAAAAACTTTGCACTGAGTGATATTGCTAAATATATTGACTGGACACCATTCTTTCAGACTTGGGATTTAGCAGGCAAGTTTCCAGCAATCTTAGATGATGAAGTTGTTGGTGTTGAGGCGCGCAAGGTTTATGCAGACGCACAAGAGTTGCTTGATAAGGTGATTAAGGGCCAGTGGCTGCAAGCCGATGCAGTGGTTGCCTTCTATCCTGCCAATACGATTGGTGACGATATTGTTCTGTATAGCGATGAAGCGCGTGAGCATCCTTTGTTTGTGTGGCATAACTTACGTCAACAATCTGAACGTCCCGTTGTGGATGGTGTGCGCAGACCCAATCGTTGTTTAGCTGATTATGTTGCTCCAAAAGATTCTCACGTCTCTGATTACCTTGGTTGTTTTGCGGTTACTACAGGACATGGCGTTGAAAAGAAAGTCGCTGAATTTCAGGCAAAGCATGACGACTACAGCGCCATTATGTTGAAGGCTTTAGCAGATCGCTTGGCAGAAGCCTTTGCTGAATTAATGCACCATCGCGTTCGAACTGATCTTTGGGGTTATGCAACCGATGAGATTTTGACAAATGATCAAATGATCAATGAGGAATATCGCGGCATTCGCCCAGCGCCTGGTTACCCAGCCTGTCCCGCCCATGAGGTCAAAGAAGACTTATTGAGGGTGATTGGTTCTGAAGACATCGGTATGACGCTGACAGAGTCGATGGCGATGAATCCAGCTTCTAGCGTAAGCGGTTTCTATTTGGCTCACCCAGACGCACGCTACTTCAATGTGGGCAAACTTTCGATTGATCAGGTCGAAGACTTAGCAAAGCGTCGTGGCCAGAGTGTTGAAGATACCCGGCGCCAATTAGCGAGCTTACTGGATTAAACGCCCCACATCACTGGTTCATCTTTGGCTTTAGATTGCTTCATAAGCTCCAAGAAGGGGTAGGCACGCTGTCCAAGGCGGTCAGCCAGCTTGGGCTTTTCTGCACCATTCTCGTTCTCATTTGCTTTGGCCCGTTCCTCAAGATCTTTAAGGATGGCGGTTTCAAGTGCGGTGATGAGATCTGGGAGTTGCTCTACCGTGAGGATGCCGCGGGGTTCTAGGGGGCGCCTTAAGATGTCAAAAATTCGCTTAGTCAGATCCGCCAGCATGATGACATCCGGACCAGCCTTTGAGCGAAATTGATAGATCATTTCGATAGCTTACCACCTGATAAACTCACTTATCTATGTTGTCGACCAATAAAAATCGTTTAATCGAAATGCTGAGTGCTGCGCTTACAGGCTTGGCCCTAGAACGCGGGTTGGGAGAGCCTCCTGCCCCCCGTCTTGAGCGCCCCAAGGCTTTAGATCATGGGGATGTCGCCTGTAATATCGCGCTCCAGCTTTCTAAGGCTTGGAAGCTAAATCCACGCGAGCTGGCACAAGCTTTGGTAGAGCGCTTGCAGCAACAAGCAGGTTTTAACCAGCTTATTGCATCTTGTGAAATTGCTGGCCCTGGCTTTATTAATTTCCGCCTCAGTAATGCCGCTAAGACTGCGGTGGTGGGTGAAATACTATCCGCGGGATTACATTTTGGCGAGTCTGCCCCAAGTGATGGGTCTGCCCCAAGTGCGATGATTGAATTTGTATCAGCCAACCCAACTGGCCCACTGCACGTTGGTCACGGAAGACAGGCAGCGCTTGGTGATGCCTTAGCAAATTTATTGGCAACCCAGGGAATTACAGTTCACCGTGAGTTTTATTACAACGATGCTGGTGTGCAGATTGCTAATCTGGCCTTATCGGTTCAAGCTCGCTTACAAGGTCTGAAGCCTGGCGACGCCAACTGGCCTGAGCAGGCTTATAACGGCGAATATATTGCAGAGATTGCAGCAACATTTAAAGCCTCTCCCAAATTTAAAGATGACATCGAAGTTATTCGTGAATTTGCTGTTGCTTATTTGCGTAATGAGCAAGATATAGACTTAAAAATATTTGGCGTGAAGTTTGATTGTTATTACCTGGAGTCTTCTTTGTATACCGATGGTAGTGTTGCCCAAATCGTTGGTGATTTGCAAAGCATTGGAAAGACCTATGAGTCCGAAGGTGCTCTATGGCTCAAGAGTACGGATGACGGCGATGATAAGGATCGTGTGATGCGTAAGTCAGACGGCAGCTTTACCTACTTCGTTCCTGATGTGGCTTATCACACAAGCAAATGGAATCGCGGCTTTCAGAAAGTCATTAATGTACAAGGAAGCGATCACCATGGCACGATTGCCCGTGTTCGCTCAGGCTTGCAGGGCGTAGCAAAGAAGCGCGGTTGGGATATTCCTAAAACGTATCCAGAATATGTTTTGCATAAGATGGTTACCGTGATGCGTCATGGTGAAGAAGTGAAAATTTCTAAGCGCGCTGGTTCGTATGTAACCGTACGTGATTTGGTTGAATGGTCTGGTGGTGTTACGCCGGAGATGACCGCCGAAGAGAGAGAATTGGCTTTGCAACGTGGCCGCGATGCGGTGCGTTTTTTCTTGATCTCGCGAAAAGCTGATACTGAGTTTGTTTTTGATATTGACTTAGCTTTGCAGCAAAACGATGAGAACCCAGTGTTCTATGTTCAATATGCGCATGCGCGAATTAGTTCAATCTTGCATCAATGGAGTGGACAGGCATCCGAATTGGCTAAGGCCGATCTATCGCTTCTACAAAGCAAGGCATCCGATCATTTACTGCGTCGTTTAGCAGAATATCCAGAAGTCCTTACAGCTGCTGCCGAAGAATTAGCTCCTCATGCATTAGCTTTTTACCTGCGTGATTTAGCGGGTGATTTCCATACTTTCTATAATGCCGATCGCGTATTGGTTGACGATCAGAACTTAAAACAAGCACGTCTTGCATTGCTTTTGGCGACCCGCCAGGTTCTGCAAAATGGCTTAAAAGTACTCGGGGTTTCAGCACCATTTAAGATGTAATGGCGAGGCATGGAGTGAAGATGTAAGATGAGGAAATGATGAAAACACCGAATCAGCAAACTGGCTTCGTAAAGCGCCTTAACCGCGTCGATAGTAAAAATACCCAATACGGCGGCACTATTCTTGGCTTTATTTTGGGTCTAGGCGCTGGTCTTGGTATTGCCTTTGTCATCGCTTTTTACCTTTCTAAAAATACACCCCAAGAAAGACCGGGAATGCGTGCCCCTAGTCTGCCATTGACCATTAAACCTTCTGCTACACCTGCTGAAGGTGAAGTGGCTGCTCCTGTCGAGCCAGTTGATTTAAATAAACCGCTTCAGGGTAAATCACCTGCCGCAGCTTCAACAGATCCGATTGGTGATTTAGTTAACGGTAAGAAATCGGCTGACAAGCCTGCTGATTCAGCCCTTACTCCTTCAACTAAAGCAGACTCCATTTATTTTTTACAAGTGGGTGCATTCACAAAACGTGCTGATGCAGATGCGCAAAAAGCGAATTTGGCTATTCAGGGAATACAGGCGCAGTTAAGTGAAGTGACGAGCGATGGCAACACCCTCTGGCGTGTTCGTGTAGGCCCATATAACACCCCTGAAGAGAGTAATTCGGTACGCGATAAATTGAGTGGCATGGGCATTAAACCAACTTTAATTAAATCTAGTAAATCATGATTTCATTTAGCAAAAGATTCATTACCTTATTTGCACTTCTTTCTTTAAGTGGCCTTGCTGGTGCGCAAGGTCAAAAAATTGAAGAAGGATTCGATTACCGCATTTTGCCTATTGCGCAGCCGGTAGAAACCAAGGGAAAAGTAGAGGTTATTGAATTCTTTTGGTACGGTTGTCCACATTGCTACGACTTTGAGCCTGAGCTCAGCGCTTGGGTGAAGCGTCAACCTAAAGATGTTGTCTTTCGCAGAGTCCCTGTAGCCTTTCGCGACGACTTCTTGCCCCATAGCCAATTGTTCTATGCCTTAGAGGCAATGGGCAAGGGAGATGCTCTCAATGAAAAAGTCATGTATGCAATGCATAAAGAAAATAAGCGCCTTCTAACAGAGACGGAGATTGCTGATTGGGTTACATCACAAGGCATTGATAGAAATACCTTCTTGGCAACTTATCGCTCTTTCGCGGTCGTATCCAAGGCGCGTGCCGCTAAGCAGTTAACGGAAGCCTATCGAATTGATGGCGTGCCTACGATTGTGATGCAAGGTAAATACGTGACCTCACCATCTATTGCAGGGACCAAAGCTAAAGCACTCGCCGTAATGGATTACTTGGAAGATAAAATCCGCAAAGATAAGTACAAGCAGTAACCTCATCGAAGGCCATGCTTTGGCGCTGCTTAAATTTTGACGAAGCGGCGCACAATCCAAAAGTAGATTGGATAGGGCAGGATTCTGAGAAACTTTAAGAATCTTGAGAATCGCTTAGGGAAATGAATATCAAATTCCCCATTCTGAATCCCTATTAATATCTCATCCGCGGCTTCTTCCGCACTGATTAAAGCTGGCATTTCAAAATCATTTTGTGCGGTAGCTTCTGTCGCCACAAAACCTGGTGAGATCAAGTGTACGCTGACACCGGTAGGCAGCAAATCGTAATACAGATTCTCACAAAAGTTGATGATGGCCGCTTTACTTGGGCCATATGCCAAGGCTTTTGGTAGGCCGCTATATCCTGCGACACTGCCAACAATGGCAATATGTCCTGAGTGAGCCTTTAGCATCTCTGGTACCACCAATGCAACCGCTCTCATGGGCCCCAAAAGGTTTGCATCAATCGTTTTCTCTGCAACATTGATATCAAAATTATCTGCACGTAGCGGCACATACATGCCGGATACAAAAAGGAGGAGATCAATTCCACCCCAGGCGCTCAAAATAGTTTTATAGCCAGCCTGGAATTGCACGTCATCTGTAACATCTAGTGGAACAACGAGGGTTTGCCCAATTTCACTATTCAGGGCGATTTGATGCAATCGTTCGGCTCGTCGGCTAGAAAGCGCAACCTTGGCGCCTTTGAGTAAAAGGGCGTTTGCACAGGCTTCACCAATGCCGCTAGAAGCACCAATGACCCAGACTCTTTTTCCCGAGAAGTGATCGATGCCTAGTTGTTTCATGCGCTGAGCACATCAGAAGATGCGGGTGAGGGTTGGTGACTCAGGGTAAATTGCACCACATCGATATTGCGCTCCGTAAAGCCAGCGGCACAGTACATCAGATAGAAATTCCAAAGACGAATAAAAGCCTCATCAAATCCTAGTTGACGAACTTCATTCAATTTTTGATTAAAGCTATCTCTCCAGAGGCAAAGAGTTTTTGCATAGTCGGCGCCAAACGCAAATTCTTGTTCGATTCTTAATCCGGCTTTGGCTGCGCTTTCCTTAAAGCTTGCCCGAGAAGGCAGCATGCCTCCAGGAAATACATACTGTTGAATAAAGTCGGTATTGCGACGATAGCGATCAAAAAGGTCTTCTGCAATCACAATAGTCTGGATACAGGCTTTACCACCGGCTTTTAGGCAATGTGCAATGGTTTCAAAATATTCAGGCCAATGCTTCTCGCCAACCGCTTCAAACATTTCCACTGAAGCGATGCCATCATATTTTTCCTGACAATCACGATAGTCTTGTAAGCGCACTTCAAAAGAGGGGGCGTCACCAATTTCCGCTTGAACTGCTAGCAACCGCTTTTCTGCAAATGCTTTTTGCTCTTTCGAGAGTGTTATGCCTGTAATCGCTGTATTGCTGCGCAGGGATTCTTCCATCACCCCACCCCAGCCACAGCCAATTTCTAAAACATGATCTCCAGACTTTGTTTGAAGAGAGTCAAGAATGCGCTTGATCTTTGCGCACTGTGCGTCAACTAGGGCTTGTTTATCGCCCTCTGCAAACCAGGCGCTAGAGTAACTCATGGTAGGGTCAAGCCAGAGTGTATAGAAGGCATTTCCTAGGTCGTAATGTGCATGAATATTCTTGCGACTTCCAGCTTTGCTGTTATCTCGCAGCCAATGCTTCAGGCGATAAAAGATGGATCCGTACCAATTGCCATAGATGGCTTTTTCTAAAATAGTTCGATTTCGTATCGCTAGCTCAAGTAGTGTCTTGAGATCTGGGGTATTCCATTTTCCTTGGATATAGCTCTCAGCAAAACCAATATCGCCATGCGACATGATGTCTTTAAATACTGACCACTCCATGATATGAATTTCAGCATGCAATTGATCGCTATGATTTCCAAATTCCCGCTTTTCACCATCTGGCAGCGTTAATTTCAAGTGACCACTGCTGAGTTTGGTTAAGAGCGTTAGAAGTGTCTTAGCGCTAATTTGATGTTTATGTGAAGAGCTAACTCGCTCTCGGGGGCGAGAAAAATTTAGTCTAGAGAGAAGGGATTGTCCTGGGCGATTCATCTGCTAACTTCAAGTTCGGGTGGTTTAGGTTTTGAATGAAAGGGTACACCTTTTACCCATAATTTCAATGCTTGCCAATGTATGCGGAAAATCACTCCTAAACTCATCAAAGGGTAGCGAATCATCGCCAAAATGACATTGGTTTGGCTTAATGGGCGACTAGTGCCGCTAATACTGGTATTGATGAGGGGTAGACCATCTTCATGTAGCTCAATACGACAGACGTTGTTAATGCCGCTAGTGCTATCTTGTGGGAATAAGAAGCGGAAATGGTAGTCACCTCGTACCTCGCAAAATGGTGAAACATAAAATACTTTTTTACTGGTGAGCGTTTCGCCTGAGCGTAACTCTTTGCCCGAATCTTTATGCAGTAAATAACAATGCCGCTCGCCAAAGGTATTGTTGACCTCAGCCAGAACTGCCTGCACTTTGCCATTGGCACGCTTACAGATCCAAAAGCTCACTGGATTAAAGACATAGCCCAACACCCTTGGAAAAGTCTGAAGCCAAATTTCTCCGTCGACATCTTGCACATGGTTTTCCGCAAGAATCTTTTCAATCCAGGCAAGGCTATCGGGTTCTCCCAAGCCATGATCTTTATCAAAAAATGCGCAAAGCCCCCAGCGGTTATCGCTTAAGCCCTGATGTGTGAGTAAATGTGGATTAGCGCTTCGAGCGCGCATAGGAATGGATATAGTAAACACACCATAGCCAAATACATTCCTAGCTGGCCGTAAGCGCTGGTGTTTTACTACTCCAAAGTTAATCTTTGCTTGCACCATTAACTAGACATCTTGCTTGGTTTTAATGGGCTGCCGAACACTTTCAATTAAGGCTTCAGCAACTAATTCGCCTGAACGCAAGCCGTCCTCATGAAACCCAAAACCAGTCCAAGCACCGCAGTACCAAATAGACGAAGAGCCCTGGATTAAGGGTAGCTCCTTCTGAGCTTGTATCGCACTCATATCAAAGACTGGATGAGAATAGTGAATCTCTTGATGCACTAGTTTTGGATCGGGCTCTTCCGAAGGGTTTAGGCTGACAATAATTTGCGTATCTTGTAGTTGGACCGGCAGTGGCTGTAAGCGATTAATTAGGTAATTAACACTGACATGCTGTTTTGCATTTGGCTTGTCACCAGACTTGGCGGTATAGTTCCATGCTGCCCAGCAGCGTTTTGCTTCTGGTAAAAAGCGAATATCGGTATGCAAAAGTGCGCGATTCTTTTGGTATGGAATAGCTACCAAAATATTTCTGGCCTGTTGATCAATGCCGTGAACCAAATCTAATGTTTGGTCGCTGTGACAGGCCATGATCACTTCATTAAAGTGGGTTGTACCAGACTGGCTAATCACTTCAACTTGACCGCCATTCTGGCTAGTGTTGACGCGCAGGACAGACTCACGCTTAATCGCTATCTGATGTTTTGTTAGTGCAGCAACAATCCGCTTTACATATTCTCGTGATCCACCTTTGATGGTCAACCATTGTGGGCGATTTTGGATTTGCAAAAGACCATGGTTATGACAGAAGCGCACCATGGTTTGAATCGGAAACTCTAGCATCTGCTCGACTGAACAAGACCAGATAGCGCCAATCATCGGGAGAAAATAATTCTCTTTAAAGCTTTGACTAAAGCGATGACGCTTTAAAAAATCAGAAATATTTTCATCAGACTCTTTGTACTGATGGCCAGCTTCAATTTGTTCATGTGCCAGCTGGGTAGCAAGACGATTAAAGCGCAAGATGTCATATGCCATCCTCCAAAATGATGGAGAAAGAAGATTGGATCGTTGGCCAAAAAATGAATTAATGTCGTTACCGGCCCATTCAATTTTTTTATTTATCCCAGATTTTCCAGAGGCATCAATGGATACAGAAAAAGACATTTCTGAAGGAGCTACTGGGGCTTGAATTTCTTCGAATAGTCGGACGAGACGTGGATAAGTCTTGCGATTAAAGACTAGGAAGCCAGTATCTACACCATGGGTGACTTCTTCCCCATTGATGTTGCAAGTGAAATCTACTGTATTGCTGTGGCCACCAATATGGTCGCCCGCTTCATATAAGGTAATTTCAAATTCAGGATGCTGTCTTAAGGCATATGCGCAGCCCAATCCAGAGATGCCCGCGCCAATAATGGCAATTCGTTTTTTACTCACTGAGCTTTTTCTCCTAAAAGCTTTTCAATTGGGCCTGTAATACTGCTGCTACTTGGTTTAGTCATGCTACCAAATGAATCAACTACATTGCCATTACGATCGATTAGGTATTTATAAAAATTCCATTTTGGTGTTGTGCCCGTTTTGGCAATCAACATCTTAAATAAGGGGTTTGGGTTATTTCCGGAAACTGTACTTTTGGCAAACATCGGGAATTTCACGTCATAGGTGTTCTTGCAGAAATCAGCAATTTCTTTATTGCTACCCGGCTCCTGTTGTCCGAAATCATTGGATGGGAAGCCGAGCACTACAAAACCCTGGTCTTTGTATTTAGCATAAATCTTCTCAAGGCCTTCATATTGGCTTGTAAAGCCACAGAAGCTGGCTGTATTTACAACCAGAATAACCTTGCCTTGATATTGGCAAAGATTTTGCGGCGCCTCATCCTGAAGGCGGGGAAAGGTGTGAGAGAGCAGGGGGCTGCAAGTGGTCGCAGCATTAGCAAGCTGAAATCCCGATAAGAGGGCAAATAAGCCAAAGAGGGAATTTATTAGATAGCGGTGCATATTGCGCCTTTTAATTTCGCTGGATAGAGGCCAAGTCTAAGACATTCTGGGTAATATCGCTGGCATTACAAAATTGCCATTAATATTGGGTTATGAGTCAGCTGCCACCACCCTCTTTCGAAGCCAAAGTTTGCTCACCAGACCAACTTGGGGCTCGCTTAGCAAAGCTTCCTAGGCCATTAGTGTTTACTAATGGAGTTTTCGATATTTTGCATCGCGGTCATGCTAGTTATTTGGCGCAGGCACGTGCTTTGGGGGCTAGTTTGGTAGTGGGCGTTAACTCAGATGCCTCTGTAAAAATGTTGGGTAAAGGGGATGACCGTCCCATTAACACCGAGGCTGATCGTCAGGCTCTATTGGCTGCATTAGAAAGCGTAGATATGGCAGTGTTGTTCACCGAACAAACACCAGTCGGCTTAATCGAAAAAATTAGGCCCGATGTTTACGTCAAAGGTGGTGATTATGAAATCGATACCTTGGCAGAGACCCATTTGGTAAAAAGTTGGGGCGGCAAAGCGGTTGCGATACCTTTTATATATGAGCGCTCGACTACAACCCTATTAGGCAAGATACGTTCTTAAAGATTTTGCAGTAACCAGGCCCAAATACCACGCAGCACCAATCCTTCAGTTACTTCAAGCATTTGCCTGGCCGGTAAATTGGTTTGTGAAATTTCCTTTGCTAGGATCTTTGCGTTACCACCATCAATCCAAATCTTTTCCACTGGGATATTGATCTCTTTTGCATGCTGCATGCCATAGAGAATTGCGCCCACTTGTGCTGCGTCACAACCCCCAATAATTGCGTCATTAGTGCACACGCCGAAACCATGATGCGCTGAACGAGTTGCTAAATCTAGCTGCGCAGTATTGTTTGCTAAGCTGGTTTGCATTAATTCAAGGCCGGGCAAAATCCATCCGCCGTAATGTACGCCATTAGAGCCAATTAAGTCGATTGTTGTAGCGGTACCGGCGTTCACAATTAGAGTATTTTTGTTTGACAGGGCGCGAGCACCAATCAGCGCAGCCCAGCGATCAGCGCCGAGCTTGCTAGGGTCTTGATATAAGCTGCGCATCCCTATGAAAGTGCTATCTCCCTTTAATTGCTTCCATTCAATATCACTCCATTGAGGGAACAATGATTTGAGATTGGTAATCGCCTCTTGGCCGGCAACGCAGCAGAATCCAATAGCTTCAGGCTTTGGTAATGTTTTAGAAATATAGTCTGCTAACTCAGCACGATGTTCTGCTGACTGCAAAGACTTGCTGCTGATAGATCCAGAGTAAGACCATAATTTCTTTTGTTGGTCGCTTGGATTATGGGTTGACTCTACAGCTGCCCATTTAAGGCGCGTATTACCAACATCAAAAAATAAATAGAGGCTCATGATTGAATCCGCAATGAAACATCGCCTGCATGAATGGTAATTATTTTGTCATCTTGCAGTAATAGCAATGCTCCTGTTTCATCTACGCCCTTTGCAAGGCCGTAAATAGGATCTTTACCGGCGCCAGAAATACATACAGGCAGCTCACGATAGGCATCCCACTGCAACCAACGTTCTTTGCAGGGCTTAAATCCATGCAGATCAAATTCTGTGAGATGTTGCTCAAGTGAAGCAATTAATTTAAGCCAAAGATATTCGATATCAGGAAGTGCTTTAGTCAGATCGGATATTGAGCCTACTTGAAGTCCGGTGTCTAGATTTTCTTCAATCGCTTCTGCATTACGTAAGTTGATCCCAACACCAATAATCATCCAAGTAGGATCACCCGGTTTTGCTTGGCCACCTTCAATGAGGATGCCTCCGAGTTTGTGCTTGTTTAGCAATACATCATTGGGCCATTTCAGCTGAAGGCCTGCTGCTTGCAGCTTCGCTTCGCTAAGATCGCAAGCCTGTGAAATACCAGCAACAACTGCTAGGCCAACCAACAGGCTAAGCCCGCTAAGTTCAGAAGGCGTTCTTTTAAATGGAAATGCGAGAGAAAAGCACAATGAATCATCTGGATTGGCAAGCCATGCTCTACCCGCTCTTCCTTTGCCGGCAGTTTGTTTGTGAGCGATACGAGCTACTGGGTCTATGAGTTCACCTGCACGCCAGCGTGCTAAAAGATCATCATTGGTTGATTTGGTCTCAGTAACGCGCTCAAGGATGCAATTTGCAGTCATTCTGCCATTGTAGAAAGGTCTGACCTAGAATTGTGGGATGAATCAAAAAGATCAAAGACCTCGAAAGCTGGCATGGCCTCTGCAGGCTATGCCATTGGCTAGGGCTATGAGCCTCAGTTACGCACTTTTGATCCTGTATGTAAGTCTTAACCCTTTTGATTTTGATTTTCAAAACGGCATAGCCGCATGGGCTTGGGTGGATGCCCCCTTACCCCGTTTTATTACGCTCTTCGATGTGTCAGTCAATATCTTGGCTTATATTCCGTTCGGATTCTTGGTGATGTTTGCCGCCTATCCAGGATGGCGTAACTATGTAGCACTCGGGATTGCCCTGATTTTGAGTGCTGCCCTGGCGCTGGGGGTAGAAACACTGCAATCTTGGCTGCCTACTCGCATCCCCAGTCAAATGGATTGGTGGGCCAATATCTTTGGGGGTTTATTGGGGGGCTTATTGGCCATTCCTCTTGGACCGCAATGGTTATCTGGGAGCGCAATTCGCCGGCGCTTTGATCAATGGTTTGGCCTCAATTGGGCGGCATGTGCCTTGTTCTTGTTATTTCCTTGGTCCCAGATTTACCCGCAAAGCTCTTGGCTTGGCACGGGCGTATGGGGGCATGCCATATTTGGCTCAGTTGATTGGGGTACCTTAGTAATTAATCATGTCATTCAAGAGACAGCTATTACATCGCTGTGTTGGCTCGGCATTGCATTGTTGCTTTCGCTAGGATTACGTACTAAGGCTCCACAATGGCGCATTCTTAACGGGTTGCTTGGGCTGACGGTATTGATTAAGACTTTGTTCACCGCACTTCAATTTGGTGCCGACTTTAGTTTGAATTGGCTGACTACCGGTGCGATATGGGGCATGGTGCTTGGCAGCATCTTCTTGCGATGGGCTTTGCAATTAGAGCTAAGAACTAAGTTTTGGCTAGCCTTGATCTGCCTGCTTGGCACCACAATTGCGGTCAATGTTTTGCCTGACAATCCGTATTTCATACTGACGCTAAGACATTGGTATCAAGGGCGTTTATTACACTTTAATGAGCTGATGCAGTGGGTTTCAGTAGTATGGTTACCTTTAGCTCTTATTTGGTTGCTTCGTAGCGCTATAGAATTTAAACCGAAACATTGATAAATATAATTTCTCTATGAGTTTTTCACACCACCTATTTTTTTGTTTAAATCAGCGCGCTAATGGTGAGGAGTGTTGCGATCAGCATAATGCTTTCGCCTTGTTTGACTATGCTAAAAAAAGAGTGAAGGAGCTCGGTCTTGCCGGTCCAGGAAAGATTCGGGTGAATAAGGCTGGGTGCTTAGATCGTTGTGCCGATGGTCCAGTCATGGTTGTTTATCCAGAAGGCATTTGGTATACCTTTGTTGATACGGATGATGTTGAAGAAATTATTCAGTCACATTTAATTGCGGGGTGCCCAGTAGAGCGCTTGCAATTGGCATAGTAATTTAAGAATTGAAAGTTTTTTATGAATAGCCGTACAAAAGTAATTCATATCGAAGGTATTGTGGGATCAATGGAAATGTCCATCGATCTTCCGGATGAATTAAAAAATGACCCTACATTTGCAGTTCGTGGCCTAGCGCTTGTCGCACACCCACATCCTTTGATGGGCGGAACTATGGATAACAAAGTGGCTCAAACCATGGCGCGTGCGTTTAATCAATTAGGTTACGTAAGCGTGCGTCCAAACTTTCGGGGTGTAGGTGGAACTGAGGGTGTCCATGATGATGGGGCTGGTGAGCTAGAAGATTTGCTACACGTTACTGATTGGATGCGAACACCTTCAAGCTGGAGTGAATTCGAAGCAACAGTAAATCAATCCTGGGTTACTAATGCAAATACCTTGCCTTTAGTAGTTTCAGGTTTTTCATTTGGCAGTTTTGTTGGCAGCCATTTGGTACAAAGACTTTCAGATCTAGGTCGTCCAGCTGAACGTCTTGTCATGGTTGGTAGTGCCGCTGGTAAATGGACGCTGGCTCAGGTTCCAGCTGATACGATATTAATTCACGGCGAATTGGATGAGACCATTCCCTTGCTTGATGTTTTAGATTGGGCGCGTCCGCAAGAGCTCACTGTCCAGGTGGTTCCCGGCGCTGATCACTTCTTTCATCGTCGTTTGCATTGCATTCGCAACATTATTACTGGCGCTTGGTTGGGTATGCCAGATCATCGTCAGTAATTAGAACTAGAGAGATCGTATGGCTGAAGAAAAATCATTAATCGAGTACCCATCACTTTTTCCTATCAAAGTCATGGGCAAGGCAAACCCGGAGTATCTTCCCGCAATAGTGCACATTGCAAAACAATTTGATCCTACGTTCGATGAGAGCAAGGTTGAGCAGCGCCCCTCTAAGGATGGAAATTATTTGGGTATTACTTTACCAATTACTGCAACTAGTCGTGAACAGTTAGATGAGTTGTATCGCACTTTATCCACTCATCCCCTCGTTAGCATCGTTCTGTAATTGAATTTATGTTGGCTTTAGTCAAACAACTTGGATTGGCTGATTACGCATCTACCTATGAGGCCATGCAAGCATTTACTAAAGAGCGAACTAGTGAAACACCTGATGAGATTTGGGTTTTAGAGCATCCCCCGGTTTTTACTTTGGGTCTAGCTGGAGATGCAAGTAACCTGCATTCCCCCAGCAATCAAATACCTCTGGTTCAAGTGGATCGTGGTGGGGAGATTACTTATCATGGCCCCGGCCAAATTGTGGTCTACCTTTTGCTAGATCTCAGGCGTTTGGGAATTTTCGTCAAGGAATTAGTCTCCCGCATAGAACAAGCAGTCATTGATACATTGGCAGATTTTGGTATTGAGACCGAAAGACACCCAGGCGCCCCCGGAATTTATGTCTCTCAGCATGCGGCAGCGCCCCCAGAGTGGGTTGGCGCGAAGATTGCAGCCTTGGGGCTTAAAGTCTCCAAAAGCTGCTCCTATCATGGTCTTGCTTTGAATGTAGCCACTGATCTAGAGGCTTTTCAGCGCATCCACCCTTGTGGTTATGAGGGTTTAAAGACTGTCGATATGCAAACCCTTGGGATCAAGGACAATATAAGCACTATTAGCCAAAGGCTTTTGCAGCATTTACAAAAGCAACTGATGCCATCATGACCATAAATAAGCCTGACACCAACCCATCTATCGAGGCGCGCCAAGACCTCAATTACGACGCCTCACGCAAACAAAAATCGAGTGAGAAGACTGCGCGTATTCCAATCAAAATTATTCCTCTTCAAGAGATTTTGAAAAAGCCAGACTGGATTCGAGTGAAGGCTGCGTCAAATAATTCACGATTTGCCGAAATCAAAAAGATTTTGCGTGAGAACGAGTTGGTAACCGTTTGCGAAGAAGCTAGCTGCCCTAATATTGGCGAATGTTTTGGCAAGGGAACTGCAACATTCATGATCATGGGCGACAAGTGCACGCGGCGTTGTCCTTTCTGCGACGTGGGTCACGGCAGACCAGATCCTCTGGATGTGAAGGAGCCTGCTAATTTAGCCCGCACTATTGCTGCATTGAAATTGAATTATGTGGTTATCACTAGTGTGGATCGTGATGATCTGCGTGATGGCGGTGCAATGCACTATGTTGACTGCATTTCTCAATCACGCGCTCTTTCGCCTAACACTCGTATTGAGGTGTTGGTGCCAGATTTTCGCGGTCGACTAGATAAGGCCTTAGATATTTTTGCTGAGTATGCGCCTAGTGGCTTACCTGATGTGATGAATCACAATCTTGAAACCGTCCCGCGTTTATACAAGCAAGCTAGACCAGGTGCCGATTACCTTCATTCTTTAAAGCTTTTGAAAGATTTTAAAGAGCGCTTTCCACATATCCCCACCAAGAGCGGTTTGATGGTTGGCCTGGGCGAAACGGATGAGGAAATTTTGCAGGTCATGCGCGATATGCGTGAGCACAATATTGACATGCTCACTATTGGCCAGTACCTAGCTCCATCAGGACATCATTTACCTGTCACGCGTTATGTTCACCCAGACGTATTTAAGATGTTTGAGGAAGAGGCATATGCAATGGGCTTCTCCCACGCAGCGGTAGGGGCTATGGTGCGCTCAAGCTATCACGCCGATCAACAAGCGCTTGGAGCGGGGGTTGTTTAGAGGAATTTCAAAAGCCGCTACTTTGTTAGTGGCTTTGGTTTTTCTGGCAGCCTGTAGCCCAAAACTTGATTGGCGCACAGTTCAATCTCCACAAGAAAGATATACAGCTTTATTTCCTGGTAAGCCAGACAAACTAGAGCGCCGTATTCCTTATTTTGATCAGGAGTTTTTGCAGGTTCTTGAAGCGGTAAAAATTGATGATGTTATTTATTCCATCAGCACTATTCAGTTGCCTGCTAATCAAGGCCCATCGTTAAATACGTTGCTAATGCAACTACAAGCTAATTTATTAGATAGGGCAAAGGCATCTGGCGGCGATGTTACTGTTGAAGACGCATTTTATAAAACTGCAGATCGCCAACGTTTACCGACTAAAGATTATTTTTTGGATTTGAAGGCGAATGGAAAAAATCAGCAGCTCATGCGCGTTCGCTGGATTAATCGTGTGGCATCTAATGGCGATAACTGGATCTATCAGATTTCAGTACTACATGCGGGTACAAGCTCAGAAAATGCAAAAACTTTTTTCACTAAAGAAGATTATGAAAATTTCTTTAGTGATTTTTCCCCAGAGTAATCTGAAGAAAATACATCCAAAAGAATCACTGTTTTTCTAAGGCGGCTACTTTAGCTTCAAGCGCCTCTAATTTTTCACGTGTCTTAGTAAGTACTTTGGTCTGAAGTTCAAACTCTTCGCGTGTTACTAGATCCATTTTCTGAAAACCTTGATTCATCATGGCGCGAACATTTTTTTCTATTTCTTGGGCTGGCGAATTACGGATCGCATCCCCAACCTTGTTCTGCATATCACTTGCGATACGTTGGATTTGTTCGAGGATTTCGCCTGGTTTTTGCATGATGAGGGTTCGCAGTTCTATTGAGAGTTGCAGAAAAGATACACATTCGTATTTTAAGTTGTATGCGTAAAACTGCCCAAAAAGGGGTTAAAACCCGAAAAATGCCTCATATTCACTCATTCGGTGCAATATTTAGCACTAAAAAAGGGCATTTGCCTTATTTGGGGGATTTGTGACAAAGCCATGAACCCCCGGGGATTCAATATCACCCCATGCATTAAGCATTCAACCCATTTTTTTATTACAACCAGTAAGGAGTAGTTCATGAAAACTTTGCAAAAGACAGCAATCTCTGCAGCAGCAGTAGCTTTGTTGGCAGGCCTTTCAACTGTAGCATTCGCGGCTGATGAGCCAGCAGCGGCTGAAGTTAGCCCAATCACTGCTAACGTAACTGTTGCAAGCAACTATATCTATCGTGGCTTGACACAAACTAATAACAAGCCAGCAATTCAAGGTGGCTTTGACTACGCACATGAGAGCGGTTTCTATGTAGGTAACTGGAACTCAAACATTAGCTGGATCAGCGATAGCTACGGCGGCGGTAACGGCAAACCTGGAAGCGGGACAGGCGCAGTAACAGCGCCAATCGAAATGGACTTTTACGCTGGTTTCAAGAAAGAGTTGATTGGCGAAGGCTTTGCCTCTGACTTCGGTGTATTGCAGTACTACTACCCAGTTTCAGGAATGATGGCTAATGCACCTACCGCAGCTCAACTGCAAGGCAACCCAACATACCGCCAATCTTCAGGCGCTTCTCCAAGCACAACAGAAATTTATGCAGCACAAAACTTTACTGCAGGCCCTGTAGTTGGTTTTGTTAAGGTTTCATATGCTTTAAGCAACTTGTTTGGCATCTACAACTCTAAGGGTGCTTTTTACCCAGACTTGACAGCGAACTATGACACTGGTTTTTACGGCATCACTTTGAATGGCCACGTTGGCTACCAGTATGTTCCAAACAATATTGTTTCTAGCACTGCTCAGCTTGCTGCTGCTGGTAATCCTGCTAGCATGGCTGGTACATACAACTTGAGCTATGCCGACTGGAAATTTGGTTTAACTAAAGACTTCGGTGGTGGCTTGTCTGGTACTGCTTACTACACAGGCACATCTGTTGCCAAGACAGGTGGTAACTATATGTACACAACCCCTAACGGCGGTAACGCTGGTCGTGCTAACGCAGTTGTAGCTTTGACAAAAACTTTCTAATTTCCACTCTGAACGGAGAAACACATGAAATTAATTACCGCAATCATCAAGCCCTTCAAGCTTGACGAAGTGCGCGAAGCTCTCTCGGAAGTGGGAGTTTCGGGCATTACCGTCA
>CANCQD010000005.1 GCA_947380285.1 Burkholderiaceae bacterium | reverse complement strand
TGCAAACGACGAACGTTTCGCACTAGCCGCTTAATTGCGGTTGCCCCTGAACTGATTCTCTCTTGGGTCAGCTAGCGCAAGCTAGATCAGGGTCATTTACAAGAGATAAGATCATTTCATGTCACGGGGAATGATTCGAAAATTTAGTGAATCGTTAGCGAAGAACGTGTCAGTCCGTGCTTAACTAATTAAATCAAATGATATGACTAAGTATGTAGAACTTGTTGTGGAGGATTTGCGGACGCGGGTTCGATTCCCGCCGGTTCCACCAATTTGAAGTATGTAACAGTCCAACGCCACCCACCAGGGTGGCGTTTTTCTTTTCTAGACACCTAAGGTTATGAAACTATCCCTTTGGGATGCCCTTGACGGAATGACCTTGTTTTTTTAACCTAAAACTCCTCCTTCTTATAGATTTTTGATACCTATAGGTATTAATTTGTTGTATTAATTTATACCTATAGGTTACAATAAGACATATTAATTTATACCTATAGGTATCAATATGAACAAGAAATTCGCCAACTTACAACTCTATCAAATGGATTTAGCCCTTACTAAGTTAAGGGATGCTCGCCCCCCAAGCCGCCCAGGAAATGGGTGGGTTAAGGCTATCCGTGAATCTTTGGGTATGTCCGCCTCTGCACTGGCTCGTAAGCTCGGAGTTACGCCACATAGCATTGCTAAGCTTGAAAAAGCTGAAGCTGATGAAAAGATCACTTTAGCTAGCTTACGAAAGCTGGCGAGCGCCTTAGATTGCGAGTTGCAATACACCCTAGTGCCACGCAAATCTTTAGAAGAAATCTTGGAAGATCGCGCTATTACGGTTGCGCGTGAAAGACTGCGCCCCATTTCTCATTCGATGAGTCTTGAGGATCAGTCGGTAGACAAGTCCGCTAGTGAAAAGCAACTGCAACTACTAGCAAAAGAGATTTTGGATGGCCCCAGAAGGAATCTATGGTGATGCAGTTTGAATACGCGCAAGGAGCCACTCCGATTGATCCGGATGAAGCTCTTGGTCTCATCCCCATACACATTAGGACTCAAGCCGAGTTAAATGCTTGGGAAGAGTTGAATATTGTCGAAGGCGCAGATTGGATCGCGCGTCAAAAGATCATTCAAGGTTTAAATGAGGGCTTGGTGCGTGAATTGCATAGCCGCATGTTTAATCAAACATGGCAGTGGGCTGGCACGTTCAGAAAGAGCGCTAAGAGCATAGGTATTGACTGGACTCAAATTGCTGTTGCTCTCAAGAATCTCTTAGATAACACTGCCTATCAAATTGAAAATAAAACAATGCTTATTGATGAAGTCGTAGTGCGCTTTCATCATCAGTTAGTGCTGATCCATGCTTTTCCAAATGGCAATGGTCGTCATGCACGATTGATAGCGGATGCTCTCATTGTCAGCCTTGGTGGTAAAAGATTTTCTTGGGGTGGCAACAATTCAATTACCACCCCAGGCGCCACACGCCAAAACTACTTATCCGCTCTACGCGCTGCAGATCAAGGAGATATCGCACCACTAATTCAATTTGCTAGGCAATAAATCTCTATTTTTTAATTGTCTTCAGTTAATTAAATTGATAACTCATGCCTGCCTGGAAATTGAGTGGTGCACCAGCAAAAATGCCATCTGGACTCCGACTGGATATATATCTTTTATCTAATAGATTATTAATAACTCCAAATACTTTCCAATCTTTATTGATTGCATAGTTAGCACTCCAATTGACTGTTGTGAAGGCAGGAACCTCGCCTAAAGTACCAATGGCATTTTGCGCAACCGTATTTGCTGAATCCGCATACTGAATAGAAACATAATTGAGAGTTACCAAAGTATTGAAGCCATTCTTTTCATAGCTAACACCCAAATTGGAAGTGAGTTTAGGCGTATAAGGAATGCGATTGCCATCCCGG
The DNA here is from genome assembly GCA_947380285.1 of Burkholderiaceae bacterium. Next base: position 36,778 of record CANCQD010000005.1, on the reverse strand, counting down.
CCCAAAGAATTCGTGCCCACAAATTTTGCTACTGGGATATAGGTGGCATTACCGTTAATACCCCAACCACGCCACAATTTATAAGCCAAAGCTAATTCAGCGCCTTGGTGCAAACTTTTTCCACCGTTTGCTTTGGAGATGCCTGCAGCCAAGCTCTGGTTCACGATTTGATTACTAAAGTTCATGCTAAAAACTGCCGAATCGTAAGAAAAATCCCCCGAGCGACCGCGCAAGCCAAGCTCCATATTGGTTGAGCGCTCTGGTGCTAGCTGCTGATCAACCCCTTTGTCGTCAATTGCGGTGGCTAGTTGCGCTGGCGCAAAACCTTTATAAACACTGCCGTATGCTTGAACTTGAGGAATAAGCTGCCAAGTAGCGCCAATTTGCGGAATGGTTTCTACATTCTTAGCACTCCCCGCTTTACCAGTGATGATATTTGAACGAGTCTGGTTATAACTTTCCACTCGCACCCCTGGAATGAGGGCAAAGTCTTTACCCAGCAAGAAACGGTTTTGCGCGTATACGGCCACTGAATTAGCCTTATTTTCTTCTTGCGAGGAAAGTCGACCAGAATAGGCTAGCGATTTAGAGCTGACTAGCTTATTGATTTGAGATTCAGTATGCAAGCGAATACCAAACTCTGCTTCGTTAGAAATACCGAGGGCCTGATATGCATGGCTTATCCGAGAATCCACACCTAACATTTGAAATTCTCGATTCCGCCCAATCAGACAATCGGCACCAAGATTACAACCCTTAAAAACTGTTTCATCTTGAGTGCGCTTAACAATGCTTTGTCGCCAATAATCCCGATTTAACTTACTCCAATACATCAAGGTATTGATTTTGGTATCCGAATTAATTTCAATAGAGTGATTCAGATCTACGGCATTTCGTTGGGTAATAAAACGATCATTGGGAGCAGGGTTATCTGATATGCGATTAGCATACTGAGTAGGGCGTAGACCCACATAAGACGTATTGATATTGTTATCGTAGTGGGTGTATTTCAAGCTTAGCCACTGATTCTGAGCAATCTCGATTCCGCCCTTCATGAGGATGTCGTACATCTTAAAAGCATTACCCTGATAACCGTTAGATTCAGATTGAATAAGGTTGATTCCGCCAATTGCACCATTCGAGGATGATTTACCCCCTGCCTCCACCTCCGCCAAACGATAGCCGTAATTACCTAATTTGCCTGTTAGCTTAAAGCCCTGAGATGGTGTTTTGCTAAGGTAATTAACAACCCCGCCAATATTAGACGGTCCGTATTTCAGACCTGATGCCCCCTTTAATACCTCAATGCCCCCAATGCGCTCAACCGGCGGGCTGTAATAGGAAGCATTGGAAATAAAAAGACTTGGTTGGATTGGGGCGCCATCCTCTAACAAGAGAACCTTTGTACTTCGAGTCGGATTTAAACCCCGAATTCCAATATTTGGGATAGATCCCAGACCACCTTCATCTCCGCGAATATTGACACCCGGAATTGTCTTTAAAACATCTTGCAAGGATTGAGGTTGCAACTCCTCCATCTTCTGTTGATTAATGACATCGACCGTTCCTGGAATTTTGCGTACAGCATTTTCTTCGCGACCAACAATATCAATTCTAGGCAACTCAATGTCTTGCGCTTTAACCAAGCCTGAAAAAGAGCTCCCATATAAAAATGCAAGCGATGAAATCCAGGCCAACCGATTTCGGGGGCGAAAAAATTCTTGATGCTTCATATACCATCTCCAGTGATAAAAATAAAAAATCGCTGGCTATATGCATATGAAAATGCTCTTGCTGGCTGCTTACTTAATTCATATTTACTTTGTCAGAATGAGCTTTCCTAATTTAGTGATGCGCAATTGATATGCATGCCCTTCATGCAGAATACAAATCTGCTTCGCTTGACCCAATAGCGCCTCACTAGAAATTATCTTGGGGAATAATTGAGGAACTCGAATGTGGGGTGAATCGAAATTGGAGGTAATTTTCTCGCTCAACTACTAACCCTCTAAGGTAAATTGAATAGGCGTCTGAAAGCATTGTGGAAAAAGGCCGCTTGAACTTGAGGAAATTTCTGAAAATCTCCACTGCACCAGGGTCTTAAGGGCAGAGTGATCCAAATTCTGAAAGCCTGAACTCTTAGAAATGCCAGCCTCACCCACGACTCCCTGTTCATTCACGCATAACTTAACGATAACTAAACCTTGCTCCCTAAGTTGCCTGCTTGCCAAGGGGTAATGGGGTTTTGGGCTATGTATAGCTTGCCTAGCCGTACCCTCTGTTAATCGACTGGCACCCTCAATACCAATAAGGGAAGAAATTCCACCAGCCTCCATCAGGCTTTGGTTTTCTTTGCCTGAGAATGAAATAATTTGAGGTGTAACAATAGATTTTTTCATTACAGAGGACTTTGCTCTATCACCCATCAAACTCACCATGAGAACTTCCTGAGTAGGCGATTTTTCACTACCAAGGGGTATCGATAAAAGCCCCAGCAAAACCAATAGGTGAGAGAGCACTACACCTGAAATGAGCAAAATATTTCTAGGGGGTGAAATACAAGGCAAATAGCTTCCTTAAGAAATAAAAGAGAATGAATCAAGCTGACTTACCGATAAAACTTGTAGTAAGTTAACTAATATTCTCAAGGATTTTAGAGGTGCTGCTGTAGATAAACAACCATGATCCCAATGGGGACGGCACCTGTAGGGCTATTTAGTGTGCTACTACTTTGAAGTCAAACGCCAAAGTGAAGTGACTTCTTTTGATCGCGCTGCATGCAATGCGTCCTCTTTATCAAATACTTTGTGGTGCGTTGGTTTGGTATCGGCCCTCCCCAACACTTTCAGCCCAGCCTGCTCAATCCAGTTGAGAAGTTCTTGTCTCGTTCTTAAGCCTAGGTGCTCCGCTAAATCAGACAGAATGAGCCAGCCTTCACCATGAGGTAACAGATGATCATTCAGTTTTTCTAGAAAGCCTTTTAGCATCTGACTATCAGGGTCGTATACAGCATGCTCTAGCAAAGAGCTTGGTCTAGCAGGTAACCAAGGCGGATTGCAAACAATCAGTGCAGCCTTTGCTTCAGGGAACAGATTGGCTTTGTGAATTTCAATCTGAGAATGCAGGCCTAAATGATCAATGTTTTCTTTCGCACAAACAATAGCTCGATCATTTAGATCGGTTGCGACAATTTTCTGAATACCTCGTAGAGCCAAAACAACTGCCAAGACTCCAGTTCCGGTACCAATATCAAAGGCTGTAGAGCTTTGTTTGATTGCGTCTGGCAACGGGGCTTTCAGGACCAAATTTATATATTCACTTCGTACTGGAGAGAAGACACCATAGTGCGGATGAATACGAACCTCTTCATCATCCCTAGTAAGCACTTGAACGCCTGTTTTGCGCCACTCATGGGCACTAATAACACCGAGTAGTTCGCGCAAAGAAATGACATAAGAGTCTTCTTGCGGACCGTAGGCTTCAAGACAGGCCTGTGTAACATTTGGTGCGCGCCTTAAGGGGATACTGTGATCGGCATTTACCTGCATCAAAACCATTCCGAGAATACGTGCTCGTTGTGATTGGGCAAGGCGATGGAGGTTGAAGATATCTAATGGACTTTTGATTTTGTCTTTTTCCACACGGTCAACCCGCTTGGCTTTTTTGGAAGGCTTGTCTACCCTTCGCACCAAAGCCTGCAATAGTTGTCGCGCATTTTGAAAGTCCCCCCTGTAAAGCATCGCCGTACCTTCACAAGCCAAGCGATAAGCGACATCTGCAGTCAGCGTGTCATCCGCGATTTGAATCTTTTTATGGGGTGCAATACCATTTTCAGAATGCCACTTAGCACTATGAGTTTGTCCACCATCTTCCCATTGAAGGGCGGTTGTTTGAATCACCTAGGAAACCACGAACCGATTGTTTTGATAATCATCAATTGCTTGCTCAATCTCCGCACGGGTATTCATCACAAAGGGGCCATATTGAACGATGGGCTCATGTAAAGGCAACGCCGCAAGCACAATAAATTGCGCGCCAGCAGCTCCTGATTTGGCTTTTAAACGATCGCCATCTCCAAGCACAATAGCAGCCTGTCTTGGTACGTCACGCATGGGTCCGCCTACCTCAAGATCACCCTCATAAACATAAACGAAGGCATTTAGCTCTTTTGGTATGCGGTGTTCGAACTCACCATTTGGTGGTAATTGCACATCTAAAAAAATAGGTGCAGTGGTAATCCCTTGAATCGGGCCTTGCACTTCTTTGCCGTCACCGTTGTAAGCGCCTGCAATGACTTTTACAGAACCGCCGTTTACCAAAGCAATCTTTGGGATATCCTCAAGCTGAATATCCTTATATCCAGCCGGCTTCATTTTTTCTTGAGCGGGTAAGTTAATCCACAACTGAAAGCCACGCATAGCGCCACCGACCTGCTGAGGCATCTCAGAGTGAATAATCCCGCGCCCCGCCGTCATCCACTGCACGCCACCTGTTTTCAGATGTCCTTGATTGCCTAAATGATCTTCATGCAACATGTGACCTTCAAGCATGTAGGTTACCGTCTCAAATCCACGATGAGGATGTGCAGGAAAACCCGCTACATAATCATTCGGATCATTTGATGAAAATTCATCAAGCATCAAAAATGGATCTAGCCTGATTTGATTCTGACCACCAAGACTACGACGTAATTTCACGCCCGCACCATCAGAAGTCGCAATGCCAGGAATGATGGTTTGAATATTACGAATCATATTTAAAGATGCTGCGTCTTTTAGGCTGGAGGGTGATCTTCAGGATTCACGTCAAGCGCAATCAAGAAACGAGACACCATGTTGTAAGCAGCAATCACCGTTACCAACTCAACTGAATCAGTACTTCCCAACGCCTTTTGCAAGCGCTTCATCAAATCGGGGTCCACCTTGATGTTGCGTGTCATCTGAAAAGTGAGCTCAGCAGCATCGTTTTCTACTGGGGAGTACAAGTCTTTCGGGAAATTCGGCTGCCCAATTAACCTTAAGCCTTGAACCTGCTCTTCTGTACCGCCCGCTTTCTTAAACGGAGGTGCATGGTGAAAGAATTCATATTCAGCACCATTGAGGACAGCTACCCCACACATTGCCAGTTCACGCAACTTAGGATCCAAAGAGAGGTTGTTACGAATCTCGCCAATGAAATGATTCCAGCCCTCTGCGATAGGAACGCTATGCAAAAGCATGCGGTCCAAATTAATGAACTGGCCCCCACGTCTCTTGCGAATAGCTGCGACTAGCTCAGCTGGCTCTGCCAAATCCATTGGTTGATACGGAATTAAACGTTCGGACATAAATATCTCTTTTAAATAATTCTTACTGAGCAGTTTCTTTAATGTTATTTTCAATCACAAACTTGCCCCAGATGCCAATCTGCTTGCCAATAAACTCTTGAGCAGCCTCAGGAGTACCACCAACAATTTGAATCCCTTGAGCCTTGAACTTTTCAGCAACTGCCGGTGTTTTCAGCGCCTTATTCAAGGCCTTGTTCATCGCATCCACAACTGCCGGAGGAGTTTTACCCGGAGCCAATACCGCCCACCAAGCTGGAGCACTAAATCCAGGGAAGCCACTTTCAGAAATCGTCGGCACATTCGGCAGGGATGGTGATCTCTTGGCTGTAGTAATCACTAATGGAATTACGCCGCCGCTATCAATATGGGGCTTCACCAAAAACTCGGAGCCGATTGCCAGTTCAACCTGACCGCCCAAGGAATCTTGCATCAAAGGGCCACCGCCACGATATGGAATGTGATTCCAATCGAAGCCGGCTTGTTTTGCAAGGCGAGCCATTGCTAAGTGTCCTAGGCTGCCAATACCGATAGAGCCATAACTAAATTGCTTGCCGGTTTTAGAAAGGTCCACTAACTGCTTGAAGCTGGTAATGCCGGACTTCTTACTAGCAACCAAGACCATTGGTGATGTGCCCACCAGAATAACAGGAGCAATATCTTTAATAGAGTCGTAGGGGAGCTTATCTTTGAGGCTGGGATTAACACCATGGGTATCAAAAACCACCGCAAAGGTATATCCATCGGGATCTGAGCGCGTCATCGCAGAGGTACCAATTACACCGGAGGCACCACCAACGTTCTCCACAATCACGTTTTGCTTTAACTCTGACTGCAAGGCTGGTGCCAACACACGGGCAACCTGATCAACCGAACCCCCTGGCGGAAAGACCGCAATGAAACGGATTGGCTTTTGAGTGGGCCATGTGCCAACACCCGCAGTTTGAGCTAAAGCAAAACCACTTACTCCCAAGGCCATCAAAGTGGCTAATAGGCTGTTTTTAAAGGCTCTTTTAGCCATTTTTGCTAGACCCCGCATGGATTTGTCTCCTATAAATAAGAACTTAAGATTAACACTCCCGCAGGCTATTTGCTCGATAATGTTGCTCAAGCCCAGTGAGAGAAAAATGAAGTCGATTCTAAATATTGCCGCCTATTTATTTGTAAGCCTTGATGGCCTACCAGAGCTGCGCGCCAAAATGCTTGATGAATGCAATGCTCGCCAACTGAAAGGCACTATCTTGTTAACTGGCGAAGGCATCAATCTGTTTCTGGCTGGCAAAACAGATGAGCTACGCGGATTCCTAGACTGGCTGCGTACCGACCCCCGTTTCAAGCCACTTCAAGCCAAGGAAAGCTGGTCCGAGGATCAGCCTTTCAAAAAAATGCTGATCAAACTGAAAAATGAAATCATCCGCATGAATCACCCAGCGATTCGTCCAGAGGAAGGTCGAGCTAATTTTATTAGTCCAAAAAAATTGCAAGAGTGGTTAGATCGAGGCACAGATGATCTTGGTCGACCTGTGGTGATGGTAGATACGCGTAACGCGTTTGAAGTCGACTACGGGACCTTTGAAAATGCTTTGCATTTCAATATAGAAAAGTTCACTGAGTTTCCAGAGGCGATATCTGCTCACAAAGATGCGTTAGCAGATAAAACACTAGTGAGCTTTTGTACTGGCGGCATTCGCTGCGAAAAATCGGGCTTATATATGCGAGAGATTGGTATGGAGCATAGCTACCAATTAGAGGGCGGAATTTTGAAATACTTTGAAGAGGTTGGGTCTGCGCATTACCAAGGCAGCTGTTTTGTCTTTGATGAGCGTGAGGCGCTAGAGCCCAATCTAGATTCCATCCCCGTTGAGCGCTCTATTCGAAAAAAGCTTAATGCCGGCTAAGTCTGAAGTGCATTGAGGTCATAAATAGTAGAATTGCCAAGTTGCACAAGAAGCACAAGAAGCACAAAATTAATATAACAACCATTCGGACTCGAGACATGTCTAAGACGATCAATCGGCAAATGCCGATTTTTTTATCATCCCTACTCTGTGCATTTCTGGGAATGGCCATCCACTTCAATGCGCAGGCGGAGAGTGCAGTGCCGACCTACCCAGTGAAGCCCATCAAACTCATTGCGCCAGTTGCTGCTGGTGGGGGCCTTGATAATATTGCGCGCGCTGTTGCAGAAAAACTCTCTCGTTCAATTGGCCAAACGGTTGTTGTTGAAAACATGGGTGGCGGTGGTGGCTCCATCGCATCACAAGCAACCGCTAAGGCGCCAGCTGATGGCTATACCCTCATGATTGCTTATGTAGGGACACATGGCACTAATCCTGCAGTACGCAAATTACCCTACGACGCCATCAAAGACTTCACGCCGATTGGCATGATTGGCGCAACGCCAAACGTACTCATTATTAATCCTGATCTACCCATCAAGAACTTTAAAGAGTTTGTCGATTACGCAAAAAAGAATCCCGCTAAATTAAGTTACGGGTCTGCCGGTCCAGGAACACTAACCCATCTCGGTATGGAGCAACTGAAGTTAGCTGCTGGAATCTTTATGGTGCATGTGCCTTATCGTGGCGTAGGCCCTGCTTATACCGATTTATTAGCAGGTCAAACTCAAGCGATGTTTCCCACTCTGTTTGCAGCGCTACCGTATATCACCACCAACAGGGTTCGTGGTCTTGCAGTGACTGGAGCCAAGCGAAGTTCAGCAGCGCCCAATATTCCGACCTTTAAAGAGTTGGGCTATAACGGCTTTGACGGCCAACAATGGTACGGCCTAGTAGGACCAGCCAATTTACCGCCAGCCATTGTCGCAAAGCTGAATGCAGAATTAAATAAAGTTCTCGCTTTGCCAGACTTCTCAGAAAAAATGACTAGTGAAGCAATGACATTAATGCCTATGACGCCTCCTCAATTTACTAACTACATCAAAGAAGATATTGCACGCTGGGCTAAGGTTGCCAAAGATCGTAATATTGAAATTGACTAATTTTTCAGAACTTATTAATTAAAAACTTTACTCTTTTATAGGAACTTTGATATGTCTCACGCTATTGCCGCAGCAGCTGATCTCAACGCACCGCCAGTGACTAAAATATTGGCAGAGTTTGTCAACGCCCACCCAAGCCAAGGTTGGACACCTGAAGTAGAGCACGAGGCGCATCGCACATTTTTAAACTGGCTTGGTTGCGCCATCGGTGCAGCCAATCATGAGAGTGTGGAATCTTCACTAGCTGCTATTCGTGAATTTCAGCCAGCTCCACAAGCCAGCATTCTCGGCCGCAAAGATAAGGTAGATATGGGTGGAGCTGCACTGATTAACGGTATCAGCTCGCATACCTTTGACTTTGATGACACTCACCTCAAGACTGTGATTCATCCTGCGGGTCCTGTAGCATCCGCCATCCTAGCGCTAGGAGAACACATCAATGCAAATGGACGTCAAATGATTGATTCTCTCGTCCTAGGCATTGATGTTGCTTGCCGAGTTGGCAATGCAATGTATCCAGACCACTACCATCGCGGTTGGCATATCACTGGCTCTACCGGCATGCTGGGATCTGCTGCTGCATGCTCTCGCTTGATGGGGCTTGATCTTCAAAAAACAATAATGGCTCTAGGTATTGCAGCCTCACAACCGGTTGGTATGCGCGAACAATTTGGCACGATGACCAAACCATTTCATCCGGGTGGTGCTGCACGTGCTGGTCAACTGTCCGCCCTACTGGCAAAGCATGGTTTTACTGCAAGCCCTAAAGCCCTTGAAGCTGGTCGCGGCTACATGCAAACCGTATCCACGAAATGTGACTGGTCAGAAATTGATCGCGCCCTAGGAAAATCTTTTGAAATCTCCTTAAATACCTATAAACCATTTGCTTGTGGCATTGTGATTCATCCAGCCATTGATGCCTGCGCACAATTACGTGCCCAAGGTGTCAATGCAGAAGATGTAGAGCGTATTGAGCTGCGCGTTCACCCACTTGTACTCGAACTCACCGGCAAGAAAACACCTAAAGATGGTTTAGAAGGTAAGTTCAGTGTTTATCACGGCTGTGCAGTTGGCTTGATGTTTGGCCAAGCCGGCGAAGGTGAGTATGCCGATGACATCGTAAACCGTCCTGACGTTGTTGCCTTGCGTGCCAAGGTGAATGCCACAACGGACACTTCCATTAGCGAAGCATCAGTTGACGTAAAAGCCTTCCTCAAAAATGGCAAAGAAGTCCATATCTTCGTGAAGAATGCAATTGGCTCTGTAGAGAACCCAATGAGCGATGCTAACTTGGAACAAAAGTTCACCAGTTTGGCTGAACCTATTATTGGCAAAGAGAAAACGCGTCAGCTGATTTCTGCACTTTGGCAGTTAGGACAAGCGCCAGACCTTAAGCAAATCCTAAGCCTTTGCACCCCAGACTAATTTTTACCTGAAAGCTTTTCATCCATGACTGCATTGCCTAATATCGTTGTTCTCGGGGACTATGAACGTGCGCTACGCCGTTTTTCTAATTGGGAAAAATTAGACCAGCAAGCCAAGCTCACCATCCATCATGAACCTCTGCGAGATGAGGCTTTATATGAAGCAGTTAAAGATGCTGATGCAATTGCGATCGTCAGAGACCGGTCCCCCTTCAACGAAGCCATGATTGCGCGCTTACCGAAGCTCAAGTTTTTGATGTTTACTGGTGAGCGCAATGGCACCCTTGAAGCATCGGCCTTAGTTTCCAGAAATATACCTATGGCCTGTACTCCTGGTGGCCCCTCCAAGGAAACTACTGCAGAACTAACTTGGGCTTTAATTTTGGGCGCCTCTAAGCGCCTGATTGAAGAAAACAAACTGATTGCTTCTGGTGGCTGGCGTGATGCCATGTCTCTACTGCCGATGCTCTCTGGCGAACGCTTGGGAATTATGGGTCTAGGTGCGATCGGTAGTCGTGTAGCACGTGTTGGCGCAGCCTTTGGTATGGAAGTTGTAGCCTGGAGTCCTCGTATGACGCCTGAACGTGCTGCCGCTGAAAATGCCAAAGCAGTTAGCCTCGAAGAACTTCTCAAAACCTCCAAAGTGGTATCCATGCACTTGGTAGCCGGACCCGGAACTAAGGGCTTAATCAGCGCTGATCAATTAGGGCTGATGCGTCCAGACTCCATTTTGATTAATACTTCACGCGCTGCATTGATCAATATGCCAGATCTCCAAAAGGCGCTAGCTACAGGTAGACCTGGTCAAGCAGCGGTAGACGTTTTTGATGTAGAGCCTCTTCCGGAAAAAGATATTCTTCGTAACACTCCAAACCTACTAGTAACGCCACACCTTGGATTTATAGCTGAACCTATATTCGCAACCTTCTCTAAAGGCATCACCGAATCACTAGAGGCTTGGCTAGAAAATAAACCCGTGCCGCACCCTTTTAAGCCTCAATAATTTATTTACCAAAACGAATTTTATGAATAGCCTAACACCTTCACAGCTATTTATTAGTTTTAGTAAAATTGGTATCTCTGGATTTGGTGGCGTTCTTCCTTGGGCAAGACGAACTTTAGTGGAGCGCGACAAAATTCTGACGTCTGAGGAATTTAGTGCCATCCTCGGTATTTGCCAAATTGTTCCAGGCCCTAATGTTGTTAATCTCGCAGTTTGTGTTGGCTCCCGATTTGCGGGAGCGAGAGGAGCGGCTGCATCAGTTCTTGGCCTTACACTCGGACCCATTGCCATTGTGTTGTTACTAGCAATGCTCTATCAACATTACAGTTATCTAGATACTGTAAAAGGACTTTTACGAGGGATATCTGCAGTAGGTGTAGGCCTCATTGCTTCAACTGGTTTTAAGATGCTACGCGATGAGTTTCGCTTTCCTCTTATGCTACTTGTAGTTGCCATCACTATCTGCGCTGTAACCTACTTTCATCTTGGTCTAGGGTGGGTAGTGCTCGCAGTTTTACCATTCGCGCTCTTCTTAGCCCGCAAGAAAGCGTTGAGTTCATGAGTATGCTTTTAAGCTTCTTTCTAAAACTATCCGCCTTCTCATTAGTTGCTTTTGGCGGTGTTAATGCTTTACTGCCTGAGCTCTTGAACTTAGCCGTCTATCAAGAGCATTGGATTGATCTGCAAACTTTTTCAGATTACTTTGCTATAGCCCAAGCAGCACCTGGCCCTAACTTCATGACAGTCACGCTATTGGGCTGGCATCTATTTGGCGTCTTAGGCGCATTACTTGCCACTTTGGCAATTGCGTGGCCCTCATCCATTTTGATTTATTTTTTGCAGCGCTTTATCTTGAGAATTCAAGATCCCATCACAAGGAAGTCCATTCAATATGCAGCAGCGGCCCTAGCCATAGGACTTGTTCTCTCTTCCGCCTGGCAAATCGCTCTCCAAATTAACCACAATGCTGCAGCGTACGCCTTGACCCTCGCTACTATCGGATTTACATTATTTACACGCTGGCACCCTCTCTATCTGATTGCAATTGGTGGGGTGTTAGGCGTTCTAGGATTTATTTAAACGTTTTACGGAAAAGATATGCCCCTCATTCAACATCTCACCTTCTTCCTAGTGTGCTTGATCTCTGTTTTCTGCAACGCGTCTTTTGCACAAAGTAATTACCCAAATAAACCGATTAACTTTATCGTTCCTTACGGCGCGGGAGGCAGTGCTGACTCCAGAAGTCGCCAAATTGCACAAAAGATGAGTGTCCTCCTCAAGCAACCGATCGTGATTGATAACAAACCAGGGGCCGGCGGCAATATTGGTACAGAAGCGATCGTTCGAGCCGCACCTGATGGCTACACCATTGGTATGGGTAACTTTGCGCCAATGGCGGTCAATAAAACACTATTTGGTAATTTGCGTTATGACCCAGAGATAGATTTAACGCCCATCATCTTGATTGAAAAAGGGCCTTTGGTATTGGTAGTCAACCCAAATTCTCCTTACAAATCTGTGCAAGATATTGTTGCTGCCGCTAAAGCAAAGCCTGGGGTACTAACATTCTCTTCTGGCGGCATCGGAGGAAGCCACCAACTGTCTGCCGAGCTCTTTGAACAAAATGCAGGCATTCAGATGATTCACGTGCCATACAAAAGTGGCTCTGCGGCACTAACCGACCTCATGGGTGGCAATGTTGACCTCATGTTCGATCAAATGTATTCCGCTGTTCCCAGTATTAAGGCAGACAAGATTCGTCCACTTGCTATTACTAGCAAAAAACGCTCCCCCTTATTGCCTAATGTTCCTAGCTTTGCAGAGCTAGGCTACTCAAAAGTAGAGGTTCTCAATTGGCAGGGTTTAATCGCCCCCAAAGGAACGCCTAAAGCCATTATTGATAAATTGAATGCTGCTGCGAATGAAGCACTCAAGGATCCGCAATTACGTGAACTCATGCTCTCTCAAGGAAATGAAATTGGCGGAGGGACTCCAGCTGAATTTGCCAGCCTAATTAAAGCTGAGAGTACGAAATGGAGTGCTGTTGTAAAAACAGCCAATATCAAGCCGGAGTAACGAATTCAATATTGAATGGCATTGGGGCTGTCCCCAATTTTATTTGAAGGCTTGGTAAGTCAAGATCCCTAAGAAGGTTAATACAAGTGAGCCAATGAGATTCAGTAGCGCGGTGCCCAAAGCCCAGGTAAATTCGCCGCGCTGCATAAAGCCAACTACCTCAGCTGAAAAGCTCGAGAAGGTAGTTAAGCCTCCCAAAAATCCGGTAACCACCAAAAGCTTCCACTCAGGAGAAAGATGTGGATTGTTGCCAAAGAAGGCAACTGCAATACCGATCAAATATCCACCAACCATATTGGATATAAAAGTACCCAAGGGTAGCGAGGAGGCAACGCCCACGGTCATAAAATTAAAGCCAGCTCTTAATAAAGCGCCAAAACCTGCACCAAAAAAGATTGCGGAGATAGGTAGCCACATAATCTACTCTTTATTGAATTGAAAAACCCAGCATGCTAATTGAGCTCATCTCAATTCCATCTGTATAGACTTTTGCTTGTTCGCCCTCTTCTTGTAATGCTAGGGTATACAAAGCGGGCCAATAGTGCTCTGCAGTCGGAACAGAAAGATGCGCTGCGTCACCATAACCTTCCCAGTCAATCAAGGGATCATGATGATTGGCTCGGATTTCTGAAGCAAAAAAATCATTAAATTTTGTTGCCCAAGGATAGGGCTCAGCCCCCTCTTGCCAATGAATGGTACGCAAGTTGTGAACTACATTACCGCTCGACAAAATGAGGATATTTTCTTCACGCAAAGGACGTAGCTGTTTGGCAAGCTCATAGTGCTCACGCGCCGTCATAGATCCATCGAGACTCAATTGCACTACTGGTACATCTGCGTCTGGATACATGTATTTGAGAACTGACCAAGCACCATGATCAATGCCCCACTCATTTTCTTCAAGCACTATCGGTACGTTTAATAATTCTTGTACGCGATCAGCTAAGGCAGGGCTGCCTGGTGCTGGATATTGAATTTCAAAAAGCGCTTGTGGAAAGCCACCAAAATCGTGAATCGTTTTTGGTTTGGGCATTGCAGTAACCCAAGTACCTCGAGTTACCCAATGCGCTGAAATCACCAATATAGCGTCCGGGCGCTTTAAAGATTTTCCAAGAACTGACCATGCTGCTGTGTAGCGATTAGGCTCTATGGCATACATCGGACTGCCATGGCCAGCAAATATTGCAGGTTGGCGATGGCTAGTCATTAACGCAGATTAACCGAATACGTAACCTGTGTGAGCCGCAACCAATGCAAACAAAATAGCCAAGCTTGTAGCTGCTGCCAACATCACAACCAATGTAATGATCTTTTTGTTGATTTCTTCTTTAGATTCGTTATGCCATTCGTTCATGCTAAATCCTCTGTAAACACATTATTGAATAGGGTAATTATCCACTATCGACCGCGACCGGCCTTGCGCATCATGCCTTTTCCACCGCCAAAGCCTGCTTGAGGCCTTCCAGCGGGGCCGGATGGGCCTTTTGGCACGGGTGGACGTGCTGGGGGCTTGGCAACAACTGCCTTAGCGGGGGTTTTTGAATCAGTTTTCTTTTCGTCAGTCACTTTGAGCTCCTATGGATATCATATTGCCATGATTACTGACTATTCTATCCAAGCTGTCGCAATTAATGCGATTCCCTTAATTTTCGCCATCACCATCCACGAAGCAGCCCATGGCTATGCTGCCCGCAAATTTGGTGATAACACCGCCTACATGCTGGGACGGGTGAGCCTGAACCCCGCCAAACATATAGACCCTGTAGGAACCATCCTAATTCCCTTGGTCTTAATTTTGACTGGATCTCCCTTTTTAGTTGGCTATGCAAAGCCAGTGCCCGTCAATTTTGGGCGCCTCAGAAACCCTCGGATCGACTCGATTTGGGTTGCTCTGGCAGGGCCAGGGTCTAATTTCATTCAGGCACTTATCTGGCTAACCCTTTTAATACTGCTTTTAGGCTTTGGCGTGAATGAGAAATTCCTGATCTCCATGTCCCAGGCCGGAATTACCTGGAATCTCGGTTTACTCGTATTCAATCTATTCCCCCTCCCTCCTTTGGATGGGGGTCGCGTTCTTGCAAGCTTACTTCCTGCCCGCCAATCGATTGCCTTGGGCAAGCTCGAGCCGTGGGGCTTTTTTATTGTCTTGGGACTCGTATTTACCGGTGTCATTGGCGCCTTATGGATGAGCCCATTAATGAACTTCTTTGAATGGCTCATCCTCTTACTGACCAGTCCTTTAAGAATGATTTTTTAAGCGAGAAATGCTGTTCTGGGATATGCTGAGCCCATTCAGCTCACCTGATTAACGGAGAACCCTCATGAAACTACAAAAATTTGTTTTGGCCAGTACCGCAACTGTTTTGACCATTGGTGCGGGTATCGCATTTGCTCAATTCCAAAAACCAGAAGATGCTATTAAATATCGTCAAAGTGCCTTTACGGTAATGGCAAATTCTTTTGGGAAAATTGGTGCTGTTGTAAAGGGTGAAGCTCCTTACAACAAGGATGAAGTTGCGAAGAATGCGGCCATTGTTGCAATGATATCCAGCTTGCCATGGCAAGCATTTGGCCCTGGTACAGAAGGCGGCAAAGCTCAGTCAGATATTTGGTCTGATAACGCTAAATTCAAAGCTGCTGGCGACAAAATGCAATTGGCTGTAGCCGATCTGAATAAGGCCGCGCAGTCTGGTGACTTAGACAGCATTAAGAAAAGCTTTGGCGCAGCAGGTGCAACTTGCAAAGGTTGCCATGACGATTTCAAAAAGAAATAAGTCATTCTGATTGATCGTTATTTTGTAATCAAGTAACCCACTACTACAGCGATCATGCTTAAAAGCAATAAAGCAAAGCTGCGCTGTAACACTCCATCCTTGGAGGCCCGACCCAAGTCAGCTGGCAAATATTTTGCCACTTCGCTTGGGTCAATTTCTTTGTCGCCACTAATCATGGGCTTAATCAGATCTTCAGCTTTAAATTTCTTATAGAAAATAATAGCGGCAATATGAATAGTGATCAATGTCAGTATCACTACTTGATTACCCTCATGAATCTGTGACAAAAATGAAGCTATCGAACTAGATACATATTTTTCCAAAGGTCCTTTAAAGGACACTTCATCATCGACAAATAAGCCAGTGATTACTTGAACACTGAGAGCAAATAGCAAGGCAAAAACAGAAATTGCGCCAATAGGGTTGTGCCCAAGAACACGAGGCGAGCTTCCGCTTAAATAATCCAGAATGGCTTTCTTAGTTGGAAAGAAAGAGGTGAATCTTGCGTGGGTTGAGCCAACGAAACCCCAGAAGATTCTGAAAATTAATAGAGTCAAAATGCTGTACCCAAAATAGGCATGCCATTGAATGAATTCATCACCCAAATTGATGCTCACAAAGCTCCCAGTTATACAAACCACCAGAAGCCAATGAAATAAACGGATTGGCAAGTCCCATACGCGAATGATTTTCTTCATACCCTAAGGATAAAGCAGCTTCTCCCTTAAAATAGAGAGAATTCATGAATCCCGGCAAAGCCTTTAGAACCCTGCTGCTGTACCGTATCGGCGCAACCCTCAGTTACCAAATTACGATGGTAGCGGTTGGTTGGCACCTCTATGAACTCACCAATAGCGTAGTTTCTCTTGGGCTAATTGGTCTAGCAGAGCTTGTCCCCTATTTTGCGCTTGCACTTTATTCCGGGCATGCGGTTGATCACTACTCCCGCAAATGGATTGCGGCCATTGCCTGCTTCATCCATATTGCAGTAGGCTTATTTTTAACCGCTATTGCGCTGGGTTGGCTTTCCCCTCCGGTACCGTTGATATACACCGCTGTAGCATTCATTGGCGTTGGCCGCGCTTTATTAAGACCCTCGTATCAAGCGCTGTTTGGACAAGTCATTCCGAGAGACCAGCTGCCACGTTACACGGCGTATGCCTCATCAGCGTTTCAAATTTGCGTCGTGGCAGGACCCGGCCTTGGCGGACTCATGATCGGCTTTGCTGGTCTTGAGTGGACTTACTTGCTCGCGGCCTTTTGTGGGGCAATCGGATTATATGGAATTACCTTCATTAACGCTGTGCAGGAAAAATCGAGTAATTTATCCGGCCACTTTCTAAAGAGTTTCATGGAGGGCTTTCATTACGTCAGAAAGCATGAACTCATTTTGGGCATTATGGCGCTCGACATGTTTGCCGTTCTTTTTGGTGGCGCAGTCTCCATACTCCCTGCTTTTGTTAAAGAGGTGCTGAATGCGGGACCAGAAACCCTTGGGATATTGCGAGCCGCGCCTGCAGCTGGGGCAGTCATTACTGGCATTTACTTAGCCAGGCGCCCTATTTTGACTGATTCCGGAAAACATCTACTGATTTCGGTTGCAGGATTTGGCGCAACGATTATTGCCTTTGGCCTCTCCAGCAATTTATGGATCTGCGCATTCTTTCTATTTATTTCTGGATGCTTTGACTCTATATCCGTAGTGATTCGAGGTAGCATCATGCAGCTCACCACACCAGATCATATGCGCGGCAGAATTAGCGCCATTAATGGCATCTTCATTGGCTCGTCTAATGAACTAGGCGCCCTTGAATCTGGCATCGCTGCCAGCATGATGGGTCTAGTGCCTTCCATCGTATTTGGTGGGGCCGCAACGATTGCTATCGTCCTCATCACTTATCGACTCGCCCCACACCTTGGCAAATTACATCTGAAAGATATTTCTTAGAAGCCAACCCAATAAATTTCTGCTATTTGATTTCAGGCAAATCTTTTTGAATAATCTTCAAGCCTGCGCGCAAAGCCTCTTGATAGCGCTCACGCTCTGCCTTAATGGTTTCGGCAGTCCATTTGAAAAAACCTTCGCCTGTTTTCATACCAAACTTACCACTAGCAATGCGGTCGCTTAAGCACTTGGCTATCGTTGGTGAATTATTTAATGTCGGATAAATAGTTGCCCCTCCAGCACCATGTACCTCTAGGCCAGCATGATCTCGTTGCATGGCTGGGCCTGCTGCGATGTAACGAAAACCAAAACCAAAACGAACTGCCTTATCAATATCTTCTGGCGTACAGATGCCTTCATCAACCATTGAAAACGCCTCACGCGATAATGCATGCTGCAAGCGATTAGCCAAAAATCCTGGCAAATCTTTTTTGACAGTAACAGGCACCATGCCGCATGCAGTCATTAAACGCGAGAGGCTTTCGCCTACCATCGGGGAAGTCTTTGCACCATAAACTACCTCTACACAAGGCACTAAATGTGCGGGCATAAAGAAATGCAAGCCAATCATTCGAGCAGCGGTTTTCAGGCCATTTGCTATTTCACTAATCGGGAAGCTCGTACTATTGCTTGCCAAAACCGCCTCAGGCTTTGCATATTTTTCTAGCTTCGTAAATAACTCACGCTTAATATCCAAGCGCTCTGGGACACACTCAATTACCAAATCAATATCCGACCAATCCACTTCTTCAAGTGTGCCCGCAACAGAAAGCAAATGAATACGATGCTCATAACCGAGCTCAGTCATGGTGTTTGCAAAATAATCTGGCAAGAGGGCTCGTCGCTCAGTGGTCGGCTCAACCACTTGAACAGCGCAACCACCGCGCGCGCAAACAGCCGCAACGTCTGCGCCCATGGTACCGCCACCGACAATCACTACCTTGGTTTCAGCTGGGGTAAATAACATGAATACTCTCCTAAATGGGGGCGGACTATTTCTAAAATCCTCTTACAATAAGGTTATTATTTCAATAAAAAAGTAAGTGAGACATGATCCCCGTCAATTCGGTGTTGCAGGTCGGCCATTTCCCTGAAATTATGCAGGCAGAGATTGATCGGCGCTTTACACCTATCCATCATCCAGACCCTAAAGCGCCTGCTCCAGCCGGAAACTTTGAGGCCATCTTAATTCGCTCTAACACCACACTTCCCGAAGAGCTCGTTCAGCAGATCTCCACCATTCGGATGGTAGCCACTTGCGGGGTTGGCTACGATAACCTACCTTTGGCTTATTTAAAAGAAAAAGGTATTAAGGCAAGCAATACCCCCGGCGTCTTAAACGATGCGGTGTGTGAGCTCGCCATGGGCATGATGTTGGCTCTGCTTCGCCAACTACCCGAGGCTCAGGAATACGTTAAAAGTACTGCTTGGTCAAATGCGCCCTTTAGACTCACCACCACTCTAGCTGGTAAGTGCGTAGGGATTGCTGGAATGGGTCGCATTGGGCAGGATCTCGCCAAGCGATTAGTGCCCTTTAAAGTCGACATTGCATATACAGGGCCTCATCAGAAATCATTGGCTTATACCTACTATCCGAATATTCAAGAATTGGCTAAGGCCTGTGACATCTTATTTTTAGCCTGTCCCGCTACACCTGATACCGAAAAAATGATTAACACCAAGGTACTCGAAGCTTTGGGGCCATCTGGATATTTGGTCAATATTGCCCGTGGAAGTGTGGTGGATGAGGGCGCACTTTTATATGCACTGCAACATAAAAAGATTGCCGGGGCCGCTTTAGATGTTTTTGAGAACGAACCCAATCCCAGCGCTGCTTTTTTAACCCTTGATAATGTATTGTTAACACCTCATATCGGGAGCGCTACCTCGGAAACACGGATAGCCATGACCAACTTAGCTGTAGATAATTTAGAAGCCTTCTTTAAGCAACAAACACTTCCCTCGGAAGTAAATAACTAAAAAACGGAGCCAGTATGACGATTGCCTTGCACCCTTCCACCTTACCTGCGGTGTTATCCCCTGTACTCACACCATTTAAAGCAGACGGTAGCCCAGATGCTCCCAAGCTATTAAAGCAATGCCAATGGCTAGAAGCTAATGGAGTTGGACAAGCAATTTTTGGCACTAATTCAGAAGCAAACTCAATGTCAGCGCCACAGAAGATGGACACATTAACTGCATTAATTGAGGGCGGGTTAAATCCAGAGCATTTGATGCCCGGCACTGGAGCCACATCCATCGATGCCACTGTCAATATGACACGCCACGCAGTTAACCATAAGTGCGCAGGCGTATTGATGTTGCCGCCCTTCTATTACAAAGATGTTTCTGATGATGGTTTATTTGCTTTTTTTTCCGAAGTCATTCAAAAAATTGGCAGTGCCGCACTACAAATTTATATCTACAACATTCCACCCGTCACTAAAGTGACCTTAAGCCTCTCCTTACTTGAGCGCTTAGCAAAAGAATATCCAAATACTGTTGTAGGCATGAAAGATAGCTCAGGTGATTGGTCATATACAGAATCAGTTATTAAGCTCTTAGCGCCATCAGGTTTCCGCGTGTATGCAGGCAGCGAAGTATTTTTAATGCGCGCCTTACGTGCTGGCGGCGTTGGTTGCATCTCAGCTACCGCCAACGTGAATCCCAAGGCTATTGCTGATTTGGCAGATCACTGGAGAGAATCTAACGCTGATGAACGTCAAGCAGGCTTAGATCAAGTACGAGGGATTTTTGCCAAGTATCAAATGATTGCAGGTATGAAGACCGCTGTTGCACACTACAGCAAAGACCCTGAGTGGCTCAGAGTACGTCCACCACTCATGCAGTTAACTGCTGATCAGCAAGCTCAACTTCTTAGTGAGCTACAAGCGATTAATTTCAGCATGCCAGGTTTGTAATTTAGAAAAATAAAAAATAATTAGGAGACAACAATGAAACTAGTTAAGGTTATTGCTTTATCGCTTAGTTTTCTTTGTGCAAGTGTCAGCGCTCAAAATATTTCTATCGCAACAGGTGGTACAGGGGGTGTTTACTACCCAATGGGTGGTGGCTTAGCTTCAGTTCTATCGAGCAAAGTTCCTGGAATGTCTGCTACTGCAGAAGTTACTGGTGGATCGGTAGACAATTTGAACCTCATTGGCACAGGCAAGCCTTACGTTGGCTTTTCGATGGCTGACGCTGCAAAAGATGCTCAGATTGGTGAAGGTAAGTTTGTTGGTAAAAAAGTGGACCTTCGCACCCTAGTAGTTCTTTATCCAAATTTGATGCACGTGGTCACAGTAGACTCTACTGGCATTAAATCCATGAAAGATTTAAAGGGCAAGCGTATTAGTACTGGCGCCCCAGGTAGCGCAACGGAAGTGATGGCCTTTCGCTTGCTAGAAGCTGCCGGTATCGATAAAGATAAAGATGTAAAACGTGAGCGTTTAAGCGTAGCGGAATCCGTTAACGCCGTGAAAGATCGCAAGATCGATGCTTTCTTCTGGGTTGGAGGCTTACCTACTGCTGCTGTTACTGATTTGGCTAATAGTCCCGGCATGAAAATTGTGATGGTGGACACAACGGACGAAGTACCTGCAATGAATAAAAAATATGGGAATCTATATTTCCCTACAGTGATCCCGAAGGCAATGTATAGCGGCATGACTAAAGATAATAAAGTTGCAGCCGTTGCTAATATTTTAGTAGTGAATGCCAACATGCCCGATGATCAAGCTTATAAGATTGTGAAAACAATGTTTGATAACAAGATTGATTTAGTGCGTACCCATCAGGAATACATGAATGTCAGCCTGGAAAATCAAAAAGCAAAATCTACTCCGGTTGATTTTCATCCAGGCGCATTAAAGTACTTTAAAGAAAAGAACATCAAAGTAAATTAAGTCAGTGTTTGTATTAAGGGGTGAGTCAAACTCACCCCTTTCGTTTTAAAGCGGCATAAAAATAAAGTACCGCATAAATATAAAAAATAGGTTGAGACATGAATCAAAACGTTATTGATAACGAAACCCAAGAAAAATTAGACGCCTTTATTAAGCAGGAAGAAGGCGACTCTAATGACTACAAGGGTCTACTAGCGAAGTTCATCACTCTAGTAGCAGTAGGAATGTCTTTATTTCACCTATACGCTGCCTACTCCATTGTTCCAACCCAGCAATTACGTGTGATCCACGTAGCTTTGGTGCTGTTTCTGGTTTTTTTAAGCTTTCCAATTGCAGCCCGCTTCAAAAATCGCCTCATGATCTGGGATGTAGTGTTTGCGCTTGGGTCTGTAGCGATCGCCTATTACATCCTGACTGGTGGCGATGATTTCATGGATAGAAACACTGCGCCCAACTCTACTGATGTCATGGTTGGTATTGGCTTAATATTGCTAATCCTCGAGAGCGTTAGAAGAACCAACGGCATGGTATTGGTAACGGTTACCGTCTTGTTTCTGCTCTATGCTTTATTTGGCAATTACTTGCCAGCACCCTGGACCCACAAGGGTTACGGCCTTGATCGTTTGGTGGGTTATATGTACATGACTCTAGAGGGCATCTATGGCACTGCCGTGGACGTCTCGGCAACCCTCATCATTCTCTTCACTATTTTTGGCGCCTTCCTGCAGTTCACGGGTGCGGGCAAATTCTTCATTGATTTCTCCTTTGCAGCCATGGGTGGAAAATCTTCTGGCGTCGGCAGAACGATTGTGATGTCGTCTTTCCTGCTAGGTGGGCCATCGGGCTCAGGCGTTGCTACGACCGTTACCGTTGGCTCAGTCGCAGCCCCTATGTTGGATAAAGTAGGTTACGAAAAAAATGCGGCAGGTGGGCTTTTGGCGGCAGGTGGCCTAGGTGCCATCATCTCCCCGCCAGTGCTTGGTGCAGCCGCCTTCTTGATTGCAGACTTTCTCAAGATTTCATATTTGGATGTATTGCTGATGGCAACTATCCCGACCATTCTTTTCTACCTTGGCTTATTCGTCATGGTAGAAATTGATGTACGCAAATATGGTATGAAGAGCATTCAATTTGCTTCAGCCGAAACAGCGTGGCAACTCACCAAGAAATACTGGTTCCACTTCTTCTCACTCATCTCTATTGTGGTGTTCATGATGATGGGCTTCTCACCCGTCATGTCGGTATTTTGGGCGACTGTAGTTTCCGCTTTATCGAGCATGTTGCGTGAAGATACCGCAATCATTCCTTGGGCATGGTTTAAAGGTAAAGAGCCTATCCTTTCTGGGTTGTATAACTCCAATCTAACTAAGGCTCTTGCCTCTGGCTCAACTGGCGTCTTAGCAATTGCCGCTACCTGCGCTGGTGCTGGCTTGATTGTAGGTACCGTCACCCTTACTGGCCTCGGTCTGAAATTTAGTTCCATCGTTATTCAGTATGCTGGCGGCTCACTCTTGCTCACTACTATTTTTACTGCCTTAGTTGTATGGGTGGTTGGCTTAGCTGTGCCGGTTACAGCTTCTTATATTATTTGCGCGGTGATTGCAGCACCTGCATTGATTAATTTGGGTGTACCTGCTTTTGCAGCGCATATGTTCATCTTCTATTACGCTGTACTTTCTGAGGTGTCACCTCCGACCGCACTCTCTCCATTTGCAGCAGCAGCAATTTGCAAAGGGAATCCCTATAAGACTACTTTACAGACCTGGAAGTATGTGGCTCCCGCCATTCTGGTTCCCTTCATGTTTGTGCTTGATAAGTCTGGTGTGAGCTTGCTATTAATGGGATCCACCAGCGCATTAGAGCAGGCCGACTGGATGCAAATTGCCTGGGTATCCTTTACAGCAGTGGTTGGAATTATTTGCTTAGCTGGAGGACTCCAAGGTTGGTTTATTGAGAAAACCAAGATCTTTGAACGCGTCATCATGGTGGTCTCCGGCGTTGCATTAGCCTATCCCTCTACAGAGGCTGACTTGATTGGCTTTATTGGCTTTGGTCTAGTTCTAGTGACGCAAACTATTACGCATTTCAAGCTCAACCCCAGATCCAGTTAAGAACTCTATTCCATCTTCATAATGAAGCCCGCATCAGCGGGCTTCATTATTTGTGAAGCAAGGGTGTAAAAGTTTTGCTTAAGAAATCTTGCTCCAAGCAGCCTTACCCGCGTATTTCTTCACAGCAGTTTCATCAAACTCAAATCCTAATCCGGGGGTTTTATGCAAAATTAAATCCCCATTTTTAAAGGTGAGTTGTTTATTGATTAACCTGCGGAAATTTAGCACTTGATCATCCAAGAAAAACTCTACAAAACGCGCATTAGGTGTTGCTGCAACTAAAGGCGCATGTAAATCATGCATCCAATGTGGGCAGACTATTACACCCTTCAAATCTGCATATGCAGAAATTCTTCTCCATTCGGTAATACCACCACAGACTGCAGCATCTGATTGCAATATGGCTGCGCCACCAGCATCAATTAACTCCCTAAAGCGCCAGCGCCCCGCTTCCATTTCACCGGTAGCAACGTTGATCTTCGTTTGGCGTGCTAAGGCAGCATGCAAATCAATTGCATCGGGAGAGAATGGCTCTTCAATCCAATAAGGGTTGTAAGCCTCAAATCGACGGACATACTCAAGTGCAGTCGGTAAATCACGCCATGCATTATTAGCATCGAGAGTCAGCAATACATCGTCACCAACAGCTTTGCGAGCAGCCTTCACGCGCGCCTCTTCTTCAGATGGGGATAGTCGCCCCACTTTCATCTTGACTGCTTTAAAGCCCTGCTTCACGTAAGACTCCATTTCCTTACCGAGCTTGGCAGGAGTTTTGCCTTCTAAATAATAGCCCCCACTGGCATAGGCTGGCACACGGTCGTCTACTACTGAGCCAAGGTATTGATGCAAAGGCAGGCCGACAGAACGTGCATTCAAATCCCACAAGGCTGTGTCCAAAATAGAGATGCCACGCATTACCGCACCAGCCCGACCTTGAAGAATGGATTCGTTATACATCTCCATCCAGAGACCTTCACTGCGATGGCTATTTTGACCAATTAATTTTGGAGCTAGTAATTGCTCTACAGCAATTTTCGCGATGTCTCCACCAGCACTTCCGACGTAACAAAAACCAATTCCCTCATTACCGTCTTTGCCGCGAACTTTAACTAAGCAATAATGGCGCTCAGAAACGGTACGAGTAGAAAATGAGGTAACCTTATCTAAGGGCACTGCTACTGAGGCTACTTGGATAGATTCGATAATCGGCATCTAAACTCCTTAATCAAAAAATGATTGTATCGAGAATTTAATTTACCGGCAGGAGCATGAATAAGGAATAATCCATTCATTCCTTTACAAATTCATAGGTCAGAAATGAGCAAAGTTGTTGTCATCGGAACGGGTACGATGGGGGTTGGAATAGCCGCAGGATTTCTAGCTAGCGACGCCGACACTGTCATCCTCGGGCGCAGCACTGAAAAGGCACTGGCGTGCCTAGACTCCATTCGGACACTTGCGCAGTCAATCAATCCAGACTGGTCTAAGCTAAACCCGCAATTACAAAATGGCAGTATTGACGGGTGGCAGGATTGGTCTGGGGTGGACTTAGTCATTGAGACGATTTCAGAACATCTTGCGCTAAAAAAGGAAATCTTTGCTACGCTAGATCAACGCGTACCCCCCCATATTCCCATTGGCAGTAATAGCTCCGGCTTTCCCATTAGCGATATCGCAAAAGACCTGCCTACAGCACATCGCATGTTTAATACGCACTACTTCATGCCTGCGCATATAGTGCCACTTGTGGAAATTGTTGCTGGGCAACAATCCGATCTTGCTTTGGCTGAAACACTCTGTGATTTTTACCGAGCACACAATAAAAAACCTGTTCTTGTAAAGAAAGATATCCCTGGCTTTTTGGCAAACCGCATTCAACATGCCTTAATGCGGGAGGCACTCTCGCTTATTGAGGAAGGCATAGCCACACCAGACGATATAGATACTGCAGTTCGTTATAGCTTTGGCTTTCGTTATGCGGCGGTTGGGCCCATGACTCAAAAAGAGATTTCTGGTTGGGAGGGAATGACCTTGGCTGCAGAGTTGATATACCCCTCCCTCTCCAACATCACTAAACCTCCAAGCTGTGTGACGAATTTAGTTAAAAGTGGCAAAACTGGCATTGCCAAAGGTGCTGGTTTTAGGGCTTGGCCTGCCGATGAGGCGGCCATCATGAAGCGGAATTACGAAGAAAGACTAAAGGCGGCTTTTGAAGTTCTCGCGATAGCTCCAGATCAAGACTGAATTGATTTTGCTGCGGCACAGCATATTTATTGATGGGCACTCCCACATTATTAGATAATTGGGGTGTGAATAAAAAAGTATCCCTTGGCTCCCGGTTCACTAAGGGAGTGATCATTTTGTCTGGCTGTGCCTTTCTTAGCTCAACCCCGGGGTTGGCTGATGCAGCCCAAGCACAAAGTAACCCAAGCCCGAGCCAAACTCGTCAGAAAGTCATTGTTCAACCTTCTAAACAGATTGGATTTAAAGATAAATCATCAGGTATAGGCTCAAAAACCAGCAGTATGACTATGAACCCCTCCCTATTTCAGCGAAAAGCTCCGGATGAGCTCATGCTCGATAGTGATGCCAATTTAGATTACCGAGTTGCCCAAGGCTGTTTACGCCGCAACTTTAATGAAGATAATCTACCCGCAAGCATTGGAATTGATAACCGCCAGTTTGCTGAATTTTTCAAGACTCAGACTAAAACCTTTTTTGACCGCATGCGTGGAGATTGCATCCCATATGCAGTTGCTTTTGGTGGCCGCAATCGCTTTGATTCCTTAAGCATCATGAACGGTCCTATCCAAGACAGTAAAACAGAGGTGTGGACATTTACACCTTCAGCTGTTGGTGGATTTCTCATCCAACAAGACTATCTTAAGGATGAGTCCAAACGTTTGACAGAGATTCGCATCCCCCTGAGAGATGTTTTGTATGATCCGCGTAAGGTAAGCGACCAGTTGCCTGTTGAACTTGTCTGGGAATTAAATTCTCTAATCAAACAAATTTATCCCGAAGAAAATAATTCACTCGAAAATACTTATAGTGTTGTACGCTTGATTGTGGACTTTGGTGATCGAGAAAAGTGGGCACAAATTTGGGCGGTAGAAATTATGGATCCTATTACCAAAGAGCTATACGCTAATGCCTTTTGGATGGAGCGTAACGACATCCCTGGAGGTTTCTTTACCGGAAGCGGAGAATCGCTTGAACGCTCTTTCTGGACCAATCCATTAAGCTATCGCCGAATTTCTAGAGGCGTTGGTATGGTGAAAGCCTCCTCTAGCAAGCGTAGTAAAAGCCGTTCGCCAGCAGCTCCAACCCAGGCACCAGCAACAACCCAACGCTATCGCGCCCATATGGGGATTGATTATGCTGCCCCAATCGGCACCCCCATTTTTAGTGTTGCCAATGGCAAAGTCGTACACATAGGCTTTAGCGGTGCATTTGGAAACTTAATTGTTTTAGAGCATCCGGGTAATTACAACACCTACTATGCTCACTTAAGCAATTACAACGTAGAACTTGAATTGGGTAATGAAGTAAGGCGCGGATTTGAAATTGGCTATGTCGGCTCAACCGGCAGATCAACCGGACCACACCTTCATTTTGAATTAAGAAAGAATGGTATTTACGTAGATCCCTACGGCTCCAAGACTCAACTAGATTTATGGTCTATGCGCGATAACGAAAGTGGGCAACTAACCAGAGAAATACTCTTATTGGGTAGCCCTATAAAATACAACTAATGGAGCTTAATACGTTCTGCTGTAACAAAAAAGGGTCCAATTGGACCCTGTCTGTTTGGCGGTGAATTGACTAACCTAGAACCAACACCGGCAAAGATGAATGAACGATGACTTCATGAGTCTCGCTGCCCAGCAAGATGCCCTTAATGCCTGTGCGCTTGTGCGATGCCATCACGATCACATCTGCTTTTGCTTTTTTGGCACCATCCAAGATTCCTTCAGATAGATTGTTATTAGCAATATGAATACTTTTTGCTTTAACACCAGCGCCAAGAGCTGTCACAGCCTTCTTGAATACATCATTTGCATAAGCCTCACAAACCTTGGAATGTTCTTTCTGAGAGATTCCATAACCCATAGTGCTATCCGAATAAACCATCGGAGGCAATGGATCCGAAACATACACCAAGGTAACTGCAGCGCCATCAGCCTTGGCAAGTGCAGCGACTTTCTTTAAGGATTTTTTGCTGACATCTGAACCATCTACCGGCACCAATAAATGCTTAAACATGTTGACTCCTCTTAAATTGATTTACTAACTCACTCTTTCCATCATAATGCTTATTATTAGTCTATTAAAGAATAAAGGTAACTTAATTGCTTAAGAATTTTGCTATTTACCTCTCATTTTTAGTCGCCTTAATCGTAATTGATTTGGCATGGCTGTTGGGTGTCGCAAAAAACCTGTACCGTAACGAGATGGGTGATTTGATGGCCAGCGAACCCAAACTACTTGCTGGACTTGCGTTTTATCTCCTTTATGCGCTGGGAGTCTGTATTTTTGTAATTGTTCCGGCGCTATCAAAACAGTCCTGGATATATGCACTGCAATATGGAGCCTTGTTCGGTCTATTTTGTTATATGACCTACGACCTCACCAATCTGGCAGTTGTTAGAAACTTTCCAACGCAATTGGCTTTCATTGATATTGCATGGGGCAGCCTCGTTACGGCCTTATGTGCTGGCTTTGCATACTGGGTTGGCAACCGCATCCCTTAAGTTAGCAACTCTTAAATGATTAAGACCCAACCGTAATGTTTTTTCGTCCTCGGCTACTAGATTCATTTGCCAGCTATAACCGTACCCTATTCACCAAGGATATTTTTGCTGGACTAACAGTTGGAATCGTTGCGCTTCCCTTGGCTATGGCCTTTGCAATTGCCAGCGGGCTTAAACCAGAAGCCGGCATCTTCACTGCCATTATTGCTGGTGGCCTGATTTCCCTGCTCGGCGGTAGTCGAGTTCAAATCGGCGGACCAGCAGGCGCTTTCATTGTCATTGTGTATGGCATTGTGGAGCGCTATGGCGTCCCTAATTTATTACTAGCAACGGCGATGTCAGGAGTATTTTTAGTTCTCATGGGAGTGTTTCGGCTTGGAACGCTCGTACGCTTTATTCCCATCGCAGTGATTATTGGTTTTACCAACGGGATCGCTTTTCTGATTGGCCTATCTCAAATTAAAGATTTCTTTGGACTCCAGATTGAAAAAATGCCTGCCCAGTTTTTTCAATCAGTTCATACGCTTTACTTAGCGGCAGATACCTTTAACCCAATTGCACTTGGCATAGCTTGCGGTAGCCTTGCTTTATTAATTGTCTGGAAATTATTTCAGAATCGCTTAGGTTGGCTATCACACCTACCTGGCACAGTAGTAGCCATGGTAGTGGCAACGATCGTTACTAGTGCCCTCAACTTGCCTGTAGATACTATCGGCAGTCGCTTTGGCGGAATCCCATCTGGACTTCCCGCATTTGAATGGATTCCAGTTAGCTGGGATAGCGCTCAGTACATGGTTGCACCTGCATTAACGCTTGCTATATTAGGTGCAATTGAATCTTTACTCTGCGCTCGCATTGCCGATGGGCTAATTCATGATCGCCATGAATCAAATCAAGAACTCATGGCTCAAGGCATTGCTAATTTCACTGTTCCATTTTTTGGTGGAATGCCAGCCACCGGCACAATTGCTCGCACCGTAACAAATTTGGAGAGCGGTGCTTCAACACCTATTGCTGGTCTTGTGCATGCAGCCACCTTATTGATCATCGTTTTGTTCGCAGCTCCACTTGCTAAAAATATTCCCTTAGCTAGTCTTGCCGCAATATTGATGTATATAGCCTGGAATATGGGTGATTGGCAGAAGTTTATCGATCTCAAACAGTTTCGCTTGCCATATCGCATCACCATCTTGAGCGTCTTCACTCTCACAGTTGTTTTAGATCTCACCATTGCGGTTGAAGTAGGTTTATTACTAGCCTTTATCACCTTCATTTATCGTATCTCGAGCCTCTCACGTTGCGAGACTGCTTTGGCTGCAGATTTCCCAGGGCTCAATAATCAGCAAGGAAAAATTGATGCCTACCGCATTTATGGCGCCATCTTTTTTGGTGCAGTAAAACTTCTTGAAAAGATTGAGGCAAACCTGCCATCACAAACTCTTTTGCTTGATTTGAAGAATGTGATTTACATCGACACTTCTGGCATGGATACGATTATGGAGCTAGCGCATCTGTGCAAGATTCGTAACATTCGATTAATTGTTTGTGGCTTAGCGCATCAACCGCTAGAAATGGCTGAGCGTAGTGCCTTTATTTCTTCGCTACCGCAAGACTCCTTCTATCCGGATCTGATCTCTGGGATTGAAGCGGCAACAGTTTAAGAGCGGCTTAAGAAATACAGAAGCCGCCTTTCAGTAAAGCCTCTGGCAAAACCCAGGCGCGATATAAACCAAAGCCACCCGCAGTTAAAAGTAGTAAGGCTGCCAAATACCGCACCCAAAGATATTGTCCAAACTGAGTGAGTGCTGCGGAAAATTTAGAGATCAGCAATAAGTTAGGTAATGTTCCCAAGCCAAAAGCCAACATCAAGGAGGCACCAGTCAATACGTCCCCAGATAAAAATGCGAGTGGCAAAACGCTATACACCAATCCGCAAGGCACTAAACCCCAAAGCATCCCACTGAACCAACGTGAAGGGCCTCTGGCCATACGACCCAAGTATTTAGCCCAATAAGCTGCAATTTTGGAGCTGAGCCATTTGCCCCCAAGCAATCTATCTGGCTTACCAACCCTTAGCAGGCGGATACCCATCAAAATCAAGATCAGGGACGTTAAGGCAAATAAGGGGCGCTGAATAGGAATCAGGTTTTGCTGCCAAACAACAAGCCCTAACGCAGCAGCTAAAGCACCCAATAAGACATAAGTCGTTACCCGCCCTAAATGCATGATCAATTGCAGGTAAAAAAGCTCAGATTTAGCCCTTAAAAGGGTCTCTGGGGCTACAGGCCGCTCTATGGCCCCCGCTATACCACCGCACATCAAAGCACAGTGCCAGCCACTAACGAGAGCGCCCAAAAATACTGCAAGTAGCAGGCTGCTTGTTAACATGAAATCGATAAAAAATAGGTAAAAGCGATGATTTTCATATTAATAGAATAAACTGCCCTTATAAAGTCATTCAAATATGCATTACAAACCTACCGACACCCCAACTAGCAAATGTTCAGTCTGCGTTCTGGGTCAATTTTGTCTGCCGGTTGGACTAAACAGCAGTGAAGTTTCCCAGATAGACACTTTAGTTAAAGAGCGTGTTCACCTGCAAAAAGGAGAAAGCCTCTATCGCCATGGTGACCCATTGAGCTCCGTCTACAGCGTTCGCTTTGGCACACTCAAAACAGAGTTTTGCCTACAGGATGGTCGTCAACAAGTCATAGGCTTTCATCTTCCTGGTGAAATCTTGGGTCTTGATGGAATTGGTGAAGGTCATTACCAATCGGATGCAATTGCTCTTGAAGAGAGTGAAGTTTGCATTATTCGTTACGAAGCCTTTGAGGATTTAGCGCGACAGATCCCAGTTTTACAAAATCAGTTCCATAAAATCATGAGTCGTGAACTCACTCAAGATCAACGTCACTTACTTTCTCTTGGCACGATGCGTGCAGAAGAAAGATTGGCAGTATTTTTATTGAGTCTTTCACAACGCTTAGCTGCACGCGGCTACCTTAATAATGAATTTGATTTACGCATGAGCCGTAATGATATCGGCAGCTATCTTGGCATCCAAATTGAAACTGTAAGTCGCATGCTTTCACGCTTTGCAGAATCAGGCCTTATTCAAATTAAGCAACGTCACATTAAGCTCATTGATATGGATGGCTTATATGAACTTGCTGGAATTCCTAACCCAGATAGAACAGCCTGCGTCAGCGCAGACATTCCTGTAAAACACGCTTAAAGTAAGCCGCGGTCGATTTCTTTATTATCTGGCGCCTCTATGCCAGGCAGGATATAAGCAGTTAGTGCACTAGAGACTGCGCAAAACGTCCAAATCACAAAGAATCCAATGGTGTAAATACCCTCATCAGAAATCTCTGGGTGATAACCAAAAAACAAAAGATCTTGCGGATGAATGATCGTAAATAACAAGCCTTCTGCCATGCCAGCCACCAAAAAGGAGGGCCACAAGATCCAGATCAGCAGGCGGAACTTCATTTTTTCGCCTGGGTGTCTTTGAGTTGCTCCACCTTCAAGCCTTGCTTAACCAGACCATCGCGCAAAGGTTTATCAGCGTATAAATTTACCGCCAAGTAAATAGTGATAATGCAACCAATCATTGCAACTGCAGGGCCGCTGATTAATAACCATGGCCATAACTGCTTAAACCAAGGTTTAATAGTGTGCTCTTCTGTCATATGCATCCTCTCCATTGCCTTAACTTAACGGGGAATAATAAAAGTTGATTTTTCATCGCGCGTTCTAATAATTATTTCATCGCCAGATAATTCTTGAGCGACCACATCAAAATGAATTGGGTAATTTCCAAATTCATTTTGACCAATGGTAGTACTGACCTTAATTGGGAGCAACTGATTACTTGCCGACGAAACTTCAATTTCTTGAATTTCCCTACCTTGTGAATTCAGAATCCTTAAATCATCCAAACCCATAGCCTTAATCCGGACTTTCATTGGGTGTTCAGAGGCATTCATGATTTGAATGCGGTAAATATTCTCGATGCGAACACCTTCCACCTCACGAGCTAAAGCCCCGCGATCACGCATCACATCAACTCTCAAAGGATTACGCGTTGCGAGAGAAACGAGAAAGGCGGAAGTCAAAACCGTGATAAATGCTGTGTAAATCAACACCCGTGGACGCAAAATATGGCGAATCACACTTTGATTGGATTCCTTTTCTTCAATCGCACGCTCGGTCGTATAACGAATCAAACCCTTCGGATAGCTTACCTTTTCCATGACTTGATTGCAGGCATCAATACAAGCACCACAACCAATACACATGTATTGCAAGCCATCCCGAATATCGATGCCAGTTGGGCAAACCTGAACACAGATACTGCAATCAACACAATCACCTAAACCTAATGTAGTTTGATCTGCCGATTTGCTACGACTTCCTCTAGGTTCGCCACGAACCTTGTCATAAGTAACCAAGAAGGTGTCTTTATCAACCATCACGCTTTGGAAACGTGCGTATGGGCACATATATTTACAAACTTGCTCACGCATAAACCCTGCATTACCCCAAGTCGCAAAGCTATAGAAACATAACCAGAAAGTCTGCCAAGGGCCAAGAGACAAATGAATTAATGCAGAACCTAAGGTACTAATTGGGGTGAAATACCCAATGAAAGTAAAGCCAGTCCAGAAAGCGATTAATAGCCAAAGGAAATGTTTCGTAATCTTTAAACGCCACTTACGGAAACCCCAAGGCCACTCTTCGCCATCTAAGCGAATCCTTGCGAAACGATCCCCTTCGACCTTACGTTCGATCCACATAAAGATCTCGGTATACACCGTTTGCGGGCATGCATAGCCGCAAAATAAACGTCCAGCGACAGCTGTAAATAGGAATAAGGCTAATGCAGAAAGAATTAATAAGAGCGTGAGATAAATCACGTCTTGAGGCCAAAGAACAAGGCCAAAAATGTAAAACTTACGCTGAATTAAATCGAATAGAACTGCTTGACGATTATTCCAACTCAACCACGGTAAGCCATAAAATAGTAGTTGGGTTGCAAAGACTAATATGAATCTCCAACGGGCAAAGAGTCCTGAAACTGAGCGTGGATAAATCTTTCGCCGAACCTCGTAAAGAGACTCCTCAATAACTTCTATTGGAACAGGTTTCCCACCCGGCGAATGATCTGTCACTAAATAATTTACTTACTTAGCAGTTGCTGGCTGTTTATTGTTGGATAAACCCCAAACATAAGCTGTTAATAGCTGAATTTTCTCAGGGCTTAATACTTTGTCTTGAGCAGGCATCATTGCCATGCGACCTTTAGTTACAGTCTCAACAATTGTTGCCTCTGAGCCACCATATAACCAAACTTTATCAGTCAAGTTCGGAGCACCTAAAGCGATGTTACCTTTACCATCTGCCCCATGACAGGCCACGCAGTTCGCTTGAAATACTTCTGCACCACGGGCTGCCTTTTGGCTGTCAGTCGGTAAGCCAGAAAGGCTGCGGACATAGTTAGCAACATCTATGATTTGATTGGCATTCAATTGTGGGAATGGAGGCATTACGCCGCCACGGCCATTCACAATAGATGTTTTGATATTTTCTGGTGAACCGCCATAGAGCCAGTCGCCATCAGTCAAGTTTGGGAAGCCTTTAGCGCCACCGGCATCAGATCCATGACACTGTGCACAAGAATTCAGAAAGAGGCGTTGACCCATTTCACGCGCTTTAGGATCAGCTGCTACTTGTTCAATATCCATCTTGACATACTTAGCGTAGACAGGTTTTAACTCATCATTGGCGGCAGTCATTGAGCTCATCAAAGCGCCATCAGTGCTATAGCCCAATAAGCCAGGATAAGACCCCAGACCTGGATACAGAACTAAGTAAACAAGCGCAAAGATACAAGAAAGCAAGAACATCCACATCCACCAACGTGGCAACGGATTATTTAACTCACGTAGATCGCCATCCCATACGTGACCGGTATCAGCTACCTGACCATCTGGCTTCAAAGTTACCTTGGTCTTGCGTTGAGAAAATAATAGCCAGACGCACCAAAAAATACCGACCAATGTTACTAAGGCGATATAGGCACTCCAACCGGCACCAAGAAAGTCACTCATGATTTATCCTTACTGAATTCATCGGGAAGATCGAACGGAAGTTCGGCGGATTCTTGATTGGCAGGCTGTCTTTTTGCAGACCAAGCCCACCAAATGATTCCTATAAAAAATACCAAGCCAAGCACAGTAGAGATTGCTGAGAGATAAGGGGCAATGTTTTGCATAGTTCTCTGTCACTAAGAATTACTTAGCAACTACCTCATCAACAATAATGTATCTACGATTTACACCAAGACCCTGGAGATAAGCAATCAATGCATCCTCTTCAGTTTTGCCTTCCAACTCTTTAGGTGCATTTGCAATTTGCTCGTCAGTGTATGGAACACCCAAGCGGCGCATGGCAGTCATATGAGAGGAAATAGTGTCTGCAGCAGCTGGCTTTTGCAAATATGGGTAAGCAGGCATATTGGACTCAGGCACTACGTCACGCGGATTACGCAAGTGAATACGATGCCAATCATCAGAATAGCGACCACCTACACGGGCCAAATCTGGGCCAGTACGCTTACTACCCCATAAGAATGGGTGATCAAACACAGACTCGCCAGCCAATGAGTAAGGACCGTAACGCTCAACTTCTGAACGCAGGGTACGAATTTGTTGTGAATGGCAACCCAGACAACCTTCGCGTTGATAGATATCACGGCCAGCTAAGCGTAAAGCTGAATAAGGCTCAACGCCTGGGCTTGGCTCAGTTGTTGAGTGTTGGAAAAACAAAGGCACGATCTGCACCAAACCGGCAATTGAGATTGCCGCAATAGTAGCGATGATCAACCAACCAACATTACGCTCAAGCGTTTCGTGGGAAAAAAATCGACGTTGTTCTGACATGTTCTTATCCTTAATGAGCTGCTACAGACGTTTGTGGAATTGCGGCGTCAATGAATGTTTTACCAATCACTGTTTTATAGACGTTGTAAGCCATTACAAACATACCGCTTAAGTAGCACAGGCCGCCTAACAAACGAATGACATAGAAGGGATAAGTTGCTTTTACAGACTCTACAAAGCTGTAAGTCAAAGTTCCATCTGGTTCAAATGCTCTCCACATCAAGCCTTGCATTACCCCAGCAATCCACATGGCAGCGATGTAAATCACTACACCGATTGTTGCAATCCAGAAATGTAGTTCAATTAGCTTCGTGCTGTACATATCTCTTTGCCCAACCAAACGTGGAATGAGGTAGTACAAGGAGCCAATAGTAATCATGGCAACCCAACCAAGAGCGCCAGAGTGAACGTGGCCAATAGTCCAGTCCGTGTAATGAGACAAGCTATTCACCGTCTTGATAGACATCATGGAACCTTCGAAGGTAGACATACCGTAGAAGGACAAGGCAACTACCAAGAATTTCAAGATCGGATCACGGCGCAATTTGTACCATGCGCCAGACAGCGTCATGATGCCGTTGATCATGCCACCCCATGACGGTGCCAATAAGATCAATGAGAAAACCATACCTAAAGACTGAGTCCAGTCTGGCAAGGAGGTGTGCTGTAAGTGGTGAGGACCAGCCCACATATAGGTAAAGTTCAGCGCCCAGAAGTGGACAATCGATAAACGATATGAGTAGATTGGACGCTCAGCTTGCTTTGGAATGAAGTAGTACATCATGCCTAAGAAGCTGGTAGTCAAAAAGAAGCCTACTGCATTATGTCCGTACCACCACTGAATCATCGCGTCTTGCGCTCCAGCATATGCTGAGTAAGACTTGAAGAGACTTGCTGGCATTTCCATATTGTTAACGATGTGCAATACCGCAATCGTCAAAATGTATGCACCAAAGAACCAGTTAGAAACGTAAATGTGTTTAGTCTTGCGCTTGATCACAGTACCAAAAAACACAACTGCATATGCAACCCAAACGACCGTGATTAATAAATCGATTGGCCACTCGAGTTCGGCATACTCTTTAGAAGTAGTAATACCCAATGGCAAGGTAATCGCAGCAGACACAATGACTGCCTGCCAACCCCAGAATGTAAATGCCGCTAGCTTGTCACAAAAGAGTCGTACCTGACATGTGCGTTGAACAATGTAATAGGACGTTGCGAATAAAGCCGAACCACCAAAAGCAAAAATCACCGCATTGGTGTGCAAAGGACGCAAGCGACCATAGCTAAGCCAAGGAATATTAAAAGTGATTTCAGGCCAGATGAGCTGCGCTGCGAGGATAACCCCCACGAGCATGCCAACAATCCCCCAAAGCACAGTAACGATGGCAAATTGGCTGACAACCTTGTAATTGAAGGTATCTTGATTACTCCCCACGGTAAGTCCCATGGTTTCTCCTTTTTTGTGACCAAACAGCGACATAATCCAAATAGACTGAATTGATTATCAAAGTA
>CANCQD010000004.1 GCA_947380285.1 Burkholderiaceae bacterium | reverse complement strand
ATAAAAAATTACAGCAAGTCCTCAATTTAAGCTTAATGATTCAGATAAAGAAAAACCACCCGAAGGTGGTTCTTGGTAACGATTTTGGTAACAAGGCTGTTGTATTGCCACAAACTCTTGTAATACCTAGTAATTTGGCGGAAGAGGTGAGATCTTCTGATTATATGAAAACTACCTTTTAAGTCAATAGATATATGACTCTTAAGAAGTAACATGGGTTGAAAACATGGGTTGAATGTATGCTAGAGTGTTGTTCATATAGGAACAAACGTGCCCAAGACCTCAAAACCTTCTTATCTCGTTAAACGATACAACACCTACTTTGCGGTGCTCTATGTACCCAAAGAGA
Organism: Burkholderiaceae bacterium; assembly: GCA_947380285.1. Next base: position 44,565 of record CANCQD010000004.1, on the reverse strand, counting down.
TTCAATACATTATTGGGAAAGCAAAGTTCTCTAAAAGCACGGGTACAGATAATAAAAGACTGGCAGAAACGATTGCTCAAGTTTATGTAATGGGTTGGAAAGCAGAAATTGAATCTGCGAGATCAAAATCGGATGATCCACTCATTCAATCAGCTAAAGATATTCGTAAATTACTCAAATCCTCCCCTTCTCACTTAGTTCAAGACGCTATAGATGAAGAAATAGCAAAACTTAATTTAGCCAAGAAAGAAATTCATGCAGAAGTCTTTGAACAGATAGCAACTGGAAAAAATCAATACTTAGAAGATGTACTCAAGAACTGGAAGAAGCATGAAGAGGATCGTGGTCTTTCACAAAAGAATATAGATCAAATGTTAAGTGATATTGAAATAATGACTACTCAATTTCCTACAGCACCATTGATTACGGCTAAAAGTGTTGATTTATGGATTAGACATATCGCCAAGAAAGGTAAGCTCTCAGCATCATCCGTAACTAGAATTATCGGATCATCAAAGAATTTCTTTAAATATCTACAGTTCATTGAAGAGATACCACAGACTGAACCAAACCCTTTTGTAGTGCCTATTGAATTTAAGATCAGCAATAAACCAAACTCAAAATCAGTTAATAAAACACAATCTTGGCTACCTTTCTCTCCAAAAGAAATTGTTAGTCTTTATAAAATTGCTTTAGATGAAAATCAAAAGTTAGCAGACTTAATTTTGATTGCCATGTATACAGGAGCCCGTATTGAAGAAATCTGCTCCCTACTTTGTAAAGACATAGATCTTAAAGAAGAAAGCATCACAATCGTTGATGCCAAAACAGAAGCGGGCGAAAGAACGATACCGATTCATCCGTATATAAAAGACAGAATTGAAAAACTGATTGAAGACTCTACTGATGACTATCTACTATCGAGTTTAACTAAGAACAAATATGGAGATAGAGCAAATGCACTTGGTCAGCGTTTTGGTAGATTAAAGACAAGGCAAAAGTTTTCATCAAGACATGTATTTCATTCAATCAGAAAGACATTTACAACAATTCTGGAAAATGCTGGCGTTGGCGAGAATCTAGCGGCAGATATCGTGGGTCATGAAAAACCGAGAATCACATACGGGTTATATAGCGGAGGTGCATCACTAGAAGTAATGAGGGAAGCAATCAAGAAGATTTCGTATGACTTTGGAGAGAAATCATAAAAAACCTCGCTAAAAAGACTCCTAAAGCATATTGGAAACCCTCGGATACAGTTTTAGAACTTATGCAATCTATAACTGTTAGTATTTTCATTATTAAAGTTGAAAACAACAATAGGGATTAATCCATGAGGTTATTGATTTGCCTTCTGTTCGTATTAGGAACAACCCCGGTATTTGCTGACTCGTCTAACTGCTATTCCATAAAAAATCATGATCAAAAAAACTACTGCCTTGCAATGTCAAAGAATCAAGATTCTTATTGCTATTCAATAAGAGAGAATGATTCAAAGAATTTTTGTCTTGCACAAATTAAAAATCAAAAATCATATTGCTACTCAATCAGAACAAATGATATGAAGAATCAATGCCTGAGTTCAGTGCGATAGTTATAGTGGAGGGTCTTAAACTTAAATTACTGTAAGTATTATCAGTATTAATTTGTGTTATTGAATATAGATATTATAAATTTAACTAAAAGGAAAAATATGAACTACTTAAGAGGGCTATTCGCATTTATAGGATTTGCATTACTTATGCTGTCTGCTTTAGGCATTAACCCAGAAGTCAGCAAATTTTTTATAACTCACATAGGTGAATCATTCGGTCTTCTGATCTTGATCTTCGGGATCTTGACACTAAATTTCAAAGACTAATGAAATTTAAATAAAAAACCTCAGATGACCTTCTGCCTTCCAAAGAAGTTACTACAGGTACATAGATGACGTATATTCAAGAAAATAATTTTATAGTATCGGTAGAAGACGAGTTGAGAAATAGAAGATTGAAATGAAGAAAATAATATTTACATATGTTTTATCATCATTGCTATTTGGCTGTGAAAAAAACGCTCAAGAATTTTCGATTGGTGGAACATATGGCAATAAATCTCAAAATCGAGGTAGCGAATTAGATGTAATAGCATTACCGAATAATAGTTACTCAGCACATATAAATGCGTACTATCAATTCGGAAAAATCGATGATGGTATGGTCAATATTTGTGATATTGAAGGGATTCTAAAACCTATATCAGAAAAATCTTATTTGCTATCAGATGAATATTCCAGTGTCATTCTAACTTTTAAAAATACAGGTGTTAACGTTACAGGTGTAAAAATAGAGGGGTGTGGTCAAGGTGTAGAAGATTCTGTAGTTGGCAATTATATAAAAGTCAAAGATAAAAAGTAAATAATGCATCAGCTGTTTTAAAAAATAATTGTGATTCTAATTCTAAAAGATCAACACATTAATTTTAGAAAATAATTAGTTATAAGATAAATAATGAAAATTAAAAAACATTTCTGTGGTCAACCATATGAAGATGGACAGATTATTTGTATAAAATGTAAAAAATCTATTGATCGAAGTATATTTGCTGATGATGAAAAAGAAGGATGGGTCACAACACTTTTAGCATATTCAATATTGATATCTCTTTTAGTTTTCGGTGGTGTAAAACTATATGAATTTTTTAAAGTGACTCCTACAAAAGATGAGAAGCAAAATGTTGGGGATACCAAAAATTCATCATCAATTCCCTCTGTACCGATAATTAATACTTCACCAAATGAACAAAATAAAAAAGGTATTGATGTAGTTTCTCAAGTTCTCAACTATTCTTCGGGATGTGGGGATGATGGATGTAGTGGATACTCTTCATGGGTAGTTAAAGATACTAAAAGTTGTATTTATCAAAAAATAAATTCAAAAGATGGAACAGTACTACAAACAATCAATCTTAATGAGATGGATCCTAAGAGTATTCAAGTTGTAACTATGAATCGTTCGTACACAGAGAGGAAAGAAATTCATGATCCTCAGAAGTATTTCAATATTATTGGATATGACAATGTTGTTCATAACTATCAAACCCAAGAAGTTCAGTATATGGGAAGAGAAATCTTTAGGAGTGAGAACTTAGATATGAATAGACTTCAGAGAGGTTGGAGTCTTATCTATTCAAAATATTGTTCGGGAACTAAAAAAGCTTTTTGAGATATTTTCATAAATCAACTATATGAGAACCCTAGTTTTGAGTGGTATGTCGAACCTAGAAATACCACTTTTAGATAGGTTTTAAACAGATGGTTAAATTCACCATTACTGAACCTATGTTTCCCATCAAAAAAGTCAAAGTAAAGAAGTCATTAGATGACCTCCTATCCTCCAAAGAAGTCATCACAGGTAAAGAAGTGATTCACAATCTCAAAGAACTAGAGAAACGACAGAAAGAGTTTGAAAAATCGGTGGAAGAAGAATTGAGGAATAGGAGAGGGAAATGAAAAATAAGTTTAGTCAAATTGCAGTCATTTTAATTGCTGCGACAACTCTTTTAACAAGCTGCGAGAAAAATAGAATTGATGAAACCAAAGATAATAAGCAGGTACAGAATTTAATTATTGAGAAATATAAAAAACAAGGTGAAGTCCAAGTTATATCATCAGATCTAATAATATTAACAAAAATTGAAACCAATAGAGATCAGGATTACAAAGAAAGAATGGGCGCCCCTTATCAATGCGTCATTACTAGTCAAAGTTTTATTCGATTATCTGATTTAAAAGAACTTGTTTATTCAGATGTATTTAATTATGGAAATACTGAAAAAATAATTAACTCAATTGTAAATAATGCAGAAACAATTGGATTAAACGTTAAAGAAATTAACAGAAAAGATATTCAAGAATCATTGGATAACTTGAGCTTTAGCATGATCAATAAAAATGAATTTAATTTCATAGAGTATGAACCAATTCATTTATCGTGTGACTCAACAATTTTTGCAAAAAATTTACCATTTAAATCAATTGAACCATACTTAACAGATTGGTTTAAAAGGCAATTCCAATAAAAATTACATCCAGCAAGTCATCACGGGCAAAGAAGTGATTCAGAATCCTGAAGAATTAGAGAAACAATGGAAAGATTTTGCAGAGTCAACAGAGGGCGAATTAAGGAAAAGGAGAAGTAAATGAGAAAATTAATAAGAAAATCACTTATTACACTTATATTTTTAATCCCATCTATTGCAATTGCTGCGGCATACCTAGAAATTAGTATTAAAAATGAAATTGACATGAAAGATGGATCTTACATTGCTAAAGAGTATGGTGGTCAAGGTCGTTACGCATTAATTAATCATAGTCATGGGAGATTTGAAGGTGGTGATATTGCAAATGCGGAATGTTCAGAGGGATATGTCGTGTCAAAACTTCCATCAAAATTCTCAAAAATTTCTAAATTTTTAAAACAAAATGACTTTGTATTTACGAATTGTAAAGAAGGTTGAGACTTATAAAAATTAATAACGATATAAACAATAGAAATACTTTGAAGAATCAGTGGAGGTGGAGTTGAGGTATAGGAGAGAAGGTATTAAATAGTTATTTTTCTATTGCTTCTGGGTCTTAATTTCTGATCAAGATTTTTACCATTTCTTTTTGCAAGTTTTCTTATGTTTTCACATGCCACAAAATATGAACTTACTGCTTCTCGAGCTACAGCTTTAGAAATTGTTCCATTTCCATGAATAATTTTTCCTCTTAAGGATTTTGCTCCTCCCTCACCAAGTATTAGAGTTAAATTTCCAATAATTTTGTCAAATGAAGCATTTTTAATGGAAATTCCAACCTCTTGATGCCAAATCTCATCTAATCCAACTAGCTTATTGTTCGATAGGAGGAGATAAGTTGACTCAAGTTTTTCTCTAAGTGATTTAGAGGGCGCGCTAGAGAGGGTAAGGATTGCTCGCTTAATAGTCCATTCAAAGTGGACTGATGCAAGAATTAATGCGATAGTCGGATCATTCTCAAGCAGAGAGTTGATATATCGCTCACGATTTTCACTGCCATACCCAACTGAAAACAAGCTAGTCATTGCTGAATCCTTAAACATGAAATAGCGCGATAGTAAGTCGCCTTCGTTACAATTTAAAATTTAAATTGAATTACTATTTAACCATTACAAACCCAAAACTGTTATCGCCAGTGCCTTCATAAGAATCTAGCTCCCATTTAATTTCTTTTTCGTCATAAGTAATTGAAGAAATCATTTCCCTATCGCCTAGTTCATAGTCAATACGCCCGTAATGGACTTTGAACTTTTTAATATCGAAGTCTGACTCCAATTGAATTTCCCCTGTAATGTAACAATCTTCTAAGCCTTCATAGCCCACTACATAAATGCCTTTTTCTTTGTCTTTAAATGAATCGGAAGCCTTTTTATCCAACTTTAGATTTTTCTTTGGGATTACCCCAGAAAATACTTCGTTAGAGTCATCATCCTGAATAAGCAATTCAAGGTAATCAGTCGCAGTCATCCCAGACTCATAAAAACCAAATGATGCACGGCATCCCGGCTCAAAAGGCTGCATATTTTCAGGGATCTGTTTTTCCTCTGCATAACGATCATCTAACGCATATTCTTCAAGATCAAGTTCATTTGTTTCAAAATATTCATAAATCTCTTTAGTGACTGGCTCGATACACAGATAAGCACCATCACCTCCCCCGCATGAAATCGTAAATTTGAGGGTAATTGGGGTCGTTTTCATTTCCACACTAGAATCTTTTTTTCTGGCCATTTTTATCAAATTTTTATAACTATAATTACATAATCTTCAGTTTTATTAATAAATCTATCAATCACTTTTTGACACATTTGAAGATATATATCACCAGTCTACTTTTTCTATTTCCAACTTACCTTTGAACCATATTTCCTTGATTTTTAGATCCCAACCATCTTCTTTAAGGCCGTCATGAAACTCATTTTCATAAATGGAAATGATCTTTTCTTGTTGTAATTTAGAAATATCAGATAAAAATTCATACGAACAGGTTGGATCTTTGAAGTGTTCTTCATTTATCCAAAAGTCAGAATTGTTGACATCAATGCCTGCCTCTTCTGTATAAGAGTCATCAAGATAAGGCTCTAAGTCAACAATTACATATCCTGAATCATATGTAGTTTTAATTAGTAATTGATGTTGATTCTTCTCCCATCTTTCAATCTCTATAATTTTATTGGGCTCAGTAATGGAGATTTTATGACTCATATCTTCATCCTCTTCACCCTCATTTTCTTCATCTTCTTTTTTAAGACGTTTTAAAAATTCTTCGATTTCTTCATCTTGTTTCTTAGCCATAAAGATTCACCAATTTGTTATTTAAAAAATTATATAAATTACATAAATTAATATACTTTATCTTCCACAATAAAGACAACATAGTGCTTCTTTTTAGATAATTTTTTTATGATTTGAGCCAACTCTTGTAAGTCAGACTGTATGGAGGAGTCTTTCATCTTAGGATTGAAGAAATAGGAATACACTGATTCTTTAACAAGGTGGTCCACAATTTGTTTGTTCATATTGTCTCCAGACCATTTAATACCGTTGTAATGCCTTTTTCCTCTATTTCATCTAATAGGGTTTGAATAGCAATTCGACCTAGTGTTGTTTTAGGAATTCTGGTGGATTTGGCAGTTTGATTGAGTCTATTGGATAGATCATGGGACAGGCGCAATGGGAACTGAATATTGGGTGTAGCTACGGCATTTAATTGGTGCATTTGGGATCCTTTAATGATGGAATTAATCTAAGACCAATCGCCAAAGCCAGTCTTACGATGGCTATAGCGACTAGTTAATAAAAACTTGGTCTTATTGGGTATTTATGTGACTTGGAACTATTAGATAGATAGTGATAACTCTGGAATCACCATTTCCAAATAGAGGCAGGAATAGGATTCAATGTCTTTTGGGGAGGAGTCTTAATTCATGACTTCACTGCGTTCAGTCATTTGATACTGCGTATCAAGGTTCTATTGGTTGGAGCAGGAAATGGATTCAAATTCAAAAGCGGACATACTTACTTATCCAATTTTTTAATGATTTCAGCAGATATTTTGGTATATATGAAGATATATTTTGCATGTTTACCACTTTCACCATTCCCAAGACCCCTCCTCCAAAAAATTTCCTAGATTTACAGTTACCGATACTGCAATTTGACCTAGGAAGAATCTTTTTTATGCTCTAAGTTCTCTAATATCCTGCTCACGCAGTGTAGTAAAGTACTTTTCATCCTCATCAATCACATCGCTGACATCCAATACCTCATTCAGAGATTCTGTGATCTCAGGATCCTCAAAGCGAATCCATCCTTTATTTCTATAGTCAGATAGTGTCTCAACCACCCTATCAAAATCTGATTTAGGCAAATCACGAACAATACTGATTTCAAACCTGTTTATCTTATTGATAACCCTTGATAGAGTAAGTGGTTTAGATCTCAAAGACGGTGGATTTAGCAACTTGTTCTTAGCAAGAACCGAGGACTTATTCATCATTTTCTTAAGATGCTCAAGTGTTGTCTCCTTAGAAAAGGAAGTTCTCACCACATATCTCTCAAAATCGTCAGCATCTAGAGTCGCCATTTCATAGAGCACCGAGAATGATGATGGCAACTTGTCCATATAGAGTCTAAATTTATCGGCATTTCTGCCAATAGACTTGTATTTTCTGAAAGTTGAACCCTTTGAGTCTAAATGTACAGACGTGCAGAAATACTCCAAATCACTATCAGAAAGCTCTTTTGACTTGAATTTCGTATAAATCTCATAGACCGCCTCGCCCATATTCAAAATACCCTCAATAGCGTTTTTAGTCGATTGCTGATATCTGCGAACATATTCATCTGCAATATTCTTATTAGTTATAACCATAGCTGTACCCATAACGCTCTCCTTTAATTAATTGATAAATTTTGAGCAAAAAAGGTTCCATTCCAATGAAGGAATAACAAATTTTGCTTAATTCGATTTACTTAAAAAGAGTGACTTTGGTGTAATTATTGGTTGTCACTATCTCGTGGTTTCGGAGGGCATTGGAGCGCTCTTATGGGAAGCACGATACATCTACTACTGTGAACCTATTGTAGCAAAAAACAGTCTATTTGTCAATATCTACATGGGTTTCGTGGCATTTACGCACTTGAAAATTAGATAAAAATCAGGGAAATTTTGTTCTTAGTGAGAACAAAATAGGTGTTCAGAAAGTCAAAAAAAATGCCCCTGATTTAACGCTATCAGGAGCATGATTTTTAATAGACTTTGAAGTGTTCAGTAAGTTGATACTATAACTACGCTGCTTTAGTATTTAATTTACAAATCTCAACTAGCCTATCGCGCTCCTTCAGAACTTTTAAAATATACCCCCCATCTTCTCCAGATTCTCCGGCACCCACATAAGACCTTAGTCCATTTTCCAGAGAGCCAGTTTGAGCTATGAAATACTTGAGAATATATGCACCTATGCGAATATTTACCTCAGGGCGCGCTGTTTGGCTTGCGCCGCCATAAGGCAAATACTTATCTAAATGGATTGATGTCATTACCTGCATTAAACCCTCTGCGCCCGCTGTGCTTCGCAAGTTAGGATTAAAATTTGACTCAATAGACATTACTGCCATCAGCAAAATTGGATCGATCTTTACTTCCTTGCCAACAACAACTGCATTAGATACGTATTCGTCCATTTTTTGGCGATCAACGAGATACTTATTTGCAAAATACTCCGAGACAGCCCTCTGGTTTCTTATAGACCCCAATAAACTACTATCCAGTGCCAAGGGATCTAATTTTGTAGCCGAGATCCTATCAGAAAGATGCGCTATTGTAGGAACTTTCAAATAGGCAACATCAGGCTTCAATAGGGCCATGCCTTGATATCCCTCCGCTTTATCGTCTTGCGATCCTTCGAGAGTAAGCTCTAAACCATTGCGCCAAATAAGAGAGCGGGCATTATCAGGGACTAAAAACTTTGCTCCATCAAAAAATCCAGAGCCAGTTCCACTTCCAGAGAGCCATAAACCCACAAGCACAAAAATGGCAATAAACATAAGGCTCTTTGCTACAGAGGAGCCGACTTGGCATAACTCTATAAATATGGAGCGAATGCTTTTATCGACTAATTCATAGTCAAACCGTACCGACCGGAAACTCATCAATCTAACTTTAATCATATTTTTAAGTGCGCATCGAAATAATGTTGCATTGCACAAATTATAAAAGATGATGAATCTTATAAACCTTCATATAACAGGTCAAGTATATTAAATATAGCTTTAATGACTTTTAGGTCTAATAATACATTAAATAAGTAAACCAAAAGTAACGTCTGATAATAAGTCTAGTATATTCATGGACTTATAACTGAAAGTAGTGGACAATTTCATTTAGTGAAATAATTTAGAAAATTCTGTTTTTTTATATTTATTCAATAAAAACACTATATGTAGTGTAATTTTTTGGCAAATAACTACCAGTCGTATATAGAAGAATCTACTCAAAAAAAAGAGTTAACCATATCTGTGACTTGAGCTGGGCCTACTTATTTAAATTCATTAACTGAAAACTCTTGCTGAAATCTCTGGCGCTCTTTTGATACCCGTCAACAGTAAGGTGAGTTAAGTCCCTTGCCATCAGCGGTGGAGAATGTCTAACCCAGCGATACGCCCCGCCGACGCCACCCATTTCATCCTGCCAATTCCAAAATGAACACCCATAACTATTCCCTATATTTTTCTGAGCCTGGCTAATCTCATAGTGAACCTTCGAAAAGGTCAGTAAATCGTTAGGAGAAGCTGATTGCTGTTTTGATTTTTTACGCGACCGCTTAACCAAAATACCTCTATCGGTGGGACCAATTAGTATGCAGGCTGAATCTGGATATATTTGCCTCATATTAGCCAACTGCGCTTTTAAATTCTCACTATAGAGCGCAAGGTTAAAGGGGCGCTGGTTCCCTTCATTTGTGCCATATTCAAAAATAATAAGATCATAAGCACCCATGCCATGTGCTAAGAAATGGCCAGGGCTTATATTCTTCCAAGATAATCCTGTAGCACCAGGAATGCCAAAAGTATCAAAATATACTCCCGCAGCCTTAGTAAATTCAGGAATAAATCCATCAATACTTATAGACCCCTTTACAAGTCTTAGTTTTAAGACCGAGAAACTGTTATCTGAATTAATTTTTACCAATCCTAAATTTGATTTATTTAAAAGTAACTCTTGCTCTGGTCCACCATCAATGGATAATGAAATCGTTGCTGGCGATTCTGAAGCAGTTATTGTGTACAAAATATCCAAGCTCTTTAGTTTTGCATCATTTTTTGCCCGACCAAAGTCTACCCATATATAACTATCACCAACACTAGATGTCATCTTTGCGAGACCTCTTGAAAATTCAACGCCAGCAGAGCCCCGATATGCATATTCATATTTCCATGCAGGACCAACACAAACTTTATTAACTGGAAGACGCACTCCAGAACGACCCATCAAGGGAGGTATAAACGTTGGCAAAACATTTTCTGGATTGGCGACAAAACTCTTAATAAGTTCATCTGAAAAAAACCTTGCTGCAGCATGGCTATCACCCCACAGCCCAATACGCAAAGGAGAAGAGTTTAATTTAGCCAATAGTGGAGATAAAGTCTCATTATGAAAATCCGGCTCTTGCGGTAGATTCAGCGCAGCAACTTCTTCATCACTTGGGTGCTCAAGCACATCGACCACTATCGATGGCTTTGAGAATGAAGGCGCTTTTGACTTAATTACAGGGCAGACCAACCCATATCCAGATGCGCCTGTGGATAGATTAATGGTTTGGGAGTTTGCAAAGTTTATAAAGAATATAAAAAACCCCGAGGAAAGAATCTTAAGATAGTTCACTTAGCATTTGACCCTGTAATTACGCTTACTAATTTAGTAGAAATAATCCTAAGTCCCTGGGGTGAAAAGTGAGTTCCATCAGATGCCCGAACAACTACCTCTTTTCCATTTGAATCAAATATATAGTTTTTAAAAGGATGCTCTAGATTCCCTAATAGATCTTCTGTAGAAATGAAATTGAAGCCATATGCACTCATCTCTTCCTTAAAAATCTTATTCTGAATGACCGCTCCTTTATGCAGCCTATCCTCCCTCATTGAAGGGAGGCCTATCCATATAATTTTGACACGACTAAAAGAGGCAAAATCTAAAACCTCCCTTACTCGACTCCGATACTTATCTTCCCACTCTGGAGATGGAAATTTAAATCTTTGCTTGCCATCAACAATATCCCAGGGATCATTTGGACCTAAGAATATAACAACGCAATCAAAGTGCTTCTTTGTAATTTGCTCCTTAATAGTAGCTGGCCAGTCCAAATATCGATTAACTGTGAGTCCTGTACTTTGTTTGCTCAAATCTTCAAAATAGCCTTCTGGGTGGATTTTTCGTAGGCTTGAAATTGCAACTGGTGCAATGCCTTGCATCATAGAATCGCCAGCAAATAGGATGCGAACTTCAGGACTTAGATCGAGAGAATTATTTGACTGATCAGACTTCTTATTAGATGAAGACACTCTGATTCCACTAGAATTGTCAGACTTTATAGGCGGATCAATATCAGAGTTTGAGTTTTTACTAGATAGGACTTTTTTTAATTTTATCGATGGTTGAAATAAGGCGTCAGGAAAATATTCGCTTAAGGTTACATGATATTGAGTGCTCAGATAGGCATCAAGTGAGTCCAACCAAAGAAAAGTGTTCAGAAGAATTACTGTAGCAGCTATAAAAAAAATATTTGTTTTCTTGGCGTTCATATTAAAAGCGGTAATAAATAAAATTAGGTACGCCAGATGGGCCTAATAAAACTAGTAAAAAAGAAAAAAGTAGGATAATAAGACTCAATGTGATGGTCTTGGTAGATTTAATTACCTCTATAAAAAAATCTTGGATCCTCTGGGCGTTAACGCTAGCAACAAAAAACACAGCTGTGAAAAAAATAAGGGCAAGAAAATTTAGACTAAAGGCAAATTTAAATTTAAGTGCGGAGCCTATAAGTGTTAAAGCATTATCAATCGTGGATGACCTAAAAAATATCCATGCAAATCCAACAAAGAGGAGCGTAAATATGCGCGACAGAATGATGGGAATTTTTACATGCAGAAATCTATGAGATACGTTCAAGTAAACAGCCCCAAAACCGTGCAAAATACCCCACAAGATGAATGTATAGCTAGCGCCATGCCAGAGGCCACTTAAAACCATAGCAGCCAAAAGATTAAACTGCTCCCGAACAAAACCCTTTTGATTTCCGCCTAGAGGGATATATACATAGTCACGAATAAATGTTGATAGAGAAATATGCCAGCGACGCCAAAAGTCTTGCAGATTAATAGCTAAATATGGCTGCATAAAATTGATTGGCAATTTATATCCAAGCAGGAATCCCAGACCAGTAACAATTAAAGTGTACCCAGAAAAATCAAGAAATATCTGAAGTGAATATCCCAAGACTGCAGAAAAGACTGAAATAAAATTTTGAGCCTCGGGATATTCAAATACCTTATAAACAAAAGTATTTTCCAGCCAATTAGCAAAAACTAATTTTTGTAATAGCCCCAGTAGGATGAAGTAAATAGCCTTACTAACTTCTATTGGTGAACCGACATTTGGTCCTGATAGTTGTCTAAAAAAGTCTTGGGCTCGAAAGATTGGGCCCGCAAATAAAGTGGGCCAAAATGATAGGTACAAAGTTGTATCAATGACTGAGGCTTTTTCACTCGGATTTTGATATCTCCAGGTGAGGTATGTAATAGCTTGAAATGTAAAAAAGGAGATCCCAGCAGGTGCCACAATATCTAAAGCAGGTATAAATACATTCAATCCTAAAAAGTTAAGGATCGATAATGATGTTTGTCTAATCAGTTCAAAATATTTAAAAAATATTAAGACAAGAATTAACACCATAAGACCAATAGCAAACTCTAGAACCCTCCTACGATTTAGACTGGTAATCGATATCCATCTACCCATCAACCATAAATAAAGGCAAAATAAGAGCAACACCAATGCAAATATTTTAGAAAAACAAAAATAAATAAAAAAACTTATAGATGTAAGAAAGATTGATTGTATTTTTTTTTGGCTATTAAGTGCCCAATAAATTGGGAAAAAAATAATGGAAAAAAATGCAAATTCTGGGGATAAAAAGCTCATAATTTGCAACTATATGAAATTAATTGGATATTACACAATCATAGCAAATTGGCTATGATTAAATACCTTAATTGTATTTGAGACGATCATGGAAGATCGCATTAAAAATTCATTCTAGATGCCGGAATACTTATTCCGTATAAATTTGATAGCCTATCCATTAAATGTAAAGCTCTCTCTTTTCTTATCTTTATATTTCGGCATAGTCATCTCAAATTTACCATCCTTGATAACTATATCCGCAATACCGGAGCAATTGCCAAATACATCGGTAGTATTGACATTGGCACCCAACAAAGTTATCCATCGAAAATTGCCGTAACAACCTTTTTCTCCATCATCAACCATCACCAATATATAGATATTATTATTCAACTCAATTACCTCATCAATCCGAACTCTATTTTTTGCTTGAATTGACGGGATTAATGGCGCATCTTTATAAATGAATAATGCCTTATCTTTTTCATTCAATACACCAATGTCTCCATACTTTGTTTTCCTTTGGTCCTCACGCCTGTATACGCCAGATCTCGCATAGGTTTCATCGTCATTAGATGAAATCCCAGTTTGGGCTTTCCCAATCATATCGCCCAGCCTCTTAAGCGACTTATCTCTTGCTTCCAATTCAAGTAATCTGTCTAACGCAGATTGACTTCCAGTATCAGACGCCAATTTCAACCATCTTAAGCCCATATCCTTTGCATTAAAAAATGATTTATTCTTTTCGACAAGTCTGACGTTTGGAAAATATTCTAAGTCGGTTAGATAAAGGCCAACAGCATGCTGTGCGGATATATTACCGTTCAAAGCAGACATCTTGAAATACTTATATGCCTGAGCAGGATCTTTCTTTACACCCTCACCTTTATGTAAAGCACTTCCATATCTGAACTGTGAGTCAGCATCACCATTATCAGCAGCCTTTTTAAACCAATTTGCCGATTGCTTTAAATCTTTATTAACACCAATACCGTTGTAGTACATATTTGCAACGTTATATTGTGATGTTATCTCCCCTCCATTGGCTGACTTTAGATACAAGGAAAAAGCTTTTGCTTTATTTTGTTCCACGCCATAACCATTGCTATACATAGTTGCGACCCAAAATTGAGCGTCTGGATCATTTTTATCGACATACTCGCTCCATATTGCAAGGGCTTTACCATAATCTTTCCTAGAGTAAGCATCCTCAGCATCTTGTTTAGTAGCAGCAAAGGCTGAAAGATAAGTAAATGCAGCTAATATGATCAATATTTTTTTCATTATCCTTACTCTTGAAAGATTTTCTAATTAGATGAAGATGAAAAGAAAAAGAATCCCCTGCCTATAATTGAGGTAATAAAAAAGAAAATGATGATATATCCGATCATTGTGAATTCCCCACAACTAGAGATGAAGTCTTGATTACTCTGAATGCATTGATTCAATAGATTGGGGTTTCTGTAATGTTTTGCTATGTAATCAATTACAGACTCTGCCTCAATTGATCTAAGACAAACAAGAAAATAGTGGGCAATTCCAGCTGCAATTGAGTCCATAAAAACCTTACGCTTAATTGTGTATTGAGAAAGTTAAAAAAACTAAAAGGCTTTCTTTGCGCCCCTGCATTGACTAGCTATAACACCCCAAGCTCTTCTTAATCGATCTATTGAGCAGGATGAACTATCACACTGAAACCAATCAGGTAAGCCTTCAACTCTTGACTGGTATTTTAAATATGCGTCACCAGTAAACCATTGATTTCCAATTTTATAATTAGGGTAGTTTCCATTTAGCTTGTAAAAAGCAACTCGTGAAATGTCCCCTTTGTTTAAATCGATGATTTGATCTTCTTCATTTTTATTTCCCGCACTTCCTGTATACATTGCAGTTAATGCGTTTAGCATTGAAACCTCAGCAGGGGTTTTAGATTTATCAAGTGCCAAACCATATATACACTTTCCGCTTGTTATGTCTATTGGATAAAAAAATTGGTACCCTGAGGAGTCTTCTTTTGTACCACTTGCATAATTAAGCGCTTGTGAAACAATATTTTTTTGTGCAAGAGTTCTTTTTTTAGCAATATTTTCTTGAGACTCCTGAGTACTTCTTTTTTGCGCAAGTTCTTTTTGTTTTTCTTTTTCCGATGGATTTGGTTTATTTGACTGATTTGATTGCGAAAGATAAGCATTCATTTCATTTGCTGAAAGTACTTTTACAATTCTTCCCTCCGAGACAATAACTCCTCCGTTAAAGTTTTTCGAGTATTCCCGAGTATTTCGATAAACCATTCCGCTTGTAGATCCACCCACTGGAACGTATGCATTGCCTTTGCCTGCCCACATAAGATCAAAATCCATGCCAACCTGTGGATCTGAAATTATAGAAACACATCCAGCAATTGCAAATATAGTTAACACGGTAATTATGAATTTCTTCATTTGGTCATCATTTATTAAATTTTTATTTGAGTCAATTTAATATAAGAATCTACATTTGATCGGCGACTAGACATTGTGACTTATCTAATGGCGGTAATACTGCATTAAGCTTTGATACTGAAAATTCAGAATGAACCGAATCAGAAAACTTTACGGATAAGCTTTTAGCATTTCGCAACTTATCCCAGAAAAAGACAAAGTTTTCTGAACATACTTTACAGTCGTTATTTAAGTACTCGTTGCGATATTCTATTGAGTCGATTATGAAAGTAATTTTTTCACCTTTTTTCGCATCGGGATCTTTTCCTAAAATTGTTGCAGATATGCTTGCAGCTGCATTACTTGGACATGCGATATAAACCTGATTCCCTGGTCCGTTATCAATAAAATATTCTATAGTTCCTTGCCCAAATCCTGACTTCCATTCACCCTGAACTGCAGAAATCTTTTCCGATTTTCCGCAACTGATCAATACTAATATCAACGATATTGATGCAATTACCTTCAGATTTATTTTCATTTTTATAATTTTAGAAATTATGCGTCAAATCTTTTGGAGATCAAAATGGGGATTTGTAATAATGGTTTTTTCACTTTTAATTTCCCTATCCTCAAGGTTTGCTAATTCTTATTGGTTATTAAATCTACCACTATATTATGACTATCCACAATCCTCATCTACCCCCTCTTTTGCTCTCTAAATTAGTTTTTACTTACAAGACGGAATAAACAGTCCCAATGCCTACTTTGCAAGATTTTGCTATTTGCCGAATACTCATACCGTTTGCATGCATTACCTTAATTGCTGATCTCATCCCATCATTCATCTTGGTTGGTCGACCAATATGAACCCCTGATGCTTTTGCTCTTTGCTGCCCTGCAATAACCCTTTCTCGAATTAGATTTCTCTCAAACTCCCCTATTGCTCCAAATACTGAGAAGATCATTCGCCCGCTAGGTGTTGTTGTGTCCATTCCCTGTTGCATAAAGAATAGATCAATCTTCATTGCTTGAAGTTCATTGAGTATTTCAACTAGATGCTGAAGACTTCTACCCAATCGATCTATTGACCAGCACATGACCACCTCAAACTGTCTTTTAGTTGCCATCTTCATCATTTCTTCTAGTGCGGGTCGATCTTTTCTTGATTTGGCGCCCGATATACCGTTATCAATAAACTCTGAAATGATTTCATAACCCATACGCTCAGCGACCGCTCGAAGCTCCCTGAGTTGATTATCAGAGGTTTGATGTGTGGTTGACACTCGACAATACAGACAGACTTTTTTCATCTCCAAACCCCTTCTAAATGCGTTCTAGAAGTGGTGGAAGGTAAAGGTTCTGGTGGGGATTACAAGGTTGTTCTTAGTGAGAACAAATCAACTCATGACATGAGTTGAATACATGGGTTGATTTAGTTTTTTGAGGATCACGCAAGTCATTGTATTTAAAGACTTTTATAGCTTATTAGACTAGCTGGCGGAAGAGGTGAGATTCGAACTCACGGAGGACTTTCATCCTCGCCAGTTTTCAAGACTGGTGCATTCAACCGCTCTGCCACTCTTCCATTTGCTTGAATCAGATCGATTCAAGCACCAGATTATAAAGAACTTTTGATTTGCCCTTCTAAATGCTTGGCAATAGCAAGGCTTGAGGTTAATCCGGGCGACTCAAAGCCATATAGATTAAAGAGTCCCTGTAGTTCGTGGTCACTTGGTCCGTTAAAGCAAAAATCGCCAGCAGGTGTATTGGGTGGGACGATTTTTGCCCTCACCCCTGAATAATCAGGCTGCAAAGTACCATCCTTGAGCTGTGGCCAATATCGGCGCACGGCCTCATAGAACCCTTCCCCTCGCTTGGGGTCAACTGTGTAATCAACTTGGTCTTCAGTGTCTATTTCGAGCCACTCCACATCAGGACCAAATTTAGCCTGACCACCCATATCTAAAGTGAGATGAACGCCCAATCCGCCAGGCTCAGGAATGGGATATATCAAATGGGAAAAAGGCGATTTACCAGAGAGGGAAAAATAATTGCCTTTTGCAAAGTACGCTTTTGGAATTTGCTGCTGTGATAGTCCTGCAATTTTTTGGGCAACTGCTGGCGCACTCATGCCAGCGCAATTAATAAGGATTTTGGTATGCAGTCTCATTCCATCAGCGCCCCCGATTTCTAATTCGAAACCATCTTTGGCATTTTCACCAATGGGCTTGGCACTCATCAACGGTGATTGATATGCCACCATTCCACCGGCATCCTCAAAACCCCCTAAGAGCGAAAGCATGTAGCCATGGCTATCTACAATGCCAGTACTCGATGACAGAATGGCGGCCACACATTGCAATTGCGGCTCCAATAATTTCGCTTCATCACCGGAGATGATTTTGATCGCAGGTACATGATTGTTTTGAGCCTTATACAAAATTGCCTGCAAATCATCTAATTGTGTTGCATCAGTAGCAACGATTAATTTGCCATACGGCTGAGTCGCTACTTGATGACTGCGACAGTACTCGTAAAGCAAACGATTGCCCTCTACACAGAGCTTGGCTTTCAGCGAATCTTTGGGGTAATAAATGCCTGCATGGATCACTTCGCTATTGCGTGCGCTACTCACCGTGCCGAAGGCGCTCTCTCGCTCCAACAAAATCGTTTCTCGACCCTGTAGGGCCATTTCTCTAGCGATTGCAAGGCCAATAACACCCGCACCGACGACTACACAGTCAACCCGCTCCATTTATCCGTCCTAGGGCATCGTTTATCTTTAAATTTACCGAAATCGTAACATTTTCAATGTTTTAGTGGGTTTGAGGTACTTCTTGATAAAATCTATATATGTCTTCAAAACCGGCTAAAGAGAGCCTTCATTCCATATTTTGCGCTCAGGATATCGTTCTAGATACTGCCTATCAGGGTATTGATAGCAAAAGCTGGAAATCCCTCTTTCGCCAGGCCAGAGAGTCCCATTTAGAGCAATTTATTGAAGACCTATTTGCCGGTAAAGCGGTGAATAACTCAGAAAATCGCCCCGCTCTACATTCTGCCCTCAGAAATTTAGAGAAAAAACCAGTATTTGCGAATGGTCAAGATGTCATGCCTGAGGTGGCCGACGTTTGGCGTCGCATTGAAGGTTTATGTAACAAATGGGTTGGCGTAACGGATGTCATTCATATTGGGATTGGTGGCTCTGACTTTGGTCCTCGCCTTGCCATTGAGGCTTTAGCCCATGTACCCGATATTGATAGTCGCGGCATGCGCATGCACTTCCTTGCCAATATCGATACAGCCGAATTAAATCGCATTTTGCAACGCGCGCACGCCAATAGCACCCGTGTCATTATTGTCTCCAAGTCATTCACTACGCTTGAGACCAATATGAATGCCAAAGCAGTTGTGAAGTGGCTGAAAGATAGTGGTCGCAATGATGTGCAGATCTCCCAAGCATTGTTTGCAGTTACCGCAAACGTCAGCGCTGCGGAAAAATTTGGAGTAGCTAAAGATAACATTTATCCATTCTGGGATTGGGTTGGAGGACGCTACTCTGTTTGGTCTGCAGTCGGCCTGCCAATTGCGCTGCAATATGGATTCGACACTTTTAAAGAATTCTTAGCTGGTGCCCAGTTTATGGATCAGCACTTTAAGTCAGCGCCGCTAGAAGAAAATCTTCCTGTCATCATGGCACTCTCTCTGATCTACCAACAAAAGAAGCACCACATTAAATCCTATGCCGTGATTCCGTATGCTGATGCTTTAGATTGGTTTCCGAGGTGGTTGCAACAGCTAGATATGGAAAGCAATGGCAAAAGCGTTGATCGACAAGGTATGCCGGTCAAATACTCATGTCCCGTCGTATTTGGTAGTTCCGGAAGTAATGCGCAACATTCTTATTTCCAACTATTGCATCAGGGCCTTGATGTGATTCCAATCGACTTCATTGCAATTCGGGAGCCGATGAGTCATCTTGCTGAAGCGAAAGCGCATCACCGTATTTTGCTATCGAATTGCCTAGCTCAAGCGCAAGCTTTAGCGAATGGCAAACAAACAGAGAATCCCAACAATACTTATCCTGGTAAACGACCCAGCAATTTGTTGATTCTCCCTAAGCTGAATGCTTTTTATCTCGGCGCATTACTAGCCCTCTATGAGAGTCGCACTGCCGCTCTTGGCGCTCTATGGAATATCAATAGTTTTGATCAGCCCGGCGTTGAATTAGGGAAAGTGCTCGCTAAACCCATTGAGGTAGCCCTCAAAAATGGTTTGGCCGTACAAGCAGATGACAACATTGATGCCATCACTGCTCAACGCATTAATCTCTTTAATCATACTAATGTGAACTAGCTGACGCTATTTCAAAAGTTAGCCAAAGGAAGCCTCATGCAATTGTCACCAACTATTTTCAAAGCTTATGACATCCGCGGAATCATTGATGAGACTTTAGACCCTTCAATCGCTCAGTTGATTGGTCAAGCCTTTGGTACAGAGATGCGTGAGTTGGGTGAGACTGATGTTGTCATCGGTCGTGATGGTCGCCTCTCTGGTCCAAGCTTGATAGAGGCCTTAACGGATGGCTTACTCTCTACTGGCATTAATGTGATTGACTTGGGCATGGTCGCTACACCGATGGTGTACTTCGCAGCTAATCAAACGATTGATGGTAAGAAACCGAAATCTGGCGTCATGATTACCGGCAGTCATAATCCCCCCAATTACAACGGCTTCAAAATGGTTTTAGGTGGTGCAGCGATCTATGGAGATCAGATTCAGGCATTAAGGAAGCGCATTGAAGCCAAGCAGTTTGCTACCGGAAAAGGTCTACGCAGCACTTTTGATATCTTCCCAATGTATTTGCAACGCATTATTGGTGACGTCAAACTTGCCCGCCCTATCAAGATTGCCATTGACTGCGGTAACGGAGTTGGAGGCGCATTTGCAGGACAACTCTTCAGAGCTTTAGGATGCGAAGTAGAAGAGCTTTTTTGCGAAGTTGATGGCAAATTCCCCAACCACCACCCTGATCCAGCCCATATTGAAAACTTGCAAGACCTCATTCAGAATCTGCAGACTACCGATAATGAACTCGGACTTGCCTTTGATGGTGATGCCGATCGTTTGGGCGTTGTTACCAAAGATGGTCAGGTGATTTTCCCTGACCGCCAAATGATGCTGTTTGCCAAAGATGTGCTCTCACGCAATCCTGGTGGTCAAATTATTTATGACGTCAAGTGCACGCGCAATCTTGCTACTTACATAAAGCAATATGGCGGCGAACCGTTGATGTGGAAAACAGGTCACTCATTAGTGAAAGCCAAACTTAAAGAGACTGGTGCTCCGCTGGCCGGAGAAATGAGTGGGCATATTTTCTTTAAAGACCGCTGGTTTGGCTTTGATGATGGTCTCTATACAGGGGCACGACTATTGGAGATTCTCTCTAAGGAAACAGATCCCAATCAAACCCTAAATGATTTACCAAATGCCATCTGCACTCCGGAGTTGCAACTTCCTTGTGCTGAAGGAGAGCCCTTTGCTTTACTAGAAACGATGAAGGCGAATGCTCAATTCCCAAGCTCTGAGTCCATCAATACAATTGATGGCATTCGGGTCGAGTACGCTGATGGCTTTGGTTTGGCAAGACCATCCAATACCACCCCTGTAGTGGTCATGCGTTTTGAAGCGGATAGTGAAGCAGCCATTTTACGCATTCAAGATGAATTTAAAACCGCCCTGTTAAACGCAAAGCCAAACGCAAAACTTCCTTTTTAATATGAAGATGCATCCAAAATTGGCTAGTCTTTATTTATGGCCACTACTAGTTTGGCTAGCAATCTTTACGCCTCTATCCTCAAGCCAGACTACAGAGACTATCGCTGACCCAATACGCGTTCAACTGGCGTGGATGCATCAAAGTCAATTTGCTGGCATATATGTTGCCCAAGTACGTAAGCACTTTGAAAACCAAGGACTGCATGTCACCCTGATTGAGGGTGGCCCCAATATTAATCCCATCACTGAACTACAAGAAGGCCGAGCCGATATTGCTGTGTCGTGGTTGGGAAACGCCTGGAATCATTCGACTGAAGGCAAGCATGTAACCAATGTAGCGCAGATTTTTTCAGGATCCTCACTTGCGGTAGTCTGCAGAATCAGCGCAGGCGTTTTCACCGCTAAAGACATGGCCGGCAAAAAAGTGGGGGTTTGGAATTTAGGTGATGAGACCGTTGTCCAAGAATTGCTCGATCTATTGAGCATCCCAAAAGATTCTGTAGAAATCTTGCAGCAATCACCTAATGGTCAAGATCTGATTGACCGAAAAGTAGCCTGCGCTACTGCGATGGCCTATAACGAGTATTGGCAAATATTAGCCAGCGGAATACCGTCAAGCGATTTAATTGTGATTAATCCCGAAATGTTTGGGATTCCGCATGTTGAAGATGGTCTTTATGTGATGACCAATCGCCTAAGCTCACCGATTTTCAAAGAGCAATTAGTGAGATTTACTAAGGCCATTCGGACGGGGTGGAAAGAAGCGCGGATCGCTCCGACTCTTGCAGTCGAAACAGTGCAAAGAATGGCCCCCAACCTCAACCGAGAGCATCAACAACATATGCTCGAATCCATCTTAGGCATCATTCCGTCCAATACGGATGAATTCGGCTTATTTGATTTGGGTCGTTACCAATCTGAGGTGAATCGCCTACTATCCCCAGGGAAAATTAATCCCACACCTGAGCGGATGTGGACATATGAAATTTGGAATGCGCTCAAAAAAGAAGACAAAAGTAGTACCCCATTAACCCAGGCCACTAAGTTTTATGTCTCGAGCACTACTGGGATGTTGGCTTTCAGAATCTTGGTTTATTTTGGCGTGTTTACTTATGCGCTCTCTGGCGTTTTGGAGGCCATCAATCGCGGCTACGACCTATGGGGGCGCTTGGTTCTCGCCTTCCTATCGGGCGTTGGTGGGGGCACCCTGAGAGATCTGTTGATTGGCGGGGATAGACTGCCTTTCTACTATGTTAAGGATTTAACATATCCTCTCGGAATCCTTTTGGTTGTCTTAATCACATCATCCATTGTTGCCGCTCATCATGAGGCCCATAAAAGTGAAATCTTTAAGCACACCAAAAAGTATGCCGATATTCTAGGCTTTACAGCACTAGCCATTACTGGAGCAACTATTTCAATTTCATCGAATCTTCCGTGGTTCTGGGCACCAATCTGCGCTGCGTTAACTTGTGCTGGCGGCGGTATGCTCAGAGATATTGTGACTAATCAGGAACCGAGCACCTTCAAAGGCGTTATTTATGAGGAAGTGGCTGTGGCTGGAGCGCTTTGCTTGGTTGCAGGATTCATGATTGCCAATCATTTTGAATACAGCCCAATACCGGTTTTTATCAGCCTTGTTTTCAGTCTTACTCTGATTATTGGCCTACGCTTGGCTATTTATAAATACCATTTGCGTTACCCAAAATTTCTAGGCGGCAATGATTCCGAGAACCATTAAGCTTTTCCAAAGAATTTCTTAATCTTGGCCACTAGTGATGTTTTAACTTCCTCAGCCATATTGACTTGAGCAGATTGGCTGAGCGTCTTCTGCTTATGAGCTGCCCGCTCGGCCAAGAGTATGGAGATACGCTCCACTAAAAGAGGATTCTTGCTCAATATCGGCGCCAATTCTTCCTTGGTAATTTCAATTAAATGCGTATTGAGATTGGCATACACGTTTGCAGAACGCGGTTCACCAGTCAATAAAGACATCTCACCTACGCAGTCTCCAGGCCACAAATGCGCAAGTGTAATTTTCTCGCCATTCTGATTATGAGAGGTCACCTCTAAACAACCTTCAGCAATAATGAACATGCTATTGGCAGTATCGCCCTGCGTAATCACTTGCTGTCCCGGATTAAAGTGCAAGGATTTAGCATTTTTAGATAATTCCAGCACTTCTTTCTCGTCCAACACACGCAGAATTCCAAAGGGATATACGTTCAGTAAAGGTGAGAAATGGCTGGTATGTAAGGAGTCTACATTTTGCACCACCATGGATGAATCAAATGAAATGCCCGAGCTTTTGAGAAACCGTAAAGCATTTTTTAAGATGTAGTGCTTAGGTTCATCCAAGTGACTATCTACAGCACATTCAAAGCGAATCTTGTAGATTACGCTGCCTATCAGGACCTGTGAAACATAGCAACGAAACCAGCCGTTAAAGTGGGGATGGGTAACACCAACATATTCCATTGCAGAGCTCAGTACAGACAATACTTGATCGGAGTTATATTGCGCATCCACTGGAATGGATATCTCACGAATAGGCAAACGCTCTTGTTGACTGAGATTGACGAAAGCAATACCTAAAAATCGATTATTCGTAATCCGATACTTTGCCCCATCTAAATTTTGCAACGTGATATAGCGACGATCCATCTCAATCACTCTTGCGATCAATGCTGTATTGCCATCCGGATATTCAATCACATCGCCTATTGCAACCAGGTGATCTGTTTGTATGGTGATACTAGCAATAACATCTGAGATCAGATCTCTAAAGGCATAACCCACTGCCAAGCCTAAAGCTCCAGATGCCGCTACCAGAGTACTAATCGACTGATCGAATAATAGAATAAAACCGAGTAAGGCAACTAAGGTGTAAATCACTATCGATGCAGCTTCAACCACGATGACCGGTATTTGGCCCTGCTTTTTATTGCCGTTAAAACGCTTAATGGAATATCTCAATAACTGGTCAAGCGTGAACCCAAATAGTAAAAACTGGCTGGCAGCCAATAGCTCAGTAAGAGTAGGTAGCCTCTCTAGAGTGAGATGGGTTGGCACCCAGCCCCAAGGCGTATGGTGAACCTCATTAACCCATATCGCCAAAGCGATATTGAGAGCAAATAAAACCCAGATGAATGTCTTCGACTTTGAAGAAAAGGTTTTCAATTTTGCTCCTCAGAATAGCGATATTTTGCACGCCAAACAGCCGTAACCATGCTTGGGTAGAGCTCCTCGCCTAAGCTGCCGTTGTATCGTGCCAGCCCTCGTGTGAGATTTTGATTTTCTATATCTAAGTAGTGTTTTAAGATGATGCAGCCATAGCGAAGATTGGTTCTCACATCAAACAAAGAATCTCGCGTATCGCCAATTAAATCTTTCCAAAATGGCATCACCTGCATGAGACCGCTAGCGCCTACGCTGGAAATTGCAAAGCGATTAAAGCCACTCTCCACCTCAATTAAAGCCAAAACAAGATCGGGGTCTAAGCTGTAACGCGTTGCCTCGTAATGAACCATCCGCAACCATTGACGCCGAGTCTCTTCGTTAGGAATCTTTTTAGCCAAGTTCTTAGATTGATAGCTAATCCAAGCAACAGCCTGTGTAGCCGATCGAAAAGAGCTAATAGAGCTTACTTCAGAGGCTATCGACTGTCGTAGTTCATAACGATTAGCTAAAGAAATATCTTCGTATTTTTGAGAGGCGGCATTGGCGCAATTCTGTGCAATCAATAGCTCAAGCGCGACCATTACAAAGCCCAGTTTTCTCAGAAATGAAAATAGCCTCATTGCATCACCCGGAAACGATTTGCCCCATCTTAAAGATGGGTAGATACATTGCAACCAAAATAAAACCGATCACTCCGCCCAAGAAGACAATCATGATTGGCTCCATCATCTGGGACATCTTGTCTACCGAGGTATCAAATTCTTCCTCGTAATAGGAGCTAATAGTATCGAGCATCTCACTCATATTTCCAGTCTGCTCACCAACGGATACCAATTGAGAAAAGGTGCTTGGGAAGATCTTAATTTTGGCTAATAGCTGTGACAGCGGCTCACCTGAAAACACACCGCGCTTAGCGGCTTGAATACCATCTTTAATCACTTCGTTCTTACTAGATTCTGCAGTGATATCTAGCGCCTCAATCACCGGAACGCCTGCATTCGTTAAGTTTCCATAAACCATAGCCAGTTGAGCAACATTCGAATGCAGAGCCATGTCACCAATTAAGGGAAGACGTAAAATCAGTGCGTGCCATTTTCTGCGCAAAGCTAAATTTCGCTTCAATACCATCCGAAAACCAATAAAGCTACTGATCAATATCACAGCAAGCAAGCCCCCACCAAAAGGATCTCGCAGGAAATCACTCATATTCACAATCATCAGTGTTGGTGCAGGCAATTGCGATCCCATACTGCCAAACATTTTGGCAAATACTGGCACGACAAAGATCATCATGATCGACAACACAATTGTCGCAACAGCCAATAAGATGCAGGGATAAAGTAGCGCAGACTGAATACTCTTTCGAATCTTAATTGTTTTACGGATGCTTAAAACCAATTTATCTAAGAAGATATCCAAACTACCACTCGACTCACCGGCACGGACGAGGTTAATGTAAATAGAATCAAAGACGTCTGGATGTTTGCCAAAGGCCTTCGATAAACTCGACCCAGCCTCTACGTCTTGATAAATCTCACTAATAGTTTTTTTCAGTAATGGATCGTCAACTTGGTCGCGCACCATTTCTAAGGAAGGCAAAATGGCTAAACCAGATCGCAGCATGGTTGCCATTTTTTTGGTGGCAATCATAATTTTATCGAGCCTAACCTTCCTAGGTATGCTGAATTTAAAACTGAGCTTTAGCGGCTTTCTCGCCTCTTTTTTCTCATCCTCCCACCCCTTTTTTTCCAAGCGGGTGATGATGATGCCATCTTCTTTGAGCTTATAGGCTGCTTCATCGCGTGTTAATGCGGTAATAGTCCCATTTAGATACTGGGTATTCTTAATGCCCTTCCACGTAAAATCTGGCATATATCAGCGCTATCAGTGGAACACGAGATTGCGACGGTATTCATCAAGGGTTAAACGACCGTCTCTCATCATTTCTCGACCGATTTCCTGGATGTTGCGGAATCCGTCTTGGGCGGCAATCCTCTCCAAGTCAGTAGCAGCGGCATTATCAATAATGGCGGCACGAAGCTTGTCGCTAATTTTCAAGACCTCATAAATACCCTGACGCCCTTTGTAACCGGTGTGGTTGCACTTATCGCAACCTTTGCCATGGAAGAGCTTGAGTGAAGCAGCTTCTTCTGGACTAAAGCCAATATCCAATAAGCTAGCCTGATGGTCACCAGGAAGCTCTTCATTACAATGTGTGCAAATTTTTCTAGCTAAGCGTTGAGCAATCACTAATGTCAGTGCAGCACCAATTAAGTATCCTGGGATTCCCATATTGACTAAACGCACGATAGTGCTGATAGCGTCATTCGCATGCAGGGTTGAGAGTACCAAGTGACCAGTCAGAGAGGCTTTAATGGAGATATCTGCAGTATCTTTATCGCGAATCTCTCCTACCAAAATCACCTCGGGATCCTGACGCAAAAATGATCGTAAGGCTTGTGAGAATGTCAGACCTATGTCATCCCGAATCTGAACTTGCCCAATTCCCTCTACAGTAAATTCCACAGGGTCTTCAGCAGTTAGAATATTAATGTCAGGCTTATTGAGTCGGCGCAAAGCACCATAGAGGGTGGTAGATTTACCTGAACCCGTAGGGCCGGTAACCAACACCATTCCTTGCGAGGCATCTACGGCTGAAATCACGTCTTTATATTCTTTTTCTGGAAAGCCTAACTTATCCAGATCAAATGAAACACCCTCTCGATCCAAGATACGCATCACAATGCGCTCTCCAAAAACCGTTGGAAGCACTGAGACGCGTAGGTCAATATCGCGTTTACCGGCTAAGGAGGTAACTATTGCGCCATCTTGTGGCAAGCGACGCTCGGAAATATCCAAAGAAGCCATAATTTTAATGCGGGTAGTAATAGCTGAATAATTGGTGAACAAAAATTGTTTGTATTGCACCATTTCCTGAAGCACACCATCAATTCGATTTCGTAAAGTAGCGCGATCCTTATACAACTCAATATGAATATCGCTGGCACCCTTATTTACAGCATCAAAAATTAATGCATTAACAAATAAAATAATTTGTCCGCCCTGATCATCAGGAGTGACACTTGGGGCAGCTGTTTTTGTTTTTGCTGATATTGCTATAGAGGTTGCAGTTTTTTCACCAAATAATAGGCTAGGCTTTTTTTTCGGCTTTAAGCCATCATTTAATTCAATCGCAGTGGAATTTTTACTCCCACTAATGGGGGAGCTTAAGCGAAAATCCACTGGATCTTTTGCGGGAATTTTAACTTTGACTGTTTGCAGCAAATGTTCCATTTCCAGAGGGGAAACGACTGTGGCAACAATCTTCTTGCCGGTAATTAACTTCGCACTAGAAATGCCTCTGAGCGCGCTTGGCTCAGAGATGGCAACCTTGATTTCAGTATCACTCAGAGAGAACGGAATAATGCGGTTGTCTAATACATAATTTCTTGGAATGACATCAACAAAATGTAATGCAATATCCTCAATAATTGGGGCGGGAGTCAAAGATAGGTCTAAGTAATTAGATAGGCTTTCCTTAACTCCAATATCGCTCACAAAATTAGAGCGAACCAGAATTTCATAAAGATTGCGTCCGCTTTGACGACTCTCGGCTTCAGCTTGTTTGTAATCTACCGGGTTTACTAAGCCACGGTCTAATGTAAACCGGGCCATTTCTTGTGATAAATCTACCGTAGCAATCATCGCTAATTGAGAACCTTAGGCGCTATGAAAACCAACAATTGGGTTTTGTTGTCCACCTTCTTGTTGTATCTAAATAAGGCGCCTAAGTAAGGAATGTCTCCAAGCAGAGGAACCTTAATCGTTTTATTTTCTTGGGTCTGATCATAGATACCACCAATCACTGCAATCGTACCATCCTTGATCAGCAGCTTACTTCTCACTTCTCTTTTATTAATAGAAGGCGGTGAAGTGGTGTAGTTTGGGGAATCCTTGTTGACGATCATATTTAAAAATAGATTACCATCGCCGACAACGCTAGGAGTAACCGTTAATTTCAGGGCTGCATCCTTAAATTCATAGGTAATCTGATTGGTGCCGACTCCTGGAACAGGATATGGAATCTGCACACCATCAATCACAACCGCCTCTTCATTGTCCATCGTAAATACGTGTGGATTAGAAATAATCTTGAGAAGGTCTAGCTGCTCCAAAGCAGTTAATTCAACCTTCAAGGCATTCGAAGTGGTTTGGTACAAATAACCTAAGCCAAAGGGGTTTGCCAAACCGGTTACTGGCTGATTAAATACAGAGCCAGTATCGGTACCCAATTGGATTGGGGTTGGGCCTAAATTCAGGCCATTAGTACCCCCCACAGAACTTCGGCCTGCATTATTGGAAGAACTATTTGTATAGGCCCCTAAGCGCACTCCAAGTTCGCGCTGCCAATCATCTGTAGCCTCTACGACGAAGGCCTCAATCAGAACCTCTTGTGTGCGGATGTCTAACTTAGAGATGAGTTTTGCTGCCAAATCCATCTCACTCTTCGTGCCTTTAATAATGATCGAATTAATACGCTCATCAGTAGTAATTTCAATAATTCCACCTGGTGGACGGACAGCGATAGCGCCTCCTGGAGCAGTACCACCAAAGATAGCCTCTAACTGCGCCTTCACACGAGCAGGTTTGGTGTAATACAGGCGGAATATCTCGGTGTATTGCGTACTAACAATTCGTTTGGCTGCAATTTGCTTGCTCACTTCTTCTAAGCGCTTGCGCTCAAATTCATCACGTGCCAAGACAGTCTCTGGCTTTTGAATGCGAATAATGCCTGCTTCACTATCTACGCTTTTTGATAGACCTTTTATCCGCAAAATATTATCTAGCGCCTTATCCCAAGGCACATTCGTAATTTTGACGGTCACAGTTCCTTCGACTTCATCACCAACCAAAATATTGACGCCTGAAACCTGAGTCATCGCCTGAGCCAACTCACGAATATCGACATCAACAAAATTCAGGGTGACGTTAAAAGATTTCCACTTACCGTCTTCAGTTCGTTGTGACTCATTAATAAAGTTACGACGCTGCGAATCCAACTCGGCATTGGGCTTCTTATCAATCTTGGGGCCAATCTCTAAAGTCTTTTGAGTCTTAGGAGCAAGCTCATTCATGATCTGCTCAGGATCTAAACCCATACTTGCACGCATTTGTGCATTAGACGGAGGCGGCATAGAACCATCCGACATACAAGCTGTCAAGCTCAGTAGCACGAGAAGCGCTAAATAAGTGAGAGTAGTCTTAGGTGACATCATCTTGCGCCCCCTGATCTAGAAGTATCCGCTGGCGGATATTGACCAGCTTGTGACTGCAAATAAAGACGGATCTTACCGTTGGGCTGACGCAAAATAATTCCATCCGTATCAATGTCAACAATGACTCCACCCTGATTTCCCAAACGATCACCCACTCTCACAACAAAACTCTCTCTAAAATCAGTGCGAATCATGGCTGCTTTTGTAGAAGAAGAAACTACCACACCCATGATTACATAGGATTGTGGATCAGCCATCAATAAAGGGGAATATCGCGGATCACGGCCACCCTCGATCATCCCGCTGGAGGATTTTGAAAAAGGGTCACGGTCATTGATGCGCCCACCATCGGTTGATGGCGGATCGTTGACTATTTGCTCGTTTTTCAAAAGACCTGGCCCAGTGTCAGATTTAGTAGCCGCGGTGGCTTTATTGATGAATTGGCTTAAGGCCACATCTAGAGCACGTTGAAATGCCGGCACATGAGCCACTTTGGTTTGCAACTTTTGCGGCAAACGATAAGTGGAAAGTTGGGACTTTACCTGCACCAAACCATGCGTATTGCCACTGACTAAAATAATTTGCTCTTTGTCAATATTGACTGTTTTCTCAAATCCAGCCAATAGTTTGCGGTAGCGCATATAGCGGTTGTAATTACCCGTGAGCTCTACCTTGAGCTTAATGCGATAAAACAAAGGGGTTGCATTAGCGGCGTTGGGCGCAGCACCTGGAACTGCAGGTGCAACAGGCGGATTGGGAGCGCCTGGAGTAACTGGTTGTCCTGGTGGCGTAGTTCTTCCACCAGCGTAAATAGCCTCTTCACCATCTGTGGAGAGCGCGCTGATGACCAAACCTTGTGAACTGGCCATTTGACTTAAGCGTTGATACATATCTTCTAACTCTGACTCGACGCTAAACAGGCGATTGAGTTCCAAATAATTCATTTCGGCTTGAAGCAATTCTTCTTGCGCACGCTTATTGGCTACATCCAGATATTTAATCTTGGCTTCCATTTCTGGTATTGCTGCAATTTTTTGCGCAATCTGATCACGCTCTGCTAAGTATGGCAAAAATACAAAAGCAATATAGGCAATAAACAATAAGGCTGCGAATCCACCCCACAACACCATTTTGGCTTGCGTACCCTTGAGGGATGAATTCTTATTGAGCGCACCTTTAAGAAGCGCACCTAGATCGAGATTTTTAAGTTCAGAAAGGTTCATTTTATGGACGTTGCGATGGCGCCTTGGCTGAGTTTGCGGTTTGAGTATCGGGTTTCAAAACACATTTAATCTGAAACTGCTTATACCCACCAACCGCATTGCGGCCTCCACCTGCTTGAGTATTTTGCGGAGTATTGTTGATAGCCATTGTGCTTAAGGACGCGTGAGCAATCATCGGTAATCCTTGCAAACGATCCACCAAGTTGACGATCACCTGATCACTGACGGCATCCCCCTTGATGCTGAGGGTAGCTGGATTTTCAAATGTTAAGTCGGTAAACCAAACCCCACCAGGCACAACCCCGTTAACCGCATTCAAGAGTGCATAAGTACTTGCTTGATTTGACTTCAGCTCACTACTAGCTTGCAGCATTTGAGTGTAGCGTGACCTCTGCGCTGTCAGCTTCGTCAGAATGGCTTCTTTTAGCCTCACATCCTCTTCCAAGCGAATGGCCTTTTGGTACTGAGGGTCAGCAGTGCCCGATGAGAATAATTGATTGAGGAGCGTAAAGATCATGAACAGAACAAGGGCTACGCCACAAGCTCTGATGCCCATCTTCGAAAGAATCTTTTTCTTTTCAGCCCGTTTGACCGTATCTTTATTGGGCAATAAGTTAACGTTATTAACGCCGGTTACATATTTGTAATATCCAAAAATATCCACTTTTCTGGTAGCCAAGCCAATGGCAGAACTAAAGACTGAGCTATTGTTCCCAGACCCCGTTTTATCTTGCAGATTGGCTGGAATGACTAAATCAAGCATGGGGTTAAAAAGCTCTACGCGATAACCATCCAAGCAATTTCTCAATTGAATCAATAATTCAGCGGTATCCGGTATTGGAGAAACCAGTAACACTTTTTCAATCAGGTTAGCGCCAACCTTCGTTTCGTAGGCTCGGAATGCTTGACGGATTTGACCTGAAAGACGGTCGTATAAACGATCACCCGCCTCGCCAGGTGGTACGCCATTCTCAATGAGCGCCCTATCGGGTTCGGAGACATAAACATCATAAATAAATGGGGCATCGTCGGTAATGATTAGTACGTAGTTTTCGTGAGGACCGCACTCAATTAGGGCCGTTGTTTTTTGCGACCGCAATTGTTGAGTTTTGAGCGCATTACGAATGGCAAAACATCGTACGTCTACTACAACAGGATTCAAGCCAGCTTTGGTGGCAATTTGAACATAATGATTTATCTCGGACAACTTGGAAGCAACGAACAATAGCTCCATCGTATTTTCAGAGGCATTGCGACGAATCACTTGCCAAAAGATGGAATACTCTTCTAGCTTCTCCGCCAGTTGAATAATGTTGCTCCACAAACTATCGTATTCAATCGCACTTTCAATTTCTTCATCGCTCATCAACGGTAACGTAACCGTTCGAATGATTGCGCTAGTAATTGGGATCGAAATCGCAACGTTAGGCGCCTCTAACTTCGCGCCAATAATGAGCTCTTTTAGCTTGTTGACGTATAACTCTTGGTTTGTCTGAATATCCGATAAGCCAGCATGTTCACCAATATATTTGGAGCCAATTTTCTCCAACATCCATTTGCCGTTATCTTCAGATAACTGTGCAACACGAATGTAATTTGGCGTAATGTCGACCCCAACGACGTCCTCCTGCTTGACGGAGTACTTACTCAGTAGATCAATGAAGTACCGTAACAGGGGTTGAAAAGGGTTATTCATTCAGAAGCTAAAAATTCTCAAAATATGTCAAAAGTATATATAAAACGCCATAGCGCTTAATATACCTTCTTTTCACGCCAGGACTTGTATTTCACGGGGGATTTCTGGTTGCCGCAGACCTGACAAACTAAGTTTTGCGAGCCCGTTGTTGAGGTGGTTCCTGGCTTGACATTCCCCATGCCAACATAGACATTTCCACGTCCATCCACAACCGGGGCAGTTGCCAGACCATTGCCCAGAGTCGCCGAATTACTGCCGGCCTGACAACTGTCGGCAACCTCGATCAGGCGGCTTGTTCCATACAGCGGACAAGCCAAATCCTCGGGTTGGTAGGCAACAAAATAGACCTTTCCATTCGAAACCGCTGCCCGTCCAATGACCTTTTGGTAATCGGCCGCTGGGTTAACCCCTGATTTAGCGTAAACATCTGCGTACCAGGAGTTGTTAACTGAGCATTGTTGGGCATTCACATTAGTGAAGGTGCTAACCGTCTGCTTTGTTTGGGTTAATGAGGTAGCCGGAAAGTCTGGATCCATCACCCCAAAAATTCGGTTATTAATGGTAGAAACTCGCCGTTGCAGCCTAATCTGGTCTCCAGAACCGAAATAGTTAAAGAGGCGATTTACAGAGGCGCCCAAGGCATTAGTCCCGGAAACAATTGTTGACCCAAGCTGGTTATAAGCTAGCCGATCATTGGACAAGGTTGCCTGGTCCAAAAAGGACTCATATAAGGTGAAGAGCCCGCTATTGGCGTCCGATAAGCTCTGCTTGCTCAAGTTGTATTTCCATAACTTGCCCTGCAGATCAGTGAAGTAAGCCAGTCCACCATAGTAGTTGGCCATGGAAGTTCCGTCGCCTGTAACCACTGTTAAGTGAGCTGTCACGCCATTGGGAATATTCGAGCTGTTATCGCTGGCTACTGGAGTAACCGCCAAAACATGTCCTCCAGTGGAGGTAACCACAGAAGAGCCTGTAGCGCCACAAGATGCTGTAGATTTTGAAGCATCTGGTTCCAACTCTAGAACGTAAACATAAGACCCGTATGAACTTGCAGAAGTAGTGCCACTTGAAGAAGCGCCACCCGCAAAACCACCGCCAAAGGCAGCAACCCAACGCTGGGTTGTAGACCCTACCGAATACGGCAGCAGTGTGATTACTGGCCTGGACCATGCGCCCCCCAGTTTTGAATAATCAAAGCTAGTACAGCTGGCGTTATAGGCAAACGTCGATTTTTTACCGCTGGCATCCCAATAATTAATCACTTTATTAGCAGTGTCATTATTAATGGTGAACAAATGGGCTGGAGTATCAGGATTGGTAATGTCTAAGGCATAGTAGCCGTTTCCACCCCATCCCAGACCACCCATCAAGACAGTTTTCCACACACCTTGCCCAGAAAAATAGACATCTTTGACGGTAATCGGTCCATCAACGCTAAAAATACTATTACTAGTACCCGAGCCTGAATTGAGGCCTTTCGTACCAGTTTCATTTCTGAGCATGGGAATGACTGAAGGCGGAATAAAAGCCCAGCGTTCATTTAAATCCGTATCAAAAGCATGCAACATGCCATCGTTGGCACCAACATAGAGTTGTGATCTACGCGAAGAATTGTTGCTGATAAACGATGGGTAATTATTTTGATAACGGTAATACGCTTCAGATTTACCAAAGGTAGCTGCATCTGAGCTCCAAGGAGCATTAGGAATACCTACCAACACCATCTCTGAGTGGTAGGTGTCACCCAATACAGAAGTTCTAACGGCGTTAGTGGCAGAGGTATCTTCCCATGAAGAATTTAGGCCTCTAGTAAAATTAATTAAGTCTTGGGTCGCCGTTGCATTTGAAGTAGCTGGGCAGTTGTACATCAAGCTCTCTAACTTAGTACTGTTCGCTAGCGTGACATTGTTATAAGCGTTATCGAGCGGCAATCCAGCCGACATACACAATGGGTCGTATCCCACTGTCCAGATAGATCTTCCGCCTCCAGAATATGCGTTATTACTAGCGGCTCTTAATAGCAATTTTGATTGTGCTGAAGCTGATGGGATATTTGAGGTCAGCGCGCCACTAGCATCGACGTCATAACGATTGATCTCACCAATCCACTGTTTATCCTTTTGATACTTAAATAATGCTTGATAGATAGTCCCATCTCCAATTACTGGTGGAGCAAAAGTTTGCCAAACATCTTGACGGGTACTACTGCCCGCAGGAAGAGAAGCCGTCTTAGTAGGCAGTGTTGGTGCAACCGCTGATCCACTAACGCCTTTAAAACCAAAACCAAAGGCGATGGTTGGATAATTTGGATCATAGCCAAGCGAATAAACACCAGCACCTACTGTAGTCAGTGCATTGGTAACCTCTGCTTTCGATGCGCCTGCGCCGTAATAGATATAAAAAATAGCGGATTCATTGCAAAGAAGATCACCAAATTGGAAAGTAAAGGAGGCGCCTAAGTTTGTAGTCTGATTATTCACCGTCCCTCCGATCCCTGCATAGTCCATATGGGTATTAGCCAATACGGGTAACGGAGAGGCTTTGCAGGCAACAGATGGGTCAGGCGTAATGGAATAGTGAGAACCGCCGTTATCACAGGCATCAAATACTTTAGGCGTATAAGCACTTGCATAGGAGGCCGCAACACCCACCATATCGGTATACACCGTAGTCAGGTTATTGAGCATATCCCAGTCCATGATGCGGCGGTAACGCACATCAGTCAGTGTGCCACCAGAAATATTCGTAATCGTGACAAGTGCTTGAAACAGATTGGGATTGGTTGGACCACTGGTAGGGCCGTAGATATGGGTTACCTCTAAAAGAGGTGTTTTAGTTGGATCGGCTGGATCACTAATCCACACGGTGGATTTAATACTAGTGGAGTCCACCACAAAACTTTTAACCGTAATGTTGCTCGAAATTCCGCCTGCATCTACAGAGGCATAAGCTGAGATCGTTTTATTACTTACGGGGATAACGCCACTAGCACCCCACCCCTCCCATTTACTGCCTGGCGAAGTTCCGTCATACCAGCCGGCCGGGTAATTCGTTCCCGAACCCGACAGCGGCCTCCCTCCTCCCCATTTATAGGCAGTGCCAACTGAGCCAGCAGGACTAGAATTTAATGTATTGGCATTATTTGCCACAGTTCCAGAACCCGTAGGTGTATTGAGGTGTCCCGCTGGATTAACCCCTAATGCAATAGTTTGACTAGCAGTAGTAGTGCTGTTGTGAATAATGCCAAACGTAGGAAAGCCTTGAGCATGGACAAGAGAACTCAGAGGCAGCACACCGAATAAAGAAATGTACGCTATGAATATCTTCGATTGAAGTTTTGAAAAAATAGTATTCATCATTTACGGGGTGTATAGCACCACCGCCTCCAATGCTGACCGACTTGAGTTAGATTGCCAAAATTGAGTATTGATTACACCACTAGTTAAAGGGACGTTGTAATTTCCTAAAGCAGTAATTTTGATGGTGTAGGTAAATGTGGAAGCCCCGTAGCCATTGCTTACACCCACCTCTGTACCGACCCCCAATGAAGAGGTACTTGCAAGTTTCTGAACAATGCAGGATGAATAGCTAGCTCTACCTGCCCTATCTTTAAATTTTGTACTTCTAGAATCTGCTTGTCCTTGCGGAATCGTATCTGCCAAGACGGTCTTGCCACTGAGAGGGCCGCCGGTTGTAGCCAAATCATAAGCAGTACCCACGCCATTCACCCAAGACTTACCCGTAGAGGTCGATAACCACTCAATCGCATTATCAAAACAGGTTTCACCTGCTTCAATCGAAATGGGTTTATTGGCAACTGCCGATACCAAGTCTGATTGCATAGAAGCTAAATAAGAGATACCCGCTCCCATCACCATCAATACCAACAGCAGAATGAGTGTTACCACTAGCGCAATGCCTGATTGCTCTGGCAATGAGCTTGAGAGTTTGGTTTGAGATGTTTTCACTTTAAGGTACCAAGGAGACATTTTTTGCCCTCGTGATAACAGTGAATGTTTTAGAGACAATACGGGTAGTGCCTTCTATTTTGCGTGGCGATTGAATCAATAAATAGGCTTGAATGGTTTGAAATTGCCCGCTATAAGTCCCACTAGACTTGGCATTTAATCCCTGAACGGTAAAGCTGCTAACCCAATCTAGAATAGGCTCACCCGTCGCTCCTCCGTAGACTGGAGTTGAGCTGGCCAAGTCACAGAAGGATGATGGATTGGTACATCTACGCCACTCACGTAACAACCGGTTTCTGCTAGTGCCTCCTGGCGGCGCATAGGGACTGAGGTAATACCGAATCAATGCTCGATAAAGCGTTCCTGAACTGTCGTAATCATCGTAAACAAAAATGATATTGCCAGGATTAGACGAGATAATATTGATTGCTTGATTGCCTGACATGACGTTTGTATCGTTGTAGTCAAGGTATCCAGCCATGCGCACATCGGATTTAAATAAATCAATCGCTCTTAACGCATTACGATCCACTTCGGTCTGTGCAGTAAGCACCTGTTGTTGTTGAGAGAAGAATGAATATCCGGCGTAGGTGCCGGCAATCACAATGGATGAGACTGCTAATGCCACGAGTAACTCGACTAAGGTATAGCCAAATTCTGAAGATTGAGAGGCGCCATTTCTCATATCTGCCTCAGCTTGCGCGTGAAATAACTACTGATAGTGCCGCCGTTGGTCACTAAACTCACATTAATAATCAGACCAGTTGAGTCCTTAGTGATGTCGACCTGCCGCATTTCCAAACCTGTGGTGGTGTTGAGCGGCCCAATATTAGAATTTAAATC
The DNA here is from genome assembly GCA_947380285.1 of Burkholderiaceae bacterium. The sequence goes on along the minus strand of CANCQD010000004.1, from coordinate 6,935 downwards.
ATTGCACCAGAGCTGACGGGTATCGGTTGCGGGATAACTGCAGGTGGCTAAACTTCCCGAATACTGCGTAGGCGTAACGAAGGGATTTAAAGCATCTGTACGTGAACGCATTCCCTCGGCGGCAATAGTTTCGATAATGCGATCTGCCATTAAATTGAGATACATTCTTTTTTCTGACTCGGCAATAACCTGCTGAGCAGCGCCAAAAAAGAAATAGAGGCCACTAAACCCTAAAGTAAAAATCACCATGGCAACCATGGCCTCTACCAAGGTAAAGCCTTGGGCGTGATGATCAGGAATGGGCTTTAGTCTTGCTCTATCCATAATCCTGTGGACTGCTGCCATTTAAATTTCTGCACAAAGCTGGTAGTTTGGTTAACCAGCACCCTGTAAGCACCATAAGCTGCACGATCACCGTTGCGATTGAGTTCTATATCAATAGCGCCACCAGCACCTTCAACGCCCGCCAAACCATTGGTCGTAAAAATACCTCTACCAGCGGAACAAATAGTACTCACTACCGAAGTTTCGCCGGACAAAATATTGAAATTTGCATCTTTTCCAATAGGATTTTCCACAATATTGCTGGTAAAACTAGCGGACACGCTGCTTGCGGATGATTGTGGAAATGAGGAAATTTGATAGCTCAATTTTTTCGATGTATTACAAATTAATAAACCAGTGCCATTGATAGTACGGACACGCGTTTTCAAGAAATCAATGCTCGACACCAAGGCGACATAGTCAGATTCCAAAGAGCGCTTACCGCGCCAATCTGTAATCGAAGGCGATACAAAAGCCCCAACGATCATCAAAATCGCTACAACTACAATAATTTCTAGAAAACTAACGCCTCGTTGCTTCATGTAGCCTCAATTTGCCCTGACTGCGCCAACTGTTGTAACGAGGATTCCATCGTCATCATGCCCTCCCCGCGTGCCATCTGCATCACACTAGGAATTTGAAACACTTTATTTTCACGAATTAAATTGCGCACAGCAGGATTGCAGGTCATTACTTCAAATGCACCAATACGGCCTGGTGCATCCTTACGCTTTAATAGGCGCTGGGTCATTACCAAACGTAAGGATTGTGAGAGTTGTGCTCTCACTTGGTCTTGTTGCTGCGGTGGAAAGACGTCGATGATGCGGTTAATCGTATTCGGCGCACCACTGGTATGCAATGTACCCAATACTAAGTGGCCAGTTTCAGCAGCGGTGAGCGCTAGTTGAATAGTCTCTAAGTCACGTAACTCGCCTACCAAAATAACATCGGGGTCTTCGCGCAAAGAAGCGCGCAATGCTGCGGAAAAAGACAAAGTGTCCCGCTTCACTTCACGCTGTGAGACAACGCATTTTTGATTCTGATGAATAAACTCAATCGGATCTTCAATAGTGATGATATGTTCATGACGAGTCCGATTAATGCGATCGATCATTGCGGCTAATGTAGTGGACTTCCCGGAACCCGTAGGGCCCGTTACCAAAATGAGGCCATTCTCGAGATCAATCACATCCCTTGCTACAGGAGGCAGGCCGAGCACATCAAAAGTAGGAATGTGGGTTTCTATTTTTCGCATAACGGCTGCTAGACCTCTTGAAGTCTTAAAGAGGTTCACCCTAAAACGCACGTCGCCAGCCTCTACCGCTAAGTCCGCATCGAGATGCTGCATAAAGTTGATTTGCTGCTCTTTAGTGAGCTGTTGCTCAATAAATTCTTTCATCTCACCCTGGGTCAAGATATCCTCAGGAAAAGTTTGAATGCCGCCATCTACCCGAATAGATATAGGCTCATTTTCATGGAAATGGAGATCCGATAATTTATATGCGGCTACATATTTCAGCGCCTTATCAATCATGCCCATATTCTGATCCTTATCCTTTTATTATTTGTAAAATTCTTTTAATGATGTTGATTACAAACGCCTAATAGCCAAACCAAGGTGGCACCCCAAATATCAAAATGGATGCGCCCGCCAATATTAAAAATGGGCCAAAAGGTAACATTCTTTCTAGAGTGAGTTTTTCTTTACGCAATATCATTACTCCACCAATCGACAGCAAACCCAAGATGCTAGCAATCGCTAGTATGGGCATGATCGAGGCAAAACCAAACCAAGCCCCAAAGACGGCTAACAATTTAAAATCCCCACCGCCAAAACCATCACGCTTACGAACTAAACGATAAAGATAATTGACTGACCAGGGCAAAAGATAGCCAACGCAAGCACCAAGTAATGATTGAATGGGGCTTATAGAGGTAAGACCCAATACACTTCCAAGAAGGCCCAATACCAGCGCGCTGTAAGTTAAATAATTTGGTAAGTAGTAGGTTTCTAGATCAATAAAAAAGAGTGCAATCAGCAATGCCAAGAAGAGGCAGTACAGCGGCGTTGCCCAGCTCAATCCAAACTGCATATAGAGTGCAGCAAAACTGATCCCGGTAAATAATTCAACCAAAAAATAGCGTAGTGAAATTGGCGCCGAACAATAGCGACACTTCCCTTTTAAACGCAACCAAGAAACAAGTGGGATATTGTCAGACCAAGGTATAGCGCGATGACAACAAGGCGTCGTCGATCCAGGAGAAATCAGACATCTTAAATTTTCAACAATACTTTGCTGTTGATGGTGATCATCGTCTAAAGCATCATCATCCCCAAATAAGGCCCTAGGAAGGCGATGTATTACAACATTGATAAAGCTACCCAGAATTAAACCCAGCAGCAAGGCATACCAGAAGCCTATCTGACCTAATGCCAATAGATGCTGTGCAGGTGTATTTAGAGTGTCGGCCATATGGTCTAAGCGCTCTAAAACTAGAACCCGGTTTTCACATTCTGTTGATTAATAGAATAGATGATTGAAGAATCGGTACGGGACTTGGCATAGGCAACATAATCATTGGAATTTACGCCCGTGCAGCTTCCGCCTGATCCTACGGTGCCAGCAGTAATATAGAAGTAGAAATCGTTACTAACCCCAACCACGATAGGGCCAGCTGTTGGCGTGGTAGCCCCCATCACGTATTGATTGATACTGCTTGTCTGATCACCGGTACCTGAGGTGACGTAGTAGCAGTAGTTCTCCGCAAAATAATTCTTTTCCATGAGAAAAATACTTTTGAGGGTATTTTGCGCATCAGCATTTTTAGCAGCACGAATATTGCCAGAATAGATAGGCACACCTACAGCTGCCAAAATCGCAATGATGGCAATCGTAACCAACAACTCCATGAGGGTAATGCCCAACTGCCCACGAAATCGATTTTTGCCCAACTTAATCTCCCTCAATCACCAAAAAAATGGCCCGTCTAGGCGGGCCATTTAGTCTCTAAAAGCTAAACTAACGTGTTAGCCCTTAATGATATTGCTTCACTTTACTGAACGTTAATGCACTCAGCTGCTACAGGGTAATTTTGATTAGCACCTGCTGAATCCAGAATTAAAGTTTGAATTGAAATACCAGTCGCACAACTTGCGGTAGCTGCACCGCTAATACCAAGCTCACCCGGATTAGCTGGTGGGATGGTTCCGCTGACGTTGGTAATTGAAGAAGTGTTGTACGGGTTTTTCATTGTTGCCAGTGCATAGGCAGTGAAGTAAGTAGCGCCTGCTGTTGCATTTAGTCCGGATGGGCAAGTAATCGTTGCACCACCCGCCTTAGGATCAGCAAGAGTAGGAACTAGACCAGCAGAACATTTGGTTGTTTCACCAGCAATAAACGTTTTAATTGAATCAAAGTTTTGCTTCGTCGCGCTGACCTTAGCAGATGCTTGGTAGCCGTTGTACATCGGCACACCGATTGCAGTCAAAATACCAATAATGGCAATAACTACCAGCAGTTCAACGAGAGTAAAGCCGGATTGTTGATTTTTAGAATTCAATTGGAGCCTCCATGGATTACATATATTTAAGGTTTAACTGCATGCATTGCTGTAATTCAAAGAATATTTAGTATTTATAAACTATAACTTATTAAAAATTGTAGTATTTAAGTACTATTTAATCAAAAAACTATAAAAATGAACTTTTTAACAACAGTTCAATTGATTTTAGCTAAAAACATCAATGTCTTCACAAGATTTGCTGGCTACTTGCTCAATTCTTTTTGCAGCAAAGAAATATTAGATTGGTATAAGGACTGTTTTTGTTGCAAAGTATTTAATTCCTTTTCTTGAGCCGCACTCTTTTTCTTAGATGCCGCAAGTGTGGTAATTTTCTCATTCGTTTTATTGAGTCGCTCTTGTTCAAGATCGATTTCTTCTTGAATAATTCGCTTTCTTTCAGAAACGGCTGAATCATAAGTGGCTTTGTTTTTGGCTTGCTTGGTTTCAGCAGCAGAGCCTGCAGGCACAGGCTTCTGGCCATCCGCTACAGCAGGCTTAGCCCTCTTATCCGGTGGTGGTAGAGCCATCTTTTTACAGCTCTTTCCTTTTTCAACATTAGAAAGAGTGATTACTCCAGCCTGCTTATCGCAACGATAAATGTCTGCCATTGCCACAATTGGGCAAAAAGTAATTACACATAAAACCAAGGTGGCAGTATTAAAAGGAAAAATCTTCATTTTTATTGCAAACAGCTTGATGAGAACATCAAGAAGCTTCATTTTTGAGCAAGGGCAACAACTCAAGGGAAAGTATCTTTGTAGCGATACCGTAGGATTTCTCGAATTCCTCAGATCGGACCACTTCACCCTGACAAGAAAGTACCAGGTCACCACTTGGCGAGTCCAGGGTGACTAAAAATTCGACTATTTTTCCCGGCTCAATGGGTGACTCTACTTCCAAAAAGATCCCGCTTGAGCTTACGTCATGCGTAACGCCTTTAATGCCATCGATATTTACAGATAACACCATCTTTACTCGCTCTGACCCTCGAACTGGATTAACTTTTTCGGTAGTCATGGCTTACGCCCTTTGAAATGATGGTCATTAACATGCATAGATTGTATTGAAGAAGTGGTAAATATCAACAAAACAGCAAAAATCATCTTTTATTATCCCAAACCAGCAGCAAATGGAGGGGTTTCGGGCGAAAGATTAGAGGCTTAAAGATGGCTAACATTAGAGACTTCTAATAATTTTATAAAATCGGCCTCTGGAACTGGGCGGGCGAACAAATACCCCTGCCCTAATGTGCAACCCACACCTAACAGCGCTTGACGCTGCTCCTCAGTCTCAACACCTTCAGCAATCGTATGCAAACTAAGGCCAGCGCCCATAGTCACCATGGCGCGCACCAATGCTTCGTCAGACTTGCTATGGGTAATCTGACGAGTAAAGGAGAAATCAATCTTAATGTAGTTGAAATTGAAGTTTCTGAGAGCTGAAAGCGAGGAATAGCCCGTTCCGAAATCATCAATAGCGAACTTAAAGCCTGATTTATGTAACAAGGCAATTTTTTGTGCAACTCGAGCATTCTGATTCATCATCGTATGCTCGGTCACCTCAAGAATAATCTGGCTACTGGATAAGCCACGCTCTTGCAAGTAGTCGATCCAATCTAATGCCGAATGCTTACTCGAATTAAACTGACTGGCTGAAACATTAATGCCAATACTGATGTCTTTATTAATGACAGCTAAGTCTTTTAAGAATTGGCATACCTGCTTAAATACCCAGTCTCCTATCTCAATAATCAGGCCAGAATCTTCTGCGACTTCAATGAAGTTCACTGGCAAACTCAACTGGCCATTTTCTTTTCTCCAACGCAAGAGTGCTTCAGCATGGAGAATCTTTCCTGATGCAAGATCTACGATTGGTTGATAGTGCAAGTAGAACTGATTGTTTTGTAGCGCCGCCCTAAGTTCTGAAATCACTCTCATCTTTTGATCAGCCACTTCTTGCAAGGACTGAGTAAAGTAATGGAAACCATTTCTACCCTGAGACTTCACGGCATACATTGCCTGGTCAGCCTTCATCAATAAGCCTTTAGTGCTGGTGGCATCTTGAGGGTAAAAGGCAATACCCAATGAAGCAGAAATATGAAAGACCTTGTTTTCTATTTCAATAGGCTCAGCAAGGCGATCTGTTATTCCAAGCAGCACTTTGTCCAAATTCTTAGGATGCTCGAGATCATTCAAAATAATGGTGAATTCATCGCCACCAATACGTGCAACCGTATCCGTCTCTCGTATTTCAGCCTTGAAGCGCTCAGCAACTATGCGTAAGAGCTCATCACCTACATCATGCCCTGCGGTATCGTTGATATCCTTAAACCGATCCAAATCAACGAATAACAAAGCAAAATTATTTTTACTACGATCTGCACGCTTGATAGATTCATCTACACGATCTAAAAATAAGCGGCGGTTAGGCAAGCCTGTTAAAGCATCGTAATTGGCCTGACGAGTAATAATTTCACGATATTTCTTTTGATCTGATACTTGTGAAATCAGGCCCACCCGTTGACGAACCTTGCCTTTGTCATCCAAAGCAGAAAATAGCGACAAGAAGCCTAGGTAATTGGTGCCATCACTACATTTAATCCAGACCTGACCCTCCCAATGTCCCACGGAATCTAAGGCGGGTAACAAATCTGCATATTCACTAGCGCCCTCTGCTTTTACCAATAGGGAGTGCAGGCTAAGGCCAGCAATTTGATTCTTCCCGTATCCCGTAATGCCTGTAAATACATCATTTACCAAGATAAATTCATTTTTGGGGTTGGTGATGAATACAGCCTCACCGATGGCTTGATATACCGAAGAAGTAATTTTTAAAAGGTCTTCATTCTTTTTTCTTTCGGTCAGATCAATTCCATAGATAGCAAATTTATCTCCGGCACTGACAGAGCCCCAGCTGATGTACTTTTTCTCACCATTTTTACAAACGATCCAGGATTCAACTGGCACCATCGGTGTATTCGCATGCCTTACCTCATGTAAACGCTCATCCCATAGCTGCTCAATTTCTTTACGGTAAGCTGCGTCCGG
>CANCQD010000003.1 GCA_947380285.1 Burkholderiaceae bacterium | reverse complement strand
TTACCTTTGATCTCACTTTTACTCCTAAGGCTAAGAGCGACTGGATCCACTTCTTGTGCGTTGCTCCTATCTAAGTAACGCAAGCCATAAGCAAATGAAGAGGCAATAAGTCTTGAGCCTTCCTCATCTACTTGCAGTTGACCTGCTGGTACAAATTCACCATCAAGATTGGCAAAGACAAAAAGATCCTTAGTGGTATTGGCCATCAGAAATCAAGCGCTTTCATTTCCGCTGTACTTAAATTACGCACGCGTTGTGGGCGTGAGCGACGCTCTAAGGCAATGATCGCAGGATCATCTCCGCTTAAGAGTTGCAACAAGGTCATGCCTGGAGCGATTGCATCTAAGTAACGCAGGAGCGCGCCAATAGCTACACCAGGATCACCCTTTTCAATGCGTTGTGCAGTAGCGCGAGATAGGCCGGCACGAACTGCTGCTTCACTTTGGCGAACACGACGCGCAAGACGCAAAGAAACAAGGCATTTCGCTATTTCAGCAGATTGGCCAAGTTGCTTTGATGCTAGGGTCAGCTCTTGATCTACGCGCATAGTTGCCTCATGTATTTAGTTAAGTATGAGGCGTTAATATACCTGTTTACACACTATAGGTCAATAAATATGACTCATAAATAAGTCTTTAAGTGTTTTAATGACTTATTTATGAGTCTTTTAATGGTTTACAGTAGCCAATTTAGGCATGTCATTTCGTCAAAGGAACGACTCGTTTGCTTGGTGCTGGTCAATGGGATCAATCCCATCAAAAATGGCTCTTCTGAGACCTAGGTTTAGATTGAATACCCTATTAATCATTTGACCAATATCAAATTAATTGGCATTCTGTTTGGAACAAATCTCTTGCTTTGACTTAATCGTCATCAAACGTCTTACGTGAGAATTGGAGCGCAATAATCTTGGGCGAACATTTGCTTGGCTATACTTGGCGGTGATGCTGGCCTCATAATAACTAGAAATAATGCTATATCTTTATGTTTGTGGGTATAAGGAATTAATTGGATGTATTTCTATCGATATGGAATGGAACTAAGAAAATAACTAAAGTTTTAATTGTTGGGGTTGTATTGGCAATTGTTGCCTATTTTGTAATGAATGGCATGAAAGGCGGCACAGAACTGGATGGCGCGAAACATTCATGGTTTAAAAAGCTAGATGCAAATGGCGATGGAAAAATTTCCCCAGATGAGCTCAAAGTAATGGATACCAACGGAGATGGCAAAATATCTGCTGATGAGGCTAAAGCCTATGGCATACCAGAAGGGCATTTCAATAAGTTAGATATCAATGGAGACGGATATCTAACTCAAGAAGAAATGAAAACGTACGGCGGTTAAACCTGCCTCAAGGACCAACCCAATATTTGGGCGTAACGTTTTAGATTTAATTGGGCGCAAAGACATCATCAGCATTTGATGTTCATTAGTGATGAATGAGCGCCCAATATTCATATGAGATTAGCGCCGCCCCCATTTCTAATTATAGAAATGTCAATCAAAGATTTTTTATTGTGGTTAAGATGGAAGAGAAGCCTGTAAGTTTTCACTGGTTATTAATTAAGGCAAAGCCTAGGCTTTTATATGCCCTTATCGTGGGTTTTGCGGCCTTCATTCTTCTGCAAGGTCATTACCTATCAACCCGGTTCCTAATGGCCTGGAGTGCAGCCTCAGCAACATACCTCATCTTGGTATTTGTGATGATGGAGTATTTCAATCGAAAAAAAATATCCCATCTGAGTGCACGGCAAGACGATGGTCAATTGCTGATCTACATTATTTCTTTGTTGGCGAGCGGTGTAAGTTTGGTTGCGATTTTCATTCACGTGGGAAGCGTGGATCAAATTCCAATGAAGGAGCGTGTACTTGGGGTATTGATGACGGGGGTGACCTTTGCTATTTCCTGGTTGGTTTTACATTCCGCCTATGCTTTGCATTACGCTCATGCTTATTATACTTACTTAAAAGAACCTTCTGAGCTAACTCCTTTAATCTTTTTGGGTATTAGAAACCCGTCCTACTCGGACTTCTTTCATTTCTCTGTAGTGATTGGCATGACTTGTCAAACTGCCGATATCATTATTGTTGAACCTAAAATTCGAAATTTAGTTACAACCCATAGCCTTTTATCTTTTATCTTCAATGCAACCCTCCTGGGTCTAACGATGAGCTTAGTGGGTGGACTCTTATCTTCATGATGAGTGAGTATCTTGATGTTGTTACTTGATAACTTCGAGAGAGATTCTCTGTAGTCTGAGGTTGAGTGGCAACGTACTAGCATAGATAAGTTTTTAGATGCTCGTATTGCTTGACTTGGCTTGCGCTGCACCAGAAAAAGGTCACGCAAATAATTTCTGGCATATGATTCATGCGTAGAAGTGAAAAGAGATGATTTCCCATAAGAGGATAGACCATTGAAGGCGCAGGAATGAAGGCTAAATACAACCCAATTAAAAGACTTAACTATGTCTTGATTGCTAGTATCTGCGTTGGTGAAGCCTTCATTATGTATCTATTGCCATTCTTTGGGCCTATTTCAAGCTTGGCTGCGATAGTATTAGATGTCGCTTTATTGACCTTGATTACCATTCCCGTTCTTCAGTTGCTTGTGGTCAAGCCAATGAAGAAACGCATGCATGATTTAGAGTTTGCTGAAGAGACCATAGTTGCTCGAGAAGATCAAATGCTGGCAGTCTTAAATGCGCTAGCAGAGGCAAAGGATAACGATACTGGCAGCCATATCGTGCGCACTCAAAAATATGTCAGCCTCTTGGCTAATCGTCTAAAAATGATGGGTGAGTTCCCCGATATTTTGACTGAAGGCCATATAGAGAAATTGGTGAAGGTTGCCCCACTGCATGATATTGGTAAGGTTGGTATTCCGGATCATGTTCTCAATAAGCGGGGACGCTTGACTGATGAGGAGAGAGAATTGATGTCGCACCATCCATTGATAGGAGAATCTATTCTGGCGGTATCGCAGTCAGAAGAGGTTGAGATGGAGTTGATATCTACCGCCATCAAAGTTGCTGGCGCTCATCATGAAAAATGGGATGGAACTGGCTACCCTCGACATTTGAAAGGTGAGGCTATTCCTATTGAGGCCCGCATTATGACGGTAGCGGATATATATGACGCTCTCGTGAGTACTAGGCCTTATAAAAAGGGCTGGCCGATAGAAAAAGCCTATAACGAAATTATTAGTTATAGCGGCAGTGCCTTTGACCCGATAGTTGTAAAGGCTTTTATTGCCGAACGTGAAAACTTTGAATTGATTGCCAAGCAGTATTAGGGTAAACAGAATCTCTAAAGTGGTGCTTGAACACAAAAAAATAAAGGGGCTCTCAGCCCCTTTATTTATTACCAATGAGTAGTTTAGTAATCAGTTAAACCCGTTAACCGCCTGCATATAGCCTTGAATATATTGCGGCGGTACAAAGAGTTCAGTCTTCATTCCATTCTTAGCAGAAAGGGTGATGATGAAACCTTTCTTCATTCTGTCTTTGAGGAATGCTTCAGTCAACTGTACTGATAGAACTTCTCTAAAGATACAACCTCTATCACCACAAGCACCTGCTTCTCTGCCAACCACTTTAAATGTATTAGCAGGAGCGCCTTCTTGGGTTGCAGAATCGTAGTATCGCCATTGTGAAAAATAGGTCAACTGAGCAAGCAGTTCATAGGTCTTTGCACCTTGATTTGATTGATCAGCTCTTAAGCTAAACATCTCATAGGTATTGGCTTCATCCATCGTGTTGATCGGAGGGCCTTGATAGGTTTTTCCACCAGTCGCTGAATTGGGGGTAATGATGGTCGAGTGATAGACATCATTAATTTCCCAGCCGCTAATTTTTTTATCATTTTGATTGCAGGCCAGAAGACCAGCGCTGATGGCTAACAATAAAACAATACGATAGATGTTGCGATGCATAAAAGCTCCCTAAGAATCAGCAAATCATACTATCCCTTTGGATAGGGCTATAAATCTGGGGTTTAGGCGTATTTTCCGGTCAGGCCGCCATCAACTACAAGTTCAGTGCCCGTAATATAGGCAGCGGCATCGGATACCAGAAAGGCGCAGGCATGAGCTACATCCCATGCTGTACCAGAGCGTCCCATTGGAACTTGGCGGTCACGGGCGGCTCGGGCTTCATCCAGTCCGTTTGCGGAGAACATCTTGGCAACGGTATGGGCAATACGGGGAGTATCAATTAAGCCTGGTACCACGGTATTTGCCCGAATGCCTTTATCAGCATATTGCTGTGCAATCATCCTTATAAATTGGGTATTGGCAGCCTTCGTAATGCTATAGGCTAGATGAGGGTAGCCCAAATAGCGCATGCCCGCTACCGAGGAGATGGCAATGATATTACCTGTGCCGCGCGATACCATCTCAGGAAGAACTTCTTGCGCTGCTAGCAATAAGCTCCGCACATTGACCTTATGGATGCGATCAAAATCTTCAGCACTGGTTTCCATGGGGCCACCAACCTTGCCTATGCCCACGTTGTGATGCAATACATCAATAGGACCAAATTGTTTGCGAGCTTCGTTAAAAAGTCTTTTAACATCGGCCTCTTCAGAAACATCTCCAACAAAAGTCTGTGCTGTACCGCCTTCATTCAGAATGATCTGAGTGGTTTCTTCTGCAGATGCAAAATCCCGGTCTACTACACACACTTTGGCTCCTAATCTGGCGTAAGTAACGCAAGATGCTCTACCAATGCTCCATCCTGGACCTGCAGAGCCGCCGCCCGAGACGAAAATCACGCGACCTGTGATATCTGTTGGCAATCCTGGGGGATGTGAAGTCTCTCTCATTTATTCACTTATTGATTAACGCATTTATTGACTCAGTCCCACCGTCATGCCGCCACAGACATACACTACCTGACCAGTCGTATAGCCAGCACGTTGATCAAGCAGTGAAGCAACGATATGGGCCACTTCCTCTGGTTGGCCAATACGACCTAGAGGTACGCTATCCAGGATGCGTTGTGTGGCTGGCAAACCAGGCGGGTTAGCGCTCTGGAAAAGTTCGGTAGCAATGGGCCCTGGTCCTATGGCGTTGACGGTAATGCCATCCGCGGCAAGCTCTAAGGCTAGCGTGCGAGTTAATCCCAGTAAGCCTGCTTTAGAAGTTGCATAGGCAATACGCTCTTCCTTACCTAAGGCTGCTCGGCTTGAGATATTAACAATGCGTCCAAAATGGGCCGCCTTCATCATAGGGATGACTGCTTGTATACAAATGATGGCAGCAGCGATGTTGACGTTCATCACCGCATGAAGATCTGAAATCGTAGTCTTCTCAATTGTGGCAGGGCGAACAATGCCAGCGTTATTGACTAAACGAGTAATTGAGAAAGTGGAGGTCACTTCGGCTAGCGCAGTGCACAAGGTTTCTTCGTTCGAGACATCTACTTCAATGAAGCTTTCATGAGCAGCAATTTGAGTAGGAGGCTCTTTATCAAAATTGATGACATGTATGCCATCAGCAATGAGTCGCTCCAATATGGCTCGCCCAATACCTCGGCTAGCCCCAGTTACTAATGCACATTCTCTAGTGGACTGGACTTTATTAACCATCATTAGCCAATCTTATTGGCGCCATCCACAAATGGAATGGCATGTTCAACAGTGTCCCAAATAAAGCGACCAGATGGGCTTTGTTGTTCTTCAACAATATGTGCAACCAAACCAGCAGAACGAGAGATCACTGCAAAGCCTCGCATCACTGCAGTAGGAATGCCAATTTCACCAAGAAGGGCAGCAACGGCACCGGTGGCGTTGATGGTGATATTTCGACCCGCCACTTCATCTACGGCTTTAGATAAGGTCTCTAAGGCTCGTATGTGATCACCCTTGAGTTCTTTCTCAGCACGACCCATATCTAATAACTTATAGGCACGTGGATCTACTGGTTTATGGAGGTGATGTCCAAAGCCAGGAACGGCGCCTTTAATACCTTTGTAATGCTGCGCAATGGCAAGCGCTTCTGCATATTGGTCTTTTGTAGCAATGATGCGGTCAAGCAAGGCAGAGCAGTTCTCCATCGTTCCAATAAAGGAGCTACCTACCGCAAGAAGGCCAGCAGATACAGCGCCCTGAAGGTTTTCTGGGGCGCTCATATAAATGAGGCGAGTGGCGATTGCGCTTGGCGTTAAACCATGCTCCATCAATACAATCAGCACCACATCGGTAATACGGATATCTACGCCACGAGGCTCTCTGCCCAGAATTTGCATCAACATCACTTCGGTAAATGTTTTTTTACCCATTAAATCCTCAACCAAATCTGCATCTCGGTAGTGCAGGCTCGTTAAAGTGTGGGTACACAGACTGGTAACAGGTGTTTTTTTATTCGTCATAGTGGTCAATTCAGAGTTCGTCTAAGTAGATGTTTTTAGTTTTTCAATCACAGCTCCCTTGAGCAACTTCCCTACATTTGAGCGAGGTAAGCTCTCATAAAAGTGAATGTGCTTGGGTGTCTGTACTGGCCCTAGCAAATTGCGCACAAATGCAATGAGTTCTGCTTCATCAGCATGCTTGTTAGGATGTAATTGCACAGCAGCTTGAACAGTTTCTCCCCATTTTTCATCGGGCAAACCAAAGACAAGGCATTCATGAACAGCAGGGTGTTGACTTAAGGCATTTTCAACGTCAACTGGATACACATTGAAACCACCAGTAATGACGATATCTTTAAGACGATCTTTAAGATACAAAAAGCCGCGTTCATCAATTAAACCACGGTCACCGGTATGAAGCCAGCCATCAACAATCGTTTCGGCTGTTTTCTCGGGCATGCGCCAGTAACCATTCATCAACAAATCACCACGAGCGACAACTTCACCGATTTCACCGTTGGGCAAGAGTTTGCCTTCAGGCGACATGATGGCCACATCACTAAACCAAGTGGTCCTACCAACGGCTGCCCAATTATCAGGATCATCAAAATCCTCGGGACGCATCACTGTCAATATTTGGGGCGCTTCTGTTTGACCATAAGTAGTTCCTAAGACAGGCCCAAAGAAATCACGCACCTTACGGACTTGTTCTGGTGGCATAGGAGCGCCGCCATAAATTAATCTTCGCAGTTTTGGAAAATCATCTCTGGATGCATTGGGTAAAGCCATCAACATATACACCAAGGTTGGTGGCATGAAACAGGCAGTACCGCGTCGCTCACGAAAAGCAGTTCTGACTACCTCCGCTCCTGCGCCATCCAATATGACATGGCAACCGCCTTGGGCCAAGATCGGAAGAAGATAGGTAGATGTTCCGTGGGTAATTGGTGCCGCAACCACATACCGCTCATGCTCATCAAACCCCCATACCTGAATCTGGTTGCTGATGTTTGCCATCCACGCACGGTAAGGCTGCATGACGCCTTTAGGAGCCCCAGTGGTGCCGCCAGTAAATTTGATGGCCTGAATAGCATCCAAAGGTAATTCAAAAGTAGGTTGTGGTGCATCCTCATACAGTTGAATTAACTCAGCCATGGTGCGACTGGTTGCATCAGAGTCAGCCCCCGTATAAATCCATGAGCCTGTTGCCCCTTTCAGTAAATCTTGATTGGCGGCATCCAAAATCACGATGGATGGCTCAGTGACGTTGATGATGCGTTGTATCTCTGGATGCGTACTCTTAGGATTGAGCGGAACCCATACCTTGCCACAGGCCAAAATAGCTAGCAGGGCAGTAATGTGATCAGCGCTATTGCCTGCACAGATAGCAACGCGACTTTGCAGGGTTGGATCTAATGCCGTAAGCCCAGTCGCTAGCGCTTTTACACGCTTGGATAATGTTGCGTAGTGAATTGGCCCTTGTGGCGTATCAATCGCAATGCGATCGGGCCAACGCTGTACAGCTCTCCAAAAAAAATCAATCGGGAACATAGACTATTCAGCTTTAGCGCCGGAAGCTTTGACTACTTCACGCCAGCGCTTGACTTCAGATGCCTCAAATGAAGCCATCTTTTCTGGAGTGCCAGGATCTGGTGTTGCCGCTAGCTCTTGCATGCGTTGTTTAACCTCAGGTGAATTGAGTGCTTTATTGAGGGCGGCATTTAACTGTAGAACGATCGGCTTTGGGGTTCCAGCCGGAGCTACAAGTGCAAACCAAGACTGTACGTCAAAGCCTGGATAACCTGATTCAGAAATGGTAGGGACATCCGGCAAAAACGGTGAGCGTTGCGCGCTAGTAACTGCAATCGGACGAAGTTTTCCAGCCTTAATATGGGGTAATGCAGAAGGGGCGTTATCAAACATGGATTCAACTTGACCGCCAAGCAAATCAGTTACCGCTGGTGCGCTCCCTTTGTATGGAATATGCAGCATTTGAATTTTTGCCTGCATCTTAAACATTTCACCGGAGAGATGAATGGATGAACCGCTACCAGAAGAAGCAAATGTGACGCCGTCTTTGGAGTCCTTAGCGTAACGGACATAGTCAGCGACAGTTTTTACAGGAAGGCTTGGATTAACCACCAGAATATTTGGAATCTTGGCAATCATGCCTACTGGTTCAAAGTCTTTTATAGGGTCGTAGCTCAAATTAGGGTAGAGCGTAGCGTTAATCGTGTTTGCTATAGAGAAGGCATACAGCGTATAACCATCAGCAGGTGAGCGAGCCACGATTTCTGCACCTACGTTGCTATTGGCGCCAGGACGATTCTCAACCACAATGGATTGTCCCAATGTATTGCCCATGCTAACTGACACTAAGCGCGTTAATACATCAGTAGCACCACCAGCAGAATAGCCAACAATAATCTTGATTGGCTTGGTCGGCCATGCTGGTGATGATTGCGCGAAAGCTGGGATCGATATTGCCGTAATGAGTATGGCAAAAATAGTCAGTAAGCCTTTTTTTGGCATGAAATGTGTAGACATAGATCTCCTCAAATTTCTAGGGTGCTTTAAGACAGTCTCATAAGCCCCAATTTCTTATTTATGCAGTATTTATAACACCAAAGCTGCCTAGAGGCGTTCTTGCAGCCAAAGCCATGACATCGAACCCCTTGGCTTGTATTGGGGTATCTCACTAGACTTTTACTAAAGTTCACAACTTCACAATAACAGAAGTTGTGATATAGTGTAAGAACTGGGAGATGAAATGAAGAGACAGATACCTAAAACACAACAAGCCTTGGAGTGGGTAGGGAAGGGTATGACTGCGGCTCAGGCAGCGAGAAAGATGGAAATTTCAGAATCCAGTGTGTATGCCGCTCTGAGAAAAACAAGAGCGAAAGAAGTCGGTTGTTGTCCAACGTGTGGTCACAAAATAAGGAACTAAGATGAAAAAGACTTTATTAGCAGCCGTAACAGTCTCCGTTGCTGCGTTTGCATTTGCAAATACAAAGCCGTCGGATTCTTCTGAGCTGGTAAATCAGCAGTGCAAAATATCAGCTGAGGCAGTATCTATTTTGAAGGACTTGCGTTATGGCAACACCTCTATTCGCAAGGATGTATCCACATTAATAAACGCGAGTCTGAAGACCCCAGAAAATCGGGATCTTGCACAAAAGACTTTGAACTTAATGGTTGACGATAAGACAACTGATGCAAGAGGTTTAGAAGGTAAGTACTGCTCTTAAGGAGTTCAGTTCGATTTAATAAGTTGGCACATCACGCTGAATGTCCTGATTGTGGAAATATGCGGGCATTGTTCAATCAATGTCCGCATTGTGGCTCAGAAAATTTACCCATTCTGAGCTCGGATACGTTTGAGCTCAATATAAAGCAAGACGGGCCATACGTTGAAGAAGCTTTAGATCGGCTTACTGACTATCTTCGAAAATCTTTGGAGCTAGGAATCAAAGCGATTGTGTTGATTCATGGATATGGATCCAGCGGTGAAGGCGGTCGCATTAAATGGGCCATTCATGATGCACTGGAAAATAATCGATATTCCGATCGTGTGGACGAATATCACTTTGGTGAAGACGTCGCTTATGGTAGCGAGGCTTATTGCGACTTACTCAAACGTCGGCCTGGACTAAAGCGGTATCTGAAGCGCTTTAAAGAGGGCAATGCAGGAATGACCGTTTTATTGTTGAGATCTCAGGATAGAAGTGCTTAGAATAGGGTTATGTCTGTAGTGAATGCTTTATCTACTAGGAATACATCTCCATGACCGCTAAGAAGTTAGACCATCCTGTAGTACATGACGAACATCAAACTGGTGCAGAGCAATTGATTGGTGAATTCAAATCACTGATGGCTGATGCCGAGGCTTTAATCAAAGCAACCGAAGATCATCCAGGCGAGGTGATTAGCTCGATTCGAAATAAAGCCCTAGAAACTTTAGCGGGTGCCAAAGAGAGTCTTTCTGATGTTGAAGGTAAGCTGCTTGATAAGGCGAAAGTTGCCGCTGATAGTGCAGATGATTTTGTACATCGCAATCCCTGGGAAGCGGTCGGAGTCGCAGCTGGCTTAGGGTTGCTGATTGGCTTATTCATTGGACGTCGCTAGATCTCTATGTCTCAAGAAAATTTACTTTCCTCCATCAAGGGTCTTGCAGCAACTGGAGCATCCATAGCGCAAACTCGTCTCGAACTGTTATCGCTTGATGTACAAATAGCTAGAAGTAAATTCATCAGCTTGCTAGTCATGATTATTTGCGCTTTATTCTTTTTATTCTTCGGCTTAGTCATGTTGGCATTGCTCATTGTGATTTATAGCTGGGAGACTGATCGAATGCTAGCCCTTGGATTATTGACGGGAGCGTTTTTGTCCGTCGGCTTAATTCTGGCAGCGCTGATTACCCAATCACTGCGCAAGATGCCCAAGTTATTTGAGGCTTCTATTTCGGAACTTGCAAAAGATCGCGATGCGCTTTCAAAATGAGTCAGCAACTAAAGGCTTTAGAGCATCGCCAACAGGAACTCAAGGTTCAGGCAAGTCGGGAGCGAATTGCGTTAGCAGAACATTTTGAACCATGGGAAAAGCCGCTTTCCTGGGCCGATCAAGGCATAGACGCGGTTAATTTCTTGAAGAGTAACCCTATCCTCTGGACTAGTGCTTTTGCAGCACTAGCGCATTACAAACCTAAGCTTGCAAGTAAAGCGCTAGCGGTAGGTTGGGGCGCTATGAAGATCATTAAGAGCGCTAAAAAACTAATCTAGCTTTTTAATACAGATTGGTGGCGAATGCCATGTTGATTTAACAGCTCGTTACCATTTAAGAAGGCGATTTCCAGCAAAGTGATGGCACCAGTGACTTCAAAGCCAGCGCTCCGAATTAATTTATCTGCAGCAACCAAGGTTCCCCCGGTAGCTAACACGTCATCTAATAGCAATACTTTGGCATCTTTTGGCAAGGTGGACTGCTGAATCTCTAGAGAGTCACTTCCATATTCCAAGCCATAAGCTTCTCGATGGCTGGCCAAGGGAAGTTTGTTGGGCTTTCTGGCTAGCACTAAGCCTTTATGAGCGTGGTGGGCTAGAGCAGATCCAAAGATAAAGCCACGTGACTCTATGCCTAAAATATGGGTGTAATCAAACTGCTGCGCCAGTTCATGAAGTTGTCCAATAGCCTCTTTAAAGGCAATTGGGCTAGCTAAAAGTGGAGAGATATCCCTAAAGAGGATGCCGGGTTTTGGAAAATCAGGAACTCCGGGTAGATAATCTAATAAATTCATCACCAGCCAATATGAAAACAGAACTACTCATTATTACCGCATTGGAGTCCGAGCTCAAGCGAGAGTCATTGCCTAAAGGGGTAGAGATTGTGTATTCCGGCATCGGCAAAATTAATGCCACGATGACCAGTATTAAAGCAATACAGGAGTGCTCACCAAAAAGAATCTTGAATTTTGGTACCGCAGGAAAAATCAAACCCGATTTGCAGGGTCTCTTAGAGATCGGCAAGGTCATTCAACGGGATATGCATGCTGAACCTTTGGCTCCCCGTGGTAGCGCTCCATTTTGTCCAAGACCTCAAGAGTATTTGTCTACGGGGTCATTTCTATGTGGCTCTGGAGATAGTTTTGTAACCGCCCATGATCCGTGGTTACATAGTCAAGGCGTAGATGTAGTAGACATGGAGTTATTTGCAATTGCTGCAGTTGCACATGAGCATCGCATCCCATGGCAGTCTTTTAAATACATTACTGATGATGCTAATGAGAGTTCTGCTAATGATTGGCAGTCCAGGGTTCACCATGGCCAAGAGTTATTCTTAGACAAACTTAAGCAAATCATTGCTTAAGTTACGAGACAGTTTCGAGATACTTACGAGATATATTGGTGGATATGTCAAAACCCTGGTTAAAGCATTACCCTGAGGGGGTTCCTCACGAGTTGGGGCCTTTAAGCCACCCCTCCTTGAGTGAGTTTATTGATGAATGTTTTGAGCGATTTGGCAGTCGTCAACTCATTGAATCGATGGGGACATTTTTTTCTTATCGCGAAATTAATCGACTTTCAACAGATTTTGCCTCTTACCTTCAGAGCCTGCAATTAGAAAAAGGGGCCCGTGTAGCGCTGATGTATCCCAATGTTGTCGAGTATGTTATTGCAATGATTGGGACTCTGCGCGCAGGTTGCGTGGTGGTAAATATCAACCCCTTATACACTGCCCGAGAGCTAGAGTCTCAATTGCAAGATAGTGGCGCTTCTGTTCTAGTCATGATGGAAAACTTCGCATCTACTTATCAGCAGATAAAGACCCAAACATCCGTTAAGAGGGTGGTCGTCAGCAGCCCAGGGGAATTAATGGGTATCAAGGGGCATTTAATTAACTGGGTTGCACGTCGCATCAAAAAAATCATCCCGCACTGGGAATTTCCACACATCCAATTTAAGGAAGCTTTAAGTATTGGTCGTAGACAAACTTTTGTGCGCCCCCAGATGGGTTTAGACGACATTGCTTTTTTGCAATATACCGGCGGCACTACTGGGGTTTCAAAGGGTGCTGTATTGCTCCATCGAAATATTCTTTCTAATGTGATGCAAATAGAGTCTTGGCTCACTCCGGGATTAAAAATTCAACCAGACCATCAATTGGTATTTTTGTGCGCCTTACCCTTAACGCATATTTTTGCGCTGACTGCTTGTGCTTTATTGGGGCTTGCTAAGGGTGGCCTGTTGGTGATGGTGGCCAATCCTCGTGACATCACCGGTTTCATCAAAATGCTTAGTAAGCATCCCAATATTAATATTTTCCCAGGTGTGAATACGTTATTTCATGCCCTGATTCACCGACCAGAATTTAAAGAGGTGAAGTTACCAAACTTATTGGTGACGATTGGTGGTGGAATGGCGGTTCATAAAAAGACCGCAGACCATTGGCAAGCATTAACTGGTGTACCAATCGCGCAAGGTTATGGTCTCTCAGAGACATCCCCTGTAGTTTGTGTCAATAGCCCACTGGAGAAGCATTTCACTGGCCACATTGGTTCTCCAGTTCCAGGTACAGATGTAGTGATATTGGATGACGATGGCGTGGTCCTACCGCAGGGTACTGCTGGTGAGATTTGTATTCGAGGGCCACAGGTGATGGCGGGATATTGGAATAATCTCGAAGAAACTCGTCATTGCATGACTGCTGATGGGTATTTTAAGTCTGGTGATATTGGGCTGATCACTGCAGAAGGCTTTATTCAGATTGTTGACCGCAAAAAAGACATGATTGTGGTTGCGGGCTTTAAAGTTTTTCCAAATGATGTCGAGGATGTTCTATCGCAAATGTCTGGCATCAAAGAATCTGCCGTGATTGGAGTGCCTCATCGCAAACTGGGTGAGATTGTGAAGGCTTTTGTGGTGAGATCAAACCATCACATTACTGAAGCAGATGTCATGCAATATTCCAAAGGCAATCTCCCTAGTTACAAGCGACCTAGGAAGATTGTTTTCGTCAATGAGCTTCCCAAATCGAATGTCGGCAAGATATTACGTCGTGAACTACGACATCTTGAGCATTAGGACTCATTAGGACTAACTTTATTTAGCTTGCAGCTACTTACGCGGAGTCTTACCCACCATCTTGACTGCCCTTAAGAAATCAAAGTCTACACCTTGATCTGCTTGAGTAACGGTATCCAAAAAGAGCTTTTTATAGCCGCGTTCAGCAGTGGGTGAGGTAATAGGATTGTCTTTCATACGCTGAGCCAGTTCTTCTTCTGAAATTAAAAGACTAATTTCACGATTCTTCACGCTTAAGCGAATGCGATCACCATTACGGACTTGTGCCAAAGGACCACCAATAGCGGATTCAGGGGTAACGTGCAACACAATCGTACCAAAGGCAGTGCCGCTCATACGTCCATCCGAGATGCGGACAATATCTTTTAACCCAGCACGCGCTAATTTCATGGGAATAGGAATGTAACCGGCCTCCGGCATACCGGGAGCGCCCTTAGGCCCAATATTTTTGAGTACCAAAATATCGTCAGCTGTGACATCTAAATCTGGGCTATCAATACGATTGGCCAAATCCGCCGCATCTTCAAAGACAACTGCGCGACCTTCATGCTCCATCAGTTTTTCATTGGCAGCAGATTGCTTGATGATGGCACCACCGGGGGCTAAATTGCCGTGCAAGACCGCAATACTGCCGCGTGGATAGATTGGCTTATCAAAAGGACGCACGACATCTTGCTTGAAGCTGGGTGGAGCAGCATCAATCTCTTCACCAAGAGTTCTGCCTGAAACAGTCATCGCATCAAGCTTCAATAGAGGCTTAAGTTCACGAAGCAAGGTAGTCATACCGCCAGCATCATGGAAGTTCTCCATGTAGTGATCACCGGATGGCTTCAAATCAACCAGGACAGGCGTCTCATCACCCATCTGATCGAGTGCATCCAAATCAATTTCTAGACCCATTCGTCCAGCAATAGCGGCTAAGTGAACTATGCCATTGGTAGAGCCGCCAATAGCTAGCAGAACACGCATCGCATTTTCAAAAGCATCCGCACTTAATACTTTATCAATGGTTAAACCTTCTTTGGCCATCTTTACAGCGCAAGTACCCGTTTCCTCAGCGATGCGGATTCGATCTGCGGTGACTGCTGGTGGAGTAGCGCCGCCTGGAACAGTCATGCCCAGCGCTTCAGAGATGCAGGCCATCGTACTTGCTGTGCCCATCACCGAACAAGTGCCTACACTGGCTACCAACTGATCATTGACTTCATCTTTTTCGACTTCATCGATTTCGCCAGCGCGAAACTTTCCCCAGTAACGACGGCAGTCAGTACAAGCGCCCACTCGTTCGCTACGATGTGAGCCCGTCAACATAGAGCCAGTAATCAGTTGAATAGCTGGTAGACCAGCAGAAGCTGCGCCCATCATTTGGGCGGGAACTGTTTTATCGCAACCACCAATCATGACTACCGCATCCATCGGTTGCGCACGCAACATTTCTTCGGTGTCCATAGACATCAAATTGCGCAAGTACATACTAGTAGGCGCAGCAAAACTCTCATGAATCGATATCGTTGGAAATTCCATTGGTAAGCCGCCAGCTAACATCACACCACGCTTAACCGCCTCAAGCAGTTGGGGCATATTACCGTGGC
Organism: Burkholderiaceae bacterium; assembly: GCA_947380285.1. The sequence continues at coordinate 30,297 of CANCQD010000003.1, read as the reverse complement.
AGGGGTTGTAGGCACTGCCGGTATTGATGATGCCGATCACAGGGCGATCTAAAGCGCTATTGGTATATCCGGCACCCTTAATAAAGGCTTTGCGTAAAAATAAAGAGAAGCCTTTGTCACCATAACTGGTTAAGCCTTTGCGTAAACCGCTCTCTACAGGATCTTTTGGTTTATTGCTCATCTATGTCTCAAATCTTTTTAATTGGTTTTATGGGGTGATGCATAAACTTTGCTTCAATTGTAGCGATGGAATCGCAGATTTACCTACAGTCCGCCTCCCCAGCGGTACTGCCAGGAGATGCCGAAGGCTTCGTAGTTCGTATTGGTATTGGAATAGACACCCTTGCTTCCAGTTAAGCGTATGGAGTTCTGTTTATTAATAGGGTAGGAGAGGGTGCTACCAAAGCGCCAATTTTCTTGTGAACCATTAATAGCCGTGCCGTTCACATACTTCTGCCCACCCATAAAGTAGGTAGCATCAGCTGATATGTAAGCCGTATTCGGAAAATAATAAATAACATGGCCTTCGGTTGAATAAATTGGGTTTTGCGAGAGTGTATTGCCGCCTAAAAAATTGGTGTTGCTGGTATAGATGGTTGCCATGCCAGCAAGCTCTAAGCGCCAAGGGCCGATGGCTTGAGATGCGCCGAAGGCGGGTTGAAAAAGGGATCGATTGGCGCCTACGTTGAGCATTTGTTCGCTGTTGTACTTACCCCATGGGATGGATGCAGCAAGGCTAGCGCCGATGATCAAGTCTTGTTGATAGTGTTTAAATTCATCTAAAGAAAGCGCTGGTGCTCCGTAAAGATTTGCGGAGATCTTTACAACAGGATCGGATAAGCCTTCTGCAGAGGCATTCATATTCGAGCCTCCCGTGCTTCCAGTTCCCGAGAGTTGGGCATACGGCAATAAAAGACTGATCCTACCGGATTGCCCAAAGACATCAATAATGCGGGTCATATTTACCGCTTCGGTAACGAGCGTATAAGATCCACTTTTGGCCTGAGCGATACCGCCAGTAACAAAGTTAATTCCTATCGGCGCATTGGAATAAGCGCGTGCTTCGATTTCTTGGGCAGAGGCTTGTTGATAAAAAAATCCCAATAAGCAAAGCCAAAAAATTCTCACGTAAAACAAGTAAGGCAATTATTTTTTAGAGCCAAAAAGGATTTTTAGAGTGGCCGTATTACCCAATACTAGATTGACGCCCATAAAAATCAAGTAAGGCCACACAATCAACCAATACACAATGGACATTGCGAAAACCCTTAAGGGGTCTCCGCTGCCAAAAGCTGCCATAGAGGCAATAAATTCTTTCCCATTAATTAATCCATGAACTCCAGCTTCAATGCAGTTCAGGGCAAGAACAACAATGATGTAAAAAATAGATTCAAAAAATAGCGATACAACAATTCCACGATCTTTATTGACTTTAATTGGATAGGCGGCCTGAGCAATTAACATAAATTTTGCTGATAAGCCTGCCTTAATCAGTGCAAAACCAAAGATAGTTAGCGGAATAGGGCGCTCCTCAAGAACAGTTTTAGCCATAAAGGCAATCGCGCAGAACCAAATACCAAAGTAAAGCGTTAAAGCAAACGCCTTTTTCATCTCCTCTTCGAGCTTTATTTTTAAGCTAGGTTTGTTGGGATGGTTATCGGGGCTAAGGCTATTCGGCATAAAAATCTTCGATCAGAGAAATTGGGGGGCTACTCACCACAAGTAGAACAAGAACCTGCCGTTTCAACTGGGGCAGGCTCTTGGGTGTAGCGTGCAATAAAGGCATGCTTGCTTGACATCGGTATTTTGAGCCAAACAAAGTGACCTGAGCCTGGAGCCACTTCAATGGAGTCACCATTCATATTCCACATTTCAGACAAGGTGACGTCCGTATTTCCGTTTGGCTCGATGATTTCTATTTTGTCGCCGACAGAAAAACGATTCTTAACATCTACCTTGACGCGGCCTGTTGCCGTATTAATTTCGAGTGTTTCTCCAACATATAAGCTGCGTCCTGATAATGAGTGACCACGCATATAGAGTTGATATTCCTTATCGTGGTGGCGTTCGTAGAAACCATCGGTATAGCCGCGATTGGCCAACCCTTCTAATTGGCCTAACAAGGCAGTGTTAAATGGTTTTCCTTGAACGGCATCATTAATCGCTGCTCTGTAGGATTGAACGGTGCGTGACACGTAATAAGGTGATTTGGTACGCCCCTCAATCTTAAAGGAGTCAACACCCATTTTTGTCAGGCGTTCGATATGCTCAACCGCTCGTAGATCTTTAGAGTTCATGATGTAGGTGCCATGTTCATCTTCTTCCATGGGCATCAAATCATCGGGACGGCGGGCTTCCTGCAGAAGTACAACGTCTCCGCTGGTGTTTTGTTGGCCAGGTTTGACTTTGTAATCCCAGCGACAGGCGTTAGTACAGGCACCTTGATTGGAGTCTCGGTGGGACATATAGCCCGACAGTAAGCAGCGACCAGAATAAGCAATACATAAAGCACCATGTACAAATACTTCAAGCTCCATCTCTGGGCAGTCTTGACGTACCTCTTCGATTTCATCAAAAGAGAGTTCGCGAGAGAGGATTACACGACTAATACCAACGGAACGCCAGAATTTTGCTGAGGCACCATTCACAGTATTCGCTTGCACAGATAAATGGATAGGCATGTCAGGCCATGCTTCACGCGCCATCATGATGAGACCAGGATCAGACATGATTAAAGCATCAGGCTTTAATGCAATCACTGGGTCCATATCTTTAATGTAAGTGCGAGTCTTGCCGCCATGTGGCAGTAAGTTAGAAACTAAATAAAATTTCTTACCCATTTCGTGGGCGGTATCAATGCCTTCCTTAAGAACTTCAATCTTGCCAAAGTCGTTATTGCGGACTCGCAGGGAGTAACGAGGTTGCCCAGCGTAAATGGCATCTGCGCCAAAATCAAAGGCAGTACGCAGCATGGAAAGGCTACCGGCTGGAGCGAGAAGTTCAGGAATCTTAGTCATTTGGTTATTTTAGTGAATATAGCCAATCTTGCTTGATTTGCAGTATTACCAAGCCCTAGAGCTTGCTAGAGCTAGGTTTATGCGAGTCTGACTAATAAACCGTTAGCTAATGAAGAGTATCCTAGATGGTCTGTGGAGAGCATTGTCAAAATGAACAGGGAGCCTTCCCTTTGACTTTTCACCCTAAATTGAAGGCACTTATCAAAGAATGCACGAAGAATGCAGAAAGAATGCAATGACAAAACTAACGTCTAAACCCATCCTAAAAAAAGCGAGCGGTATTTTGGCTCAAGAGTATTCAATACCCAAAGATATTGCCTGGGCATGGGTAACTTTATTGTTTTCACAAGAAGAGCAGAAGCGCGATAGCGAAGAAAAACGCTATAGCCGCATCGCAGAATTCGAAGCTTGGATCGTTGGCTTGGGACTGCCGACAGACCCTAAAAATCCACAGAGCATTGCAGTGAGTCCAGCAGCGGTCAAAAATTCTGCAAGAAATGTCTTTGAGTGGCCCCATGAGTACATCTTTGAAGAGTCAGTAGCGTCTAAGCATCCAGACGCCAAGGTGACCTATGCCGATACGATCACCAAACCCATTTTGGATGCTGTCAAAGACGCTGGCGGATCCGATGATCGAGCTGCACTGATTGCTATTTTGGAGAGTTATGCAAAAGAGGGAAAAGAGCCGTTCGCCAATGTCACAGCAGAGGGCATTGAGTGGAAGGGCAGCGCTTGGACAGAGGGTGATAAATACAATCTTCTGACTATTAAGACTCTGAATAACCGCCTGGCCAATCTTCGCAAGAAGGGGTTGATCTAAGAAGATCTTTTCTCCCGTGCCGCAAAAGAAAATACCCTGCTTTTGCTTTTGGCATCTAAGACATCATTCAATGTTTATCAGATTATTTATGCGCAGACCCTAGATAAATCAAAGAAAGCATTACTTTTGTGATTGCTGTTTACGTTTGAAAAGTATCCAAGCTGTATTGATTCCCGTGATGACCATGATTGGCCATAGTAGGGTACAAAGCACGATCCAAAAAATACGACCTTTTGGTGATGAGGCTTGATCAGAATCATTTGCCTTTTGAGGTCCTTCGCTAAATAAGTGTCGCTTTGAATAAGTGGCAAAACCAAAGGATGCGCCAAAGATGAGGAAAAGGCAGATAAATGTATATGCATTTGTCATTTTTTATCTTAAGTAAGATTATTTGATTTAAATCTTACTTCATGTTTTTTAATGCGTTTAATCGAATTTTTCCCTATTTTGAACAAATGGCAATTTTTCATCAATTTTCCAAATCGCTGTACTTTCTTACCAATGAAAAAACCCTGTAGCCATTAGGCATACAGGGTTTTAATTTGGCTCCTCGACCTGGGCTCGAACCAGGGACCTACGGATTAACAGTCCGGCGCTCTACCGACTGAGCTATCGAGGAATAAGCCGATATTATAGCAAGATGAAATCACTTCTTCCTACTTCTGTGCAGATCCCTAAAGTACTGACCATTGCTGGGTCCGATAGTGGCGGTGGGGCGGGGCTTCAGGCCGATCTCAAGGTGATCGCCTCCTTAGGTGGTTATGGGATGTCTGTCATCACTGCAATTACTGCCCAAAATACCTTGGGTGTTACGCGTATTCAGGATGTCGATCTTGATGTGGTTGAAGCCCAGATCGACGCTGTTTTAATGGATATTGGAGCTGATATTGTCAAGATCGGCATGTTAGCCAGCCCAGAAATAGTCCGAACAGTAGCTAAATCTTTACACAAACACGGCGTTAAACGAATTGTTCTGGACCCTGTTTTGCGTGCCACTTCTGGAGCAAGCTTAGGTGGTGACGATACTGCTCAAGCGATGATCTCTGAGTTATTTCCGATGGCATCACTCGTTACACCAAACTTGGATGAAGCCTCCTTATTACTGGGTCGTGAGATAAGCGGTCCCAATGATTTCAAATTAGCTGCAGAAGAGTTGTTAGAGATGGGGCCGCAAGCAGTCCTTATTAAAGGTGGTCATTTAGATAGCACGCACACCCAAATTACGGATTACTTAATGTGGCGCACGCTTGAAGACGGCTTGGAAGTTGTGCAGACTAAAGAATTCAAACACTATCGCGTGAATACTGCAAACACGCACGGTACAGGCTGTTCGTTAGCATCTGCAATTGCTACCTACCTTGCCGACAGTCATGATCTGGCTCATGCAGTTGCTAAGGCGATCGCCTATGTAGAAGCTGGCTTAGAAGCGGGGCGCTTCTTAAGTATTGGTGAAGGCCCAGGACCTTTGTGGCACATGCATGATTTTTATCCAACAGCATTGCTAGATGAAAGAGAAAAAAACTAAAGCAAGCAAAAGCCTACATTTGGTCTGCATTAGGTCTGTATTAAGCCTGCATTAATTCTTGTAAGTGCTTAATTGCAGCCCGGGGATCTTTGGCTTGGGTAATGGCTCTCACAACAGCTACCGAACCAACGCCACTTTTAGCTACCGCATGAATACTATCTTGATCAATGCCGCCTATGGCTACCAATGGGTAGTTACTCATTAGCTTGACGTATTGATATAGGCGACCTAAGCCTTGAGGTGCCGTAGGCATCTTTTTCAAATTCGTTGCAAAGACTGCGCCCATCGCAATGTAGCTTGGGCAAAAGCGATCTGCATAAGCAAGTTCAGCATAGCCATGCGTACTCAAACCCAGCCTTAATCCTGCGGAACGAATATCCTCCAAATTGGCATCTACCAAATCCTCTTGGCCTAAATGCACTCCATAAGCGCCAGCATCTATCGCTTCTTGCCAGTAGTCATTAATGAACAGGAGGGTCTTGCTATCTTTTACAGCAGCAACGGATTCTTTTACCTGTTTTCTGATCTTGGATTTTTCGTCCGACTTAAAACGCAGTTGTACGGTTGGTAATTCGGCATCTACCATGCGCTTAACCCAGTCGGCATCGGGCATTACGCCATATAAACCTAAGCGTTTTGGACACTCTTTAAAGGCGTTGGGATTCATATTGCGAGTCCAAGGCAGTAAATCAAAATGCTCTGGTCTGCTGGGCCATTTAAAAGGATTAAACCCGCCATCCTGAATAGTCATGCGGGACCAAGCTTTACCCAATACTTTTGCGTCCGACTCAATAAAGCCCAACTCAATGCTGGCTAATGCACCAGCCAATTCGTAATGATCGACCGCTGCTTCGTTGTCGATGAGTGGAGGTGGGGAGTTGAGGTTAAAGACCGGAATCGGTATGGATAAATCTTCATTGCGATGCGCGGCAACGATTTGGTCGGCTAGGTCACGAATCAGGCTCATAAGCTCAGTGTACTTAAAGTGGTGTTTTATAGAACTACGATTGATGCCAAAATGGAGTACCCACCAAAGGAGTGCTTGCTTGGGCTGATTCTTGGGGTTTCATGGCGCCAGATAGATAGGCTGCGCGTCCTGCATCCACTGCCATTGCAAAGGCTTTGGCCATCACGACAGGGTCATCTGCTAAGGCTACTGCAGTATTGAGTAATACACCATCAAATCCCCATTCCATGACGGTGCAGGCATGCGAAGGAAGTCCTAGTCCTGCATCTACCAAGAGCGGAACCTTCAGACGATCACGTAAGAGTTTCATGGCATAGGGATTTAAAGGTCCTTTACCAGTACCAATGGGGGCAGCCCAAGGCATGACTGCCTGACATCCAACATCAACTAGTCCTTGGCACAAAATGAGATCTTCAGTGCAATATGGCAACACCTTAAAGCCATCTTTAATTAAAGTCTCCGCTGTTTGTACTAAACGTAAGACATCGGGCTGCAAAGTGTAATCATCGCCAATAAGTTCTAGCTTGATCCAATCAGTCTCAAAAACTTCCCGCGCCATTTGAGCTGTCGCAATAGCTTCTTGCGGGCTGTGGCAACCAGCGGTATTCGGTAAAACAGGTACAGCCATCTTTTTGAGTAAATCCCAAAAGCCACTATGTGCCTCTGCAGTTGAGCTACCTTGACGACGCAAGCTCACCGTAATCATGGCGGGATTAGATGCCAGTACTGCGTTCTCTAAAACCTGTGGTGAAGGATAGCGCGAGGTACCCAAAAGCAATCGACTCGCAAAGCTCTCGCCATATAGAATCAAAGTATCAGCGCTATTGAGTTTGCTTGGTAGGGGTGCGTTCATTTCAACTTCACTCTTATATTCATCGAGATCAGCCACCAGTAACCGGGGCAATGACTTCAATTTGATCATTCTCATTCAAAACAAAATCCGCATGCTTGGTCTTGGGTACAAAATTCAGATTCACTGCCACAGCGTAAGGTGGTTTCGCATTAATCAAAGCTAGCGCATCCGCAACCATGCTTTTGCTTGGCATCTCATACTCGACTTGATTGACGATTACGCGCATACCGCCTCTATGTAATTATTGTCATGGGTAATGCTTAAACCCAATTCCAATGCAGTCTTGCTAGATCCTTGCTCTAAAACTTGCAAGGCACAATCGAGCACCGCTGGAGAAATCATAAAACCATGGCGATATAAGCCATTGATCATGATCAAATCAACCAGCCCTTTATCTTTTTTTGTCCGTATTGCTGGGAGATTATTTTTGAGAGTCGGACGACACTGCGTAGCCATCTCCAGAATACGTGCCTCCGCAAAGCCGCTATGCACAGTGTAGACCGCGCTGAGTAATTCCATGGCCGAGCGCACACTCATTTCCGATAAGTCATCGGATTCAATCTCAGTAGCGCCCACCACATAAATATCATTTTCTTTTGGGGCAATATAAATCGGGTAGCGCGGATGAATGAGGCGTGTAGGGCGGCGCAACTTCACTTCTGGAGCATAAAGTCGCACAACTTCGCCGCGAACGCCACGCAAGTTATTCGGTGTCTCACCAGAAGACCAAGACGCTTTAGCGCCTGTACCGCGGCAATCAATCACCGCTCTATAGGCAGTTTGTTTGCGCAACTCCTGTGGGTCAATCTCGGTGTGCCAGTGGCATTGAACCTGAAGCACTGCTAATTCATCGACTAGTGCATCTAGTAATTGGCGATTATCCAATTGCCCTTCATGCGGTAAATATAGCCCCTGATTAAAGCGATCGGCAACGCCAGGCTCAATTTCACGCAATGCTTCATTATTGAGTTTTAGTGGTGCACTTAAGTCAGAGTTGCTGCGACAGTTTTTTTCCAGGTGCGCAGCAAAGCGTTCTGCATCACTCGCATCTTGTCGATGCCACAAAATTAATGTGCCATCTTGCTGAAAGTAAACCGGCTTAGTCAAGCTAGCGATGATCTCTTTCCAGCGAGGCAGACTATGCAAACCCATGCGCACCACGGAATCTTCAGTAATTGCAGATTCGGCTAATGGCGCCAACATTGCCGCCGCAATCCGCGCAGCAGCATGGGCTCCATCAGGACCACCCTTATCAAATAGATCAACTTGAGCGCCACCTCTAGCAAGCGCAAGAGCTAGTAAGCGACCCATGAGGCCGCCACCAACAATCGCGTACTTGCTATTAGAGAAGCTTGCGCTAGTCATCAATTACCCAATCACTCCAGATTGTTTACTGATAAATTTCACTACCGCGCTTACGGAACTCGGCAGACATTTCTTCCATGCCCTTAGAAGCATCGGTCACTTCGGTAATGGGAATCACCTTAGCTTTAGGGTTGCCATCGGCATCTAAGGTTGCTGCGTAGTCGCGAACTTCTTGAGTGATCTTCATAGAGCAGAACTTAGGACCACACATTGAGCAGAAGTGAGCAATTTTGGCGCCTTCAGCTGGCAGTGTTGCATCGTGATACTCACGCGCACGCTCAGGATCTAAGCCAAGATTAAATTGGTCTTCCCAGCGGAACTCAAAGCGGGCTTTAGAAAGGGCGTTATCACGTACTTGTGCGCCAGGTAAACCTTTGGCCAAGTCTGCGCCATGAGCTGCAATCTTGTAAGTGATGATGCCTTCGCGCACATCCTCTTTATCTGGCAAGCCTAAATGCTCTTTTGGTGTGACATAACAAAGCATCGCTGTACCATACCAACCAATTTGTGCAGCGCCAATACCGCTGGTGATATGGTCATACCCAGGGGCGATATCAGTAATCAATGGTCCGAGTGTGTAGAAGGGGGCTTCTAAGCAATGCTTGAGCTCTTCTGTCATATTTTCTTCAATACGCTGCATTGGAACGTGACCAGGACCCTCAATCATGACTTGCACATCATGCTTCCAGGCTTTAGCTGTTAACTCACCGAGTGTATGGAGCTCACCAAACTGGGCGGCATCATTGGAGTCGGCAATACAACCAGGGCGTAAGCCATCGCCTAAGCTAAATGACACGTCATACGCTTTCATGATTTCGCAAATCTCATCAAACTTCGTGTAGAGGAAGTTTTCTTTATGATGCGCTAAGCACCACTTAGCCATGATGGAGCCACCACGAGAAACAATGCCAGTAATGCGATCAGCTGTTAGTGGTACATAGCGCAGTAGTACACCCGCATGAATAGTGAAGTAATCAACACCTTGCTCTGCTTGCTCAATTAAAGTGTCGCGGAACATTTCCCAAGTGAGGTCTTCAGCAATACCACCGGTTTTATCTAAAGCTTGATAGATTGGAACTGTGCCAATCGGAACAGGGGAGTTACGAATAATCCATTCACGTGTTTCATGAATATGCTTACCAGTAGAGAGATCCATAATCGTGTCTGCACCCCAACGAATAGACCACACCATCTTTTCTACTTCTTCATTGATGGAAGAGGTAACAGCAGAGTTACCTAAGTTGCCATTGATCTTGACGCGGAAGTTACGGCCAATAATCATTGGCTCTAATTCCGGGTGATTAATGTTGGCAGGAATAATCGCTCGACCGGCAGCAATTTCTGAGCGGACAAATTCACCGGTGATGATTTCAGGTAAGTTAGCGCCGTAGCTTTTGCCAGGATGCTGCTTCAATAGTTGCTTGTAGGCTGGATCTTTGCGGAGTTGCTCAAGGCCCATGGATTCGCGCAAGGCGATGTATTCCATTTCAGGGGTGATGATTCCTTGGCGGGCGTAATACATCTGACTGACGTTATGGCCAGATTTGGCTACGCGTGGTGCGCTAATGTGAGAAAAGCGTAATTTTTGTGTGGCCTCATCTTGTGAGCGAGCCACCCCATATTCCGAACTAGGTCCGGATAGTTGAACGGTGTCGTTACGTTCTGCAATCCAAGCGTCACGCAGTCTTGGCAAACCTTGCTCTAGATTGATGACAACATCTGGATCGCTGTAGGGGCCTGAAGTGTCGTAGACAGGCACAGGCGGGTTCGCCATTAGCTCTTCACCTACTCGAGTAGGTAATTGCTCAATCATGCGGATTGGGGCTTTTATATCGGGTCTCGAACCTTGCAGGTAAGTTTTTGTCGAAGCTGGATAGGCAAACTTTTGCCCAAAGTCGCGCTCCAAACTTTTTAAACTTGGAATTTCGTGTTTAGCGTTTTTAGTTGAGGTGTTGCCTGTACTCATGTCCATCTCCTAGCTGTTTTAGATGGACGAAACCGGGTGTCGGTCTGATGTAACTCCCCACGCCAGCATTACCTGGATCGGGTTTTAGGGTCTTTCTCAGCGCCTTCCAAGCTTAATCCGCTTTGAAGGGCACCCCTGTTTCATCCTTAAATAGGATTTAACCACGAATTGACTGATTGCAACAAGACATCAGTCAAGCGGGGATGTGTAAGCTCATATGGGCTATTTATTGCGCCGCAATATAAAGTCTGCAGTAACAAAGGCGGCATCAGAAGTAAATTCATCGGCCAAAATACGAGCAGCAGCCTCTAGCAGTGAGATTTCAATAAATCCACTGACTTCGCCATCATGATTTGTGGGGACAAAGTTATCTGACAATTCCAGATCGTAAACGTAGAGCTGCTCATCATGAAAACCTCGATCAAGTGATGGACGGCGCATATGAATACGTCCCACTGGCTCAATCTGATCTGCAATTTTCTCGGGTACTCCAGCTTCTTCCCAAAGTTCGCGACGCGCACTGACCCAAGGTGTTTCATCGGCAGTAATTCCACCAGCAGCTAAGTTATCTAGCTTGCCCGGATCAGTGGACTTGGTCTCGCTGCGTCTTCCCAGCCAAATCGTATTGCCTTGCGTATAACCATTGATATGTATTGCCATACTGCGAAAGCCAAAGGTACGAAACGCAGCGCGCTCCATGCGAAAGTATGTGTGTCCGTTTTGATCAACCCAAGCAAAATCTTCATTACGCCAGCCTGGAATAAATCCGCCCAATCTCATGCGATTAGCCAATTGATAAAGGCTATTTGATAAATCAATGGGCTTACCGAGTTGAATCGTGAGCTTTTCATGGCCCATTACAACCAGTGGAATAGATTCTTTTTGAAGTGACTCTTGCAAGTAGGGCGTGAACTCTGGATTGAGATGTCCGATCAGTTGTTCACCTATTGCACCACGGGATAAATAGATCGGCAGATAATCCGCTGGAGCAGAGCGTGCCGTGTTTTGGAGCATTTCCTCGAGGGCGGCAAGTGTGCTGGTAGAAAGGCTAGTCATGGCACTAAGTGTAAGGGAACTTCGTGTTCTATGCCCTTATTGATAAATTGCCTAGCACATAAATACAGAGACATTCATTAAAATATTTTTAAGTTCATACGCAAAATAGGGAAATACATTCTGCACACAAATTAGGCAAGCTAGGTCAGCCTATACAAATCTGTGACTTACGAAAACTTTTAAGGATTTATCCACAAAACCTGTGGATAAGTATGAGGAATTTTTGGTCCCGCCGACAGGAATCGAACCTGTATCCCACGCTTAGGAGGCATGTGCACTATCCATTGTGCTACGGCGAGTCAGTTGCAAAGCTAAAAAATAGGCTATTTGAATTATAAGAATTTTAAATAAAAGATATTGCACAGCACTCACTCTTATTTAGTCACCATCCACACAATGCCCATACTTCATTAGTTACTGCGATCATCATATCGGGTGCAAAGTACATCGAAAAAATCAATAGCAATATAAATAAAACAAACCCATAGGAAATGATCTTCCTGATTGCGGGTTTTTTCTTAAGCATTCGCCACTCTATGAATTGCTCTTTCTTTTACCGGAAGGTTAACTAGGAAGGCAAACACACCTAATCCTATTGCGATTTCCCAAACAATTAAATAGGAGCCAGTCTTATCAAACAAATAACCACCTAGAAAGGCGCCACAGAAGCTACCCAGTTGGTGCGAGAAAAAGATCAGACCCGAAAGCATCGTCAAATACTTAACGCCAAAAATTTGCGCAACAATACCATTGGTAAGGGGGATGGTTGAGAGCCATAAGAACCCCATGATCGCAGCAAAGATATATGTACTCATTGGCGTTGGTGGCAGTAACAAAAATGCCGCAATCGCAATGGAGCGTCCAATATAGATTGCAGACAGTAAATAACGCTTAGGAAAGCGTTGCCCCAGGATCCCCGAGCTATAGGTACCGAAGATATTAAATAGACCGATTAAGGCAAGGGCGGTAGTTGCTACTACTGGAGCACCAACGGCTGGATAGTTAGAAGAAAGATCTTTGAGGTAGGGTGCTAGGTGAACGGCAATAAACACTACCTGAAAGCCGCAAACAAAATAACCTAAAGTGAGATAACGAAAGCTGGGATTACCAATCGCTTCTTTTAATGCCTGTTTGATAGTTTGATCACCCAATTTATGGTTGTGGGTGAAATTCTTTTCGCGCAACATAAAGGCGGTTGGAATCATCAGGCTGGCCATCAATGCCAACATGAGAAGTGCATCTTGGGTGCCAAACAGACTGAGTAAACCTTGCTCGGCTGGAATCATTAAGAATTGACCAAATGAACCAGCGGCTGCAGTAATACCCATTGCCCAAACCCGTTTTTCTGCTGATACATTGCGACCCAAGATTCCGTAAACCACGCTGTAGGTGGTGGCAGTTTGTGCCAAACCAATCAGTAAGCCGCCCGCGAGAGTGAAGTTCATTACATCGGTGGAAACTGCCATGCCTGCTAAACCGAGGGCATACAAAATCCCACCAGCAAGCATGATTTTGAATGCGCCATAACGATCTGCTAGCGCACCAGTAATCGGTTGTACTGCGCCCCAAATAAGATTTTGGAGGGCAATAGTCAGAGCAAATGTTTCACGACCCCAACCATTGGCAGAAGTAATCGGGAGATTAAAGAGGCCAAAGCCATGACGAATACCCATGGATAAAGTGACCATGAGACCGCCATAAATCAGGACATCCTTCATCGATAGTCCCGCTTTGGATGTTTGCGTAGTCATGTGTCTTAAATGATTCCTTTTGCGCGTAACTCTTCGATCGCATGATCATCTAGCTTGAGACGTTCATACAAGATTTCTTGGGTATGTTGGCCAAGAGTAGGTGGCGCCATCCGCACCTCAGTCGGCGTCTTTGATAAGTGCATTGGGCTAGCCACTAATTTCATTGTCCCAGCAGTTGGGTGGGGCACATCAATCTGAACACCGCGATGAACTACCTGTTCATTTTCAAAGACTTCTTTGAAGTTATTGATGGGTCCGCAAGGCACATTCGCTTTCTCAAGTAATGCAATCCATTCGCCTTTCGTCATCTTGCAAGTCATCTTCTCTAAAAGGGGGATGAGTTGCTTGCGATGCTCAACGCGCAGAGGGTTTGAAGCAAATAGTGGGTTATCTGCTAAATGGGCTTCACCACCTGCTGTAACAAACTGACGAAACTGACCATCATTACCCGCACCAACGATCATCCAGCCATCAGAAGTGGGAAAGGTTTGATAAGGAACAATGATCGGAGAGGCATTGCCCCAGCGCTTGGGAACTTCTCCTGATGTTAGGTAGGCACTGGATACATTGGCCATCACCGCCACTTGCGTATCTAGTAGTGACATATCAATGTATTGACCTTCACCGGTGTGGTCACGATGAACAATGGCTGCGAGGATGGCGGTGCTGGCATACATACCGGTAAAGATGTCTGCAATCGCTACCCCAGATTTTTGTGGGCTTGCGCCTTCAAAATCATGCGCTTCACCGGTCACACTCATGAAGCCGCCCATGCCTTGAATGATGAAATCGTATCCAGGGCGATTGGCATAAGGTCCAGTTTGCCCAAATCCGGTAATGGAGCAATAGATCAAATCCGCTTTCACCTTTTTGAGGTTTTCATAGTCCAGACCATATTTGGCCAGGTCACCAACCTTGTAGTTTTCAATGACTACATCCGATTCCAAGGCCAGTTTCCGGATAAGTTCTTGGCCTTCAGGTTTGGCAATATCCACCGTAATCGAGCGTTTATTGCGGTTGATGCAAATAAAATAGGCAGATTCTTCGGTTTCCTTGCCATTGGCATCTTTGGCAAAGGGAGGGCCCCAATGGCGGGTATCGTCCCCTGTGCCCGGTCTTTCGACTTTAATGACGTCGGCGCCCAAATCAGCTAGATTTTGAGCGCACCAAGGTCCTGCCAAAACTCGGCTAAGGTCTAATATGCGAATATGACTTAAGGCTCCCATCCCCCAATTTTGGCATGGATGACAGGGTAATTCCCGAAAAATTCGGTCTGGATCTCAGACATGACTACAATTTGCGCGCATGGCTACCCGTAAAACTTCCGAATACAGCGAATCGTCGATTCAGGTCCTAAAAGGTCTGGAACCAGTCCGTCAACGGCCTGGAATGTACACCCGCACCGACAATCCACTCCATATTATTCAAGAGGTGCTTGATAACGCATCCGATGAGGCTTTGGGTGGATTTGGTAAGCAAATCATTGTCACTATGCATACCGATGGCAGCGTCAGCGTCGAAGATGATGGTCGCGGTATTCCGGTGGGTATGCATCCTACTGAAAAATTACCAGTAGTGGAGATTGTGTTCACTCAGCTTCATGCGGGTGGTAAGTTTGAAAAAGGCACCGGTGGTGCATATGCTTTTTCTGGTGGCTTACACGGGGTGGGCGTTTCAGTAACCAATGCTTTATCTAAAAGATTAGAAGTGACTGTTTGGCGTGATAGCCAAATGTCAACATTGACCTTTGCTGATGGCAAGGTAATTGAAAAACTCAAAACGATTGGCTCTTCAAAAGAAGATAAATCGCACGGTACTCGTGTTCGCGCTTGGCCAGATGGCAAGTATTTTGATAGCTCAGTTATACCAATGCCTGAGCTCATTCGCTTATTACGTTCCAAAGCTGTTTTATTGCCTGGCGTTAAGGTAACCCTGATTCAAGAGAAGACAGGCGATACCCAGACTTGGCAATATGCACAAGGGTTGCGCGGCTATTTAAATGAAGCGATTGCACAAGCAGGTCATGGCGCTGAAGTCATTCCCCCATTCGAAGGCGAGCAATATGCTACCGGCACTGGTGAAGATGACTCTTTTGCTGAAGGCGAGGGCGCAGCGTGGGTAGTGTGCTGGACCGAAGATGGCGCACCAGTGCGCGAGAGTTATGTGAACTTGATTCCAACTCCTGCGGGCGGTACCCATGAAAGTGGTTTGCGTGAAGGTCTATTTAATGCCGTTAAAGGCTTTATTGAGATGCACGCATTGCAACCAAAGGGTGTTAAGTTGATGCCTGAGGATGTATTTGCACGCGCATCATTTATTTTGTCTGCAAAGGTACTAGATCCCCAGTTCCAAGGGCAGATTAAAGAGCGCCTTAACTCACGTGATGCAGTGCGTTTAGTTTCTGGTTATGTGAAATCTGCCCTAGAGCTTTGGCTCAATCAACATGTTGACTATGGTCGCAAATTAGCTGATTTGGTCATTAAGCAAGCTCAAGCAAGAACACGTGCAGGTCAAAAGGTTGAGAAGAAAAAGTCCTCTGGCGTAGCGGTACTCCCAGGCAAACTCACTGATTGTGAGAGTCAAGACATTGGCATGAATGAGATCTTCCTGGTGGAGGGTGATTCTGCAGGTGGATCCGCCAAGATGGGGCGCAATAAAGAATATCAAGCCATCCTGCCATTGCGTGGCAAGGTGCTGAATACATGGGAAGCAGAGCGTGATCGCTTGTTTGCTAATAACGAAGTGCATGATATTGCTGTAGCGATTGGGGTTGATCCTCATGGAGCCAATGACAATCCTGATCTAACTAATCTGCGCTACGGCAAGGTTTGCATTCTCTCGGATGCGGACGTTGATGGTGCGCACATTCAAGTATTGCTCTTAACCTTGTTTTACAAACATTTCCCTAAACTGATTGAGTTGGGCCATGTGCATATCTCTAGACCACCACTATTTAGGGTGGATGCTCCAGCGCGAGGTAAGAAACCAGCGCAAAAAATTTATGCCTTAGATGCTAATGAGCTACAAGCTATTGAAGATAAATTGCGTAAAGACGGTGTAAAAGAAAGCGCGTGGCAGATTTCTCGCTTTAAAGGTTTGGGGGAGATGAGTGCGGAGCAGCTTTGGGACACCACTTTGAATCCGGATACTCGTCGCCTGCTGCCGGTTACTTTAGGCACCTGGACCGAGGATGAAACATTTAAAACAATGGATATGTTGATGGGTAAATCCGAGTCTGGCGCACGTCGCGATTGGCTTGAAGAGCGTGGCAACGAAGTGGAGGCAGATATCTAATGGTGACGAAAAAGACCTCTGGAAAAAATACTCCAGAAGATCAGGCTGACTTGTTCTCCAATCCAATTGAAGTGGACATTGTTGAAGTTGACGAGGCTCCTGCAGTAGCTACCTCTTCTGGTGGTGGATCGGACGCACATGATCCAAAAACAATTGACCTTAATGAAGATGGTAAAGATAGCCTAACGCTGGCGGTATACGCAGAGCGTGCCTATTTGGATTACGCCATTAGCGTAGTGAAAGGCCGTGCTCTCCCGGATGTATCCGATGGGCAGAAGCCTGTTCAACGGCGCATTTTGTTCTCGATGAGCGAAATGGGACTGCGTGCCGATGCTAAGCCGGTGAAGAGTGCGCGTGTGGTTGGTGATGTACTTGGTAAATTCCACCCGCATGGTGACCAATCTGCATATGATGCATTGGTTCGTTTGGCTCAAAGCTTTTCATTGCGCTACCCCTTAATCGATGGTCAGGGCAACTTCGGCTCACGCGATGGCGATGGTGCCGCGGCAATGCGTTATACCGAAGCGCGTTTGACTAAGATAGCTAGCTTGCTTCTGAGTGAGATTGATGAAGGTACGGTCGATTTTGCTCCGAACTACGACGGCTCATTTCAGGAGCCTAAATTATTGCCAGCTCGCTTACCGTTTGTTTTGCTAAACGGTGCATCTGGTATTGCGGTAGGTATGGCAACCGAGATTCCTTCACATAATTTACGTGAAGTTGCTACCGCTGCTGTTGCCTTAATGAAGTCTCCCAAGATGAGCACTTCAGAATTATTAGAAATCATGCCTGGACCTGACTATCCAGGTGGCGGCCAAATTATTTCTTCTGCAGCGGAAATTGCGCAGATTTATGAAGCAGGGCGTGGCAGCATCAAAGTTCGCGCACGCTGGTCCGTTGAAGAGTTGGCTCGTGGTCAATGGCAAATCGTTGTCAATGAATTGCCGCCAGCAACTTCCTCTCAGCGCGTACTGCAAGAAATTGAAGAGATTACTAATCCGAAGGTTAAAGTCGGCAAAAAGACGCTTACGCCAGAGCAAAATAATCTGAAATCAACCATTCTGAATGTGCTTGATGGCGTTCGCGATGAATCCAGTAAAGATGCTGCAGTGCGTCTGGTATTTGAGCCTAAGAGCAAGAATATTGACGTGAATGAGTTCGTCAATCTGCTGTTGGCACATACCTCGCTAGAGTCCAATGCGCCTATGAATTTGGTGATGATAGGTAATGATGGTCGCCCGCGTCAAAAAGGCTTAAAAGAAATCTTATCTGAGTGGGTTGCGTTTAGGGTTGCCACCGTTACCCGTAGAACGCAGCATCGCTTAGGCAAAGTCAAAGACCGCATGCATATCTTGGAAGGGCGCTTAACCGTTCTTCTCAATATTGATAAGGTGATCAAGATCATTCGCAATAGCGATGAACCGAAAGCGGATCTGATTAAAGAATTCAAGCTAAGCGATCGCCAAGCAGAAGATATTCTAGATATTCGCTTGCGTCAGTTGGCTCGCTTAGAGGGTATCAAGATTGAGCAAGAGCTCAAAGAGCTCAAGACTGAGCGTGATGATTTAGAGGGCTTACTGCAAAACGATGCTGTACTGCGCAAGCGCATCATCAAAGAAATAGAATCTGATATGAAAGATTTTGGTGATGAGCGTCGCACCCTTATTCAGGAAGATAAGCGCGCCGTAGCTGAGACCAAAGTCATTGATGAGCCAGTTACTGTAATTGTTTCTCAAAAAGGTTGGGTGCGGGTTCGTCAAGGTCATGAGCATGATGCAACGCAATTCGGCTTTAAGGCGGGCGATGCTTTGTATGCCACCTTTGAAGTGAGAACCATTGATGTGATTCAAGGCTTTGGCAGTGACGGGCGTGTGTATACCGTTCCCGTAAGTGAGCTGCCTGGGGCCCGTGGTGATGGCTCACCATTGACTAGCTTTGTGAACTTGGCTGCTGGCTCACAAATGGTTGCTTATTACGCTGGCCAGACTGATGATTTGGTATTGCTATCTACTAAAGCGGGCTATGGTTTCTTGGCGAATGTTGCCGACATGACTACCCGTAACAAGGCTGGTAAATCATTCTTGAGCATGGATGCCAAAGTCCCTGGTGATGCGCCTTTAGGTGCAGCCAAAGTCAAGGTAGGCATGAAACAGGTTGCCTGCTTATCCGCAGCCTCTAAGTTATTGGTATTCCCCTTGGATGAACTCAAGCGTCTGCCAACGGGCGGCAAAGGCGTTATTTTGATGGGCTTGGATGATCAAGAGCACTTAGCTTCTGCTATTGCAGTTGGTCCGGATGGGGCTACTTATTCAGGTGCTGGACGCGCCGGCAAACCAACGGAACTGAGTTTGGATGCAAAAACCTTGAAATCATTTGCGGGTAACCGTGCACGAAAAGGCCATTTCGTTGAGCCACGCTTAAAAGATGGCAAATTAACAGCGAACTAAATTTCTAGACTAAGCGTTAAGTTTTCTTTGGAACACTAATACCGTATTTAACGGCAATCACTTCCGCCAGAATCGATACAGCGATCTCTGGTGGGGTGAGGGCGCCAATATAAAGCCCAACAGGGCCATGCAACTTTTCAACCTGTTCTTGGCTAACATCAAACTCTAGCAAGCGCTCCTTGCGTTTCTGGGTGTTTTTACGGCTTCCAAGTGCGCCAACATAAAAGGCGGGAGACTTGAGGGCCTCCATCAAGGCCATGTCATCTAGCTTGGGATCATGCGTTAGGGCGACAACTGCAGTATGAGAATCAACGCCGATCTCCAGCAAAACATCATCTGGCATTCCTTTTGAAAAGGTGATGTCAGATCGGTTTAATCCTTCGGCATATTCTTCTCTTGGATCGATTACGATCACTTCAAAGTCTGAAGCTAATGCAAAATCAGCCGCATACAAGGAAAGTTGTCCAGCACCAATAATCACCATGCGCCAACGTGGCCCATAAGTAGTTTGCATTTCTTGTTCAGTACAAGAATATTCATCATTACGATCACCAGCGCTAAGAGTGGATTTACCGGTTGTTAGGTTGATAGTGCGACGACTGATTTGATGGGTAGAAATATTCTCTAGCAGCTTTTCTAATACTGCTAGTTCAGGTTTTGGCTCAACTAGCAAACGTAAAGTGCCTCCGCAAGGTAGACCAAAACGCGCAGCCTCCTGTTGAGTCACGCCATAAACGACCATTTCTGGGGTGTTACGTGTGAGGATTTCAGTTTGCACCCTGCGTATCAGATCGTCTTCAACGCAGCCTCCTGAGACAGACCCAGCCACTTGGCCATCAGCCCGTATAGCGAGCCAAGAACCCACAGGACGAGGAGCAGAGCCCCAGGTCTGCACAACGGTAGCAATAGCAACGGATTGACCCGATTGGAGCCATTCAACGGCAGATTTGAGGACACTTAAATCGGTGCTATTCATACGTTTTCTTCTTTTACGTTCTTTTGTGAATACTTTTAGTAATAACTATTTATTATCACTCTAATGACTCTCTCAAGTGAACCTTCCAAAAGCTCAACATTGCGCCTTGCCGTCTTGATATTGGCTGCAGGTGAGGGAAGTCGCTTGGGGGGTCATCCCAAAGCCCTTCTAACAAAAGATGGCAGTAGCTTGTTAAGACGTTTTATCCATTCAATACAGGATCTGAGTCCAACAGAGACTATGGTTGTTACTGGTTTTTACGCGGATGAAGTTGAAGCTGAAATTCAGTCTATTCAAAGCCCCATTACCTGGCTCAGAAATCCAAAACCAGAGACAGGACAATCATCGTCAGTGCGACTTGGACTTGAGTCTCTCAAAAGTGATTACGATGTTTTATTAATTGCTTTATGCGATCAACCGAATATAGGCGCATCAGAGATTGAATCGTTGCTAGAGCAATTTGATCAACGAACCGCAGAGCAGGAGATGATCTTGCCGGTTGTGAATGGCCAAAGGGGTAACCCAGTGCTATTTTCGAAAGAGGCGATCCATCAGATTTTAATAACACCTGGCATGGTGTGTAGAGTCTATATGGATCAACATCCCGAGCAGATTAAAACCTTTGCCACTGATAATGCTGCCTATGTGTTGGATGTCGACACTCAAGCCGACATCCAGAAACTCGGTCTAGATCCTCTTTAATCCCAATAAATCAATTTAAATCTCGGCGATTAATTCAATCTCAACACAAGCGCCCAGCGGAATTTGCGCAACACCAAAAGCACTGCGGGCATGTTTTCCAGTATCACCAAACACTTCAAATAGTAACTCTGAGCAGCCATTCACAACTAAGTGTTGTTCTGTATAGCTATCGGTTGAATTAACCAAGCCCATTACTTTAACAATCCGCTTTACCTTATCTAAAGAGCCCAGATGATTTTGTAGTGTGGAAATTAAATCAATTGCGATTGAGCGGGCGGCTGTCTTACCAGTCTCGGTGTCCATATCTTTGCCAAGTTTTCCAACCCAAGGCTTGCCATCGCGCTTAGCAATATGGCCCGAGAGAAAAACAGTGTTACCAGTGGTTGCTGCCATCACATAGGCTGCAGCAGGAGGTCCTGGCGGGGGTAAATCAATTCCGAGGATTTTAAGGCGTTCGCTAATGGTTGTGCTCATATGAGATTTCTGTAATTAAATTTAAAAAGAATGAAGAGGGTGTTCAATGTAAATCAACATTCTTGAATCTTACTTTGAAAGTTGACGCATAGCGCTTTCAAGGCCATTTAGGGTGACTGGGTACATGCGATCTTTCATAAGATTTTGCATGATATCGATGGATTGACGATATTGCCAAATGGATTCAGGCTCAGGATTGAGCCAAGCAAAATGGGGGAAGTGATCAATCAGGCGATTCATCCAAACTGCACCCGCTTCCTTATTGTTGTATTCAACGGAACCATTGGGACTCAAAATTTCATAAGGTGACATGGTGGCATCACCCACAAAGATCAACTTGTAGTCAGGCCCATATTTATTAATGATGTCTTGGGTTGGTGTAACTTGATCCCGTCTACGACGATTACTTTCCCACAAATTGTCATATACACAGTTATGAAAATAGTAATGCTCTAAATGTTTAAATTCGGCTTTGGCGGCAGAAAATAATTCAGCAATACGCTGAATATGATCATCCATCGAGCCACCGACATCCATCAGAAGCAATACTTTGACTTGATTATGGCGTTCTGGCCGCATTTGAATATCGAGCATGCCAGCATTTGCTGCTGTTGAATGAATCGTTTTATTCAAATCAAGCTCAAGCGTTGAGCCTTCACGTGCAAAGCGTCTTAAGCGTCGTAATGCCACTTTAATATTGCGCGTGCCTAAGGCGAGATCGCTGTCATAGTCTTTAAATTCTCGAGCTTCCCAAACTTTGATTGCCGTTCGGTTTCCTGCACTTTCACCGCCAATACGAATGCCTTCGGGGTGATACCCGCTATGACCAAATGGCGAGGAGCCTCCGGCACCAATCCATTTATTGCCACCACCATGCCACTCTTTCTGCTCTTTTAAAAGCTCTTCGAGACGTTTTTTTAATGCGTCAGGACCGCCTAATTTTTTAAGCGCTGCTTTTTCTTCATCAGTGAGAACTCGCTGTAGTTTTTTCTCAAGCCAGTCGAGCGGGATATCTGGTGAGAGGGCAATAATTTGCTCAACCCCATTAAAGTAAGCACCGAATACTTGATCAAAGCGATCAAAATGCTGCTCATCTTTAACCAAAGTCATACGCGAGAGTTGATAAAACTCATCAATCGATGGATTAATCACTCCCAATTTCAAGGCCTCCAAGAGGGTCAAAAACTCCCTCACCGAAACCGGCACCTTGGCCTCTTTCAGATTAAGGAAAAATTGAATCAACATGACAATTCTTGTGACAAATGGATAACTCTGTATTAGCGATGATTGCGATTCATCATGACTAAACGCTCAAACAGGTGAATGTCTTGCTCGTTCTTTAGTAGCGCACCGTGCAAAGGTGGAACCACAATTTTCTCGTCATTGCTGTAGAGGGCCTCAGGGGGAATATCTTCGGCTAGTAGCAGCTTGAGCCAGTCAATCAATTCCGAAGTGCTAGGCTTCTTTTTAAGGCCTGGTAAAGAGCGAATTTGATAGAAGGCCTTGAGGGCTGCGTCCAAAAGATCCTGTTTGATATTGGGGTGATGGACATCCACAATGCTTTGCATCGTATTTGCATCGGGAAAGGTGATGTAATGAAAAAAGCAGCGACGTAAGAAAGCGTCGGGTAATTCTTTTTCATTATTTGAGGTGATGATTACGAGAGGGCGATGTTTAGCCTGAATTAATTCACGAGTTTCATAGACATAAAACTCCATACGATCAATTTCACGCAATAAGTCATTCGGAAACTCAATATCCGCTTTATCAATTTCATCAATAAGCAAGACCGTAGGCTCATCTGCCTCAAAGGCTTGCCAAAGAACGCCTTTAACAATGTAGTTCCGAATATCGTTGACTTTCTCATCGCCTAATTGTGAGTCGCGTAATCGGCTTACGGCGTCGTATTCATAAAGACCCTGTTGTGCCTTAGTGGTGGACTTAATGTGCCACTGAAGAAGCGGCATATTCAGTGCAGCAGCCACTTCTTCGGCGAGCATTGTTTTGCCAGTGCCTGGTTCACCCTTAATTAAGAGGGGGCGTTGCAGCGCTATGGCCGCATTAACTGCTAACTTGAGATCTTCCGTGGCAACGTAGCTTTGGCTGCCGTCAAAGCGATTTTTGAGTGAAGTGCTGGGTTTGTTCGTCATGTTGTCTAAAAAGGTCTAAGTGAAGCGTTCCAGTATAGGTAAATGGGGCAAATTTTTCAGTGTTTCTAATGATTTTGACCTCTGAAATGGCGAGAAGGGCGTCTGTCCGCTATACTCTCCCCCAATTGATCAAAATCAAACTCATTAATACTGATTTCTATGAAAAAACTCTCAATTCTTCCTCATTTGGCTGCTGCAGCAACTTTAGCTTTTGCAGGCTCCATTGCTCAAGCCGATGAAGTAAAAGGTAGCGCCGCTGCTGGTAACGCCAAGGTTTGGCTTTGTGTTGGTTGCCACTCCATCCCTGATTACCGTGCAGATTATCCTTTTGTATATAAAGTACCGATGTTGGGTGGTCAAAACGGCGCCTACATTGCAAGTGCATTAGCCGCTTATAAAAAAGGCGAAAGAAAGCATCCAACAATGCGCTCTATTGCTGCCAGTTTGTCTGACCAAGATATGGCTGATATTGGCGAGTACTATGCTGCGCAAACTGCCAGTTCACCTAATAACCCATTGAAGTGATTCATTGATAAAGATACATAGAGATACTTTTATGAAATTCGCCCTAATTACAGCAGTTTTGCTCTCAAGCATTGGTTTGGTAAACGTAGCAAATGCTGCCAACTTAGAAAAAGGTCAAGCATTGGTAGAGAAGGCTAATTGCGCTTCCTGTCATGGTGCAGGACTAAATGCTCCAATCTTGCCTGTCTATCCAAAGTTGGCCGGTCAGTATTCTGAATATGTTTATTACGCACTCAAGGCATATAAAGTTGGTAACGGAAATCCTCAGTTTGGTCGTAACAATGCGATCATGGGCTCACAAGTTCAAAACTTTACTGATGCTGATTTGCAAGATATTTCAGCTTATGTCGCTTCATTGCCAGGAAACTTTGTTATTAAAAAGTAAACCCTGCTAGCTTAGGCTACTTACAATAAAGGCTTAGAATAATCTTCTAAGCCTTTGTTTTTTATGGATATTCTTTAAATCAACGAAGTGCCTCAAGCCCTCTGGCAAGATGATTACGCATTGCTAATTCTGCAGCCTGTTCATCACGCTTCAAAAGCGATCTGAGAATCTCCCGATGCTCAACCAGTGAGTTTTGGAGCCTTCCAGTGCTGGTTAGTGAATCTCTGCGATGTAATTTAAGAACCTTACGCAGGTCTGCTATGACGCCATTCATCCATCGATTTCCTGCAATTTCTTGGATTAACTCATGAAATTTGCCGTTTATCTCAAAAAATTGCTCAAGATCTCGATCAGCTGCTGCTTTTTCTAGGCGGTGGTGGAGGTGGTCTAAGAGATTTAACTCAGCTTCCGTTGCTTTGGTAGCCGTTTCTTTGGCTGCCTGACCCTCTAAAAGCGAGAGGACGGTGAAGATTTGCTCTAAATCTACCCTGGCAACCTCAGTTACATAGGCACCACGACGCATCTTGATGGTTACAAGCCCTTCGGATGCCAATACCTTGATTGCTTCACGCATCGGAGTTCGGCTAATGCCAAATTGATCAGCCAACGATTGCTCATCCAACCAGCTTCCGGAAGCTAATTGTTTATTAAAGATCTGCTCCCGAAGTCGATCTGCAACATCTTCGTATAGAGGCCTATTATTCAGTTTTGTATTCATAATTATGAATACATTATGTAGACAAATGAATAATTGTCAAGCAGAATGTAAGGATATTTCGATGCAGTGCAACAAAAATTAATTAGGAGTTTTTGTGAGTTCTAAAGAAAACAATTCATGGCCCTCATTTCCAGAAGTGAATCTGGATGCTTGGAAAAAGTCAGCGCAAAAATCAGCGCCTAATGGGGACGTTGATTCCTTAGGTTGGCAAACGCCGGATGGAATTCATTTAAAAGCTTTGTACACCTCGTCAGATGTCGAAGGTCTTCATTACACAAATACATTGCCGGGATTCGAGCCATTCGTCCGAGGCCCGCAAGCGACGATGTATTCAGTTCGTCCATGGACTATTCGACAATACGCCGGATTTTCTACTGCCGAAGAATCCAACGCCTTTTATCGCAAAGCATTGGATGCGGGCGGTCAAGGCGTATCCGTTGCTTTTGACTTAGCTACTCATCGCGGTTACGACTCAGATCATCCTCGCGTTACAGGTGACGTTGGTAAAGCCGGTGTTGCAATTGATTCAGTAGAAGACATGAAGATTTTGTTTGATGGCATTCCATTGGACAAAGTATCGGTATCAATGACAATGAATGGCGCAGTTTTGCCAGTCTTGGCTGGATACATTGTTGCTGGTGAAGAGCAAGGTGTTAAGCAGGAGCAATTATCGGGAACGATTCAGAACGATATCCTGAAAGAGTTCATGGTGCGTAATACCTATATTTACCCGCCCGAGCCTTCGATGCGAATCATTGGTGACATTATTGAATACACCGCAAAGCATATGCCCAAGTTCAACTCGATTTCAATTTCGGGTTATCACATGCAAGAAGCGGGCGCTAATCAGGTTTTGGAATTAGCATTTACTTTGGCTGATGGCCGAGAGTATGTGAGAACTGCTCTTGCTAAAGGTCTTGATGTTGATGGCTTTGCTGGACGCCTGTCTTTCTTCTTCGCCATTGGCATGAACTTCTATCTTGAGGTTGCTAAGCTACGTGCTGCGCGTCTGTTGTGGTGGCGCATTATGAAATCCTTTGAACCAAAGAACCCAAAGTCATTGATGTTGCGTACACATTGCCAAACATCAGGCTGGTCTTTGACTGAGCAAGATCCCTACAACAACGTAGTGAGAACAACGGTAGAGGCTATGGCCGCTGTATTTGGTGGCACACAGTCCTTACATACAAACTCTTTGGATGAGGCGATTGCTTTACCCTCTGAGTTCTCAAGCCGTATTGCGCGTAATACCCAGTTGATTTTGCAAGAAGAAACGCATATCCCTAGCGTCATCGATCCATGGGCGGGCTCCTACATGATGGAGAGCCTCACTCAAGAGATGGCTGACAAGGCTTGGGAAATCATCCAAGAAGTAGAAGCAATGGGTGGCATGACTAAGGCGGTTGAGAGCGGCTGGGCTAAGCTCAAAATTGAAGCTGCTGCCGCTGAAAAGCAGGCAAAGATTGACTCGGGTTCTGATGTGATTGTTGGTGTGAATAAATACAAGCTGGGAAAAGAGGATCTAGTTGACGTATTAATGATCGATAACGATAAAGTTCGCGAAGGTCAGGTTGCTCGCCTTAAAGAGATCAAGGCAAAACGGGATACTCAAAAAGTTCAAGCTGCTTTAGACGCATTAACGAAAGCTGCTGAAGATAATTCCGGAAATCTATTGGAGTTAGCGGTTAACGCAATTCGTTTGCGTGCAACAGTAGGCGAAGTTTCTGATGCATTAGAAAAAGTTTACGGGCGCCATCGCGCCGATACTCAAAAGGTGACCGGTGTGTATGCAGCTGCTTATGACTCAGCCGAAGGTTGGGCAAAACTCCAAACAGAAATTGCTGACTTTGCGAAAGACTTTGGACGTCGTCCACGCGTGATGATCGCCAAGCTAGGACAAGATGGCCACGACCGCGGCGCAAAAGTGGTTGCGACTGCATATGCCGACTTAGGTTTTGACGTTGATATCGGACCATTGTTCCAAACGCCTGAAGAGTGTGCTCGTCAAGCGATTGAGAATGACGTCCATGCATTGGGTGTTTCCACATTGGCAGCCGGTCATAAGACATTAGTGCCAGCCATCATCGCTGAGCTGAAGAAGCAGGGTTCAGACGACATCATTGTGTTCGTTGGCGGCGTGATTCCAAGGCAAGACTATGAGTTTCTTTACGAGGCTGGTGTAAAAGGTATTTATGGTCCAGGCACTCCGATTCCGGCTTCGGCTAAGGATGTGCTTGAGCAAATTCGCAAGTCAGTTAAACCCGCTTAATACGGATCATAAGCATGCTAGAAGCTGCTGATCAGGCTCTGGTGAATGATCTCACCGATGCGCCTTCGCTTAAACAGCGACGCGCGTTGGCAAAGATCATTACTTTGCTTGAATCAACTCGCCTTGATCATCGTCATCGTGCTGATGACGTACTGAATTCTTTATTGCCTAAAACGGGTAAATCATTTCGGCTTGGCATTTCAGGTGTTCCTGGAGTGGGCAAATCAACCTTGATTGAATCTTTAGGGCTTTATCTCATCGAAAAAGGTCATCGAGTTGCGGTATTGGCGATTGATCCCTCTTCAAGCATCTCGGGCGGTTCAATTTTAGGTGATAAGACTCGCATGGAGCGTTTATCTGTTCTCGAGAATGCGTTCATTCGCCCCAGTCCATCGTCTTGCACGCTTGGTGGCGTTGCTGAGAAGACGCGTGAAGCCATGTTGGTTGCAGAAGCCGCGGGCTTTGACATCATTATTGTGGAGACGGTCGGCGTAGGGCAAAGTGAAATCGCTGTTGCCGGTATGACAGACATGTTCCTGTTATTGCAACTGCCAAATGCAGGTGATGATCTACAGGCAATTAAAAAAGGCGTAATGGAAATTGCCGATTTCATTGTGATTAACAAAGTAGATATTGATCCTGATGCCGCGATGCGCGCTCAGCTATTTATCACTAGCTCATTACGTCTTTTGGGCTTTCAGGGCAACCCTGATCACGCATCACATGACAAAGAATTATGGCATCCACAGGTAATGACCTTGAGTGCCCTGGAGGGTAAAGGTATTCCAGAGATGTGGAATAAGGTTTCTCATTTTGAACACCTTCAAAAAGCGAATGGAAAATTTGACTCTCGTCGTAAGGAACAAGCAGGCGCATGGATGTGGGATCGCATTGATGCAGGATTAAAAAACGCATTTCGTAGCAATGTGTCAGTGCAAGAGCTTCTACCAAGTTTGAGCGCACAAGTAAACCAAGGAACTATGGCAGCTTCAGTAGCGGCAAGACGACTGCTAGAGGCCATGGGGCATGAATTTTTCTAAGGAGCAGCAAATGAAGGAAATCATTCAACAACTGGAAGCTAAGCGTGAGCTTGCCCGATTGGGTGGCGGGCAAAAACGCATCCAGGCTCAACATTCCAAGGGTAAGCTAACAGCGCGTGAGCGTATTGAGCTCTTATTGGATGCCGGTACCTTCGAAGAATGGGATATGTTTGTTGAGCATCGTTGTCATGACTTTGGCATGGCCGATCAAACTGTTCCAGGTGATGGTGTAGTTACTGGTTATGGAATGATTAACGGTCGTTTAGTATTTGTGTTCTCACAGGATTTCACGGTATTGGGAGGCTCATTATCCGAAGCTCATGCTGAAAAGATCTGCAAGATCATGGATCAGGCTCTCAAAGTAGGCGCTCCTGTCATTGGCCTGAATGACTCTGGTGGTGCACGTATTCAAGAGGGCGTTGCTTCACTTGGTGGCTATGCAGAAATCTTCCAGCGCAATGTGACTGCATCCGGTGTTATCCCTCAAATTTCTCTGATCATGGGTCCTTCCGCTGGTGGCGCCGTGTACTCTCCCGCTTTGACAGATTTCATCTTTATGGTCAAAGATAGCTCGTACATGTTCGTAACCGGTCCTGAAGTAGTCAAGACCGTGACTCACGAAGATGTGACTGCTGAAGAATTGGGTGGCGCAGTAACCCATTCAACAGTTTCTGGTGTTTGTGATTTAGCATTTGATAACGATGTAGACGCCATCATGATGTTGCGTCGCTTCTTTAACTACCTGCCACTATCAAACCGCGAAAAACCACCTTTGATCAAGGGTGCAAATCGTACTGAAGAGCCAGACTTCTCTTTGGATACCCTGGTTCCATCCAATCCAAATCAACCCTATGACATGAAAGAGTTGATTGAGAAGATTGTGGATGATGGCGAATTCTTTGAATTACAGCCTGACTACGCCAAAAATATTGTCATTGGCTTTGCTCGTATTGAAGGCCGTTCCGTTGGTATTGTTGCCAATCAACCATTGATCCTAGCTGGTTGCTTAGATATCAAGGCATCTATTAAAGCCGCTCGTTTCGTGCGCTTCTGTGACGCCTTCAATATTCCTGTAGTGACTTTAGTTGACGTACCCGGCTTTATGCCTGGTACTGCCCAAGAATACGGTGGAATCATTAAGCATGGCGCTAAATTACTGTATGCCTATGCCGATTGCACTGTACCTAAAGTGACTTTGATTACCCGTAAGGCCTATGGTGGCGCCTATGACGTGATGGCTTCTAAGCATTTGCGTGGTGATGTTAACTTTGCTTGGCCTTCAGCAGAAATTGCAGTGATGGGACCTAAGGGGGCTGTAGAAATTATTTTCCGTGAAGAGAAATCGGATCCAGAAAAAATTACAGCACGTGAAGCCGAATACAAGTCTAAGTTTGCTAACCCATTTGTAGCGGGTCGTCGCGGCTATATTGATGACGTCATCCTTCCTCATGAAACCCGCAAGCGTATTGCTCGTTCCCTGGCAATGCTCAAAGATAAAGACTTGAAGAATCCTGCGCGTAAACACGGCAATATTCCTCTGTAAAGGCGCTGACAAATAATGACTACGAAAATGTTTAAGAAAATATTGATTGCTAACCGCGGTGAAATTGCATGCCGCGTGATGATGACCGCTAAAAAAATGGGCATCAAGACTGTTGCCGTTTATTCTGAAGCGGATAAAGAGGCTCGCCACGTACAGCTTGCTGATGAGGCGGTTTGTATTGGGCCTGCACCGTCGCGTGAATCCTATCTGGTGATGGATCGCATTATTCAAGCTTGTAAAGACACTGGCGCAGAAGCGGTGCACCCAGGCTATGGCTTCCTATCTGAAAACGAGCAGTTCGCTAAGCGCTGTGAGGAAGAGGGTATTGTCTTTATTGGCCCAAAACACCAATCCATTGCTGCAATGGGCGACAAGATTGCCTCCAAGAAACTTGCTTTAGAAGCCAAGGTTAATACCATTCCTGGTTACAACGAGGCGATTGATACTACCGAAG
>CANCQD010000002.1 GCA_947380285.1 Burkholderiaceae bacterium | reverse complement strand
TCTTTAGTTACGTTATGCAACTGGATGCGGGTAGGGAGTCACATATTCGGTGGCTTAGCGACTCTCTGCTTTCGATTTCCCTTCGTGGAGCAGCCCACAAAAAATAAGCTGATTCAGAATTGGTCGATTCACTTACTTTCCATTCTGGGCATTAAATTAAAGTTAAAGAATGCAGACATATTGCCTACCACTCCGTTTTTGCTCGCATCTAATCATATTTCTTGGGTAGATATTCACGCTATCAATGCATTTAAGCCTATTCGATTTGTGGCCAAGTCAGAGGTGGCGGGATGGCCCGTATTTGGGTGGATGGCAAAACAATTGGGAACGATATTTATTAATCGCAATAACTCTCGCCACGGCAAGTACATTGCCGGAGAAGTGGCTAAAGCCCTTAAAACCCAATCAGTCTGTATTTTTCCAGAAGGAACATCTACAGTTGGTGAGACCGTTCTGCCATTTAAACCTAATTTATTTGAAGCGGCAGTCATTGCTGACGTGCCTGTGTACTCCCTGGCAATCTCATATCAATCTGCGGAATCGGGAGAAAGATGTGATGTGCCAGCTTTTATTGGCGATATGGGGTTGCTTGAGTCTATATCCAGCATCCTTAATCATCGACAATTGGTGGTTAAATTAACCTTTATCCTGCCGTCTGGCGCTAGTCCGAACGCCTCCAGGGACCGAAAGTGGCTGGCTTTGAATAGCCAGGAGGCCATTTTGAGTCAATTAAAAGGCGGTCAGACCCTTATGTAACAAAATTGTCATTTATCCTAGTTATAAATATTGCCTAGGAATGGAAAGTTATGACATCAAAGCATAAGGAAATGGCCGAGTGGTATCGCCGTGCTCAAGAAGAGATTCTGGATAGCATGGATGAAGAGCTTGAAATGGAGCTCGATGACGACCGTCTAAGCCCTGATGGTGATAGCCATTCAGAAATTCCACGCAATGTTTACTTTCGGGAGCTTTTTAGGCTTCAGGGTGAATTAGTAAAGCTGCAAGATTGGGTAGTTGAGAATAAGCTCAAGGTTGCCGTCTTATTTGAAGGACGTGATTCTGCCGGTAAGGGCGGGGCAATCAAACGCATAACCCAAAGACTAAATCCGCGTGTTTGTAAGGTAGTGGCTTTGCCTGCGCCGAATGAACGCGAAAAGACGCAGTGGTATTTTCAGCGTTACATCTCTCATTTGCCTGCAGGTGGAGAAATTGTCTTGTTTGATCGTAGCTGGTACAACCGAGCTGGCGTCGAGAGGGTGATGGGATTTTGTACCGACTATGAATATGAAGAATTTCTGAGAACGGTGCCGGATCTTGAGCGCATGATGATTAGCTCGGGAGTGATTTTGATTAAGTACTGGTTTTCAATTTCCGATGATGAGCAATACAACCGCTTCATGATGCGTATTCATGATCCATTGAAACAGTGGAAATTAAGTCCAATGGATCTAGAGGCAAGAAGGCTTTGGGAGGCTTACACCAAGGCCAAAGAAACAATGCTTGAGCGGACACACATTCCAGAAGCACCTTGGTGGGTAGTTGCTGCTAATGATAAGAAAAAGGCTCGCCTGAACTGTATTTCTCATTTGCTGAGTCAAATCCCTTATCAAGAGATTGATCACCCAGAGATTACTTTGCCAAAACGTGTACATAACCCTGACTATCTCCGTGGACCAGTACCTCCCGAGATGTACGTTCCCGAAGTTTTTTAAAGACTTTACTTTTCTAGCTTAGATAAATTGCCATCCCATTGGAAGACGATATCTTTATCAGCCTTCAGCAGGCTTTTGTCTTTACCTGGATAAGAAACCCGAGATAGAAGATCCTTGATCATACTTAAATGACCAACTTTTTTATCATTAGCCTTCACAATGATCCAAGGCGCATCTGAAGAGCTAGTTTTTTCTAGCATCTCATTTCGACACTTGCTATAAGCATTCCAGTTCTTCTGGGCTTGCTGATCAATGGGGCTAATCTTCCATTGTTTAAGCGGATCTTTAGCTCTATCCTGAAGACGCAGGGCTTGCTCTTTCTTGGAGATATCTAAATAGTATTTCAGAATAGTCATACCTGAGCTAGCCAAGATTGACTCAAACCCATTTACAGTTGCCATGAAATTAGCGTGTTGGGACTTACTGCAAAATTTCATCACCACCTCAACCCCGGCGCGGTTGTACCAACTGCGGTTAAAGAGAACAAATTCCCCTTTTTTTGGTAGTTCGGCTACGTATCTTTGAAAATACCATTCACTCGCTTCGGCATCCGATGGCTTACCTAGGGCTACCACACGGGTTTCCCGCGGACTTAAGTGTTGGGTGATAACTTTAATACTGCCATCCTTGCCAGCTGTATCGCGACCTTCAAGAATGACCAGTATCTGATCGCCCTTACTAATTAAGCTATTTTGTAGCTTAACTAGTTCTATTTGTAAAAGACGAAGTTCTGCTTCATAGCCAGATTGCTCGGGCTTATCTTTGTCCTTATGACCCATTAACTTACTTCGTTTGTGCTGACAGGCTTTTTAACAGCAGTTTTCTTAGCGACCGCCTTTTTTGCGGGAGCCTTTTTTGCTGGAACTTTCTTTGCGGGCACCTTCTTTGCCGGAGCTTTTTTTGACGCAGGCGATTTCTTGGCTGGAGTCTTTTTAGTCGCTACTTTCTTATCTAGCTTATCCAATGCTTTTGCAAGCTTGTCGATTAGCTTTTCTCTATCAGACTCTAATTTATCGAGCTTTTTTAGTAGCTGTTTGACTAATTTCTTTTGACTCATGATTTGTTCCTAGGTTAACTTGAGGATTTGTTGTATAGATAGACCTCGGAATCCATCCTACGTTCTATTCACTCTATTTTCAAGTAAATATGACACAAAACTGTCATTTAGATGACTTTGCTTGTCACAATTCAGAAATATATTTCGATATAATTGGAAATATGAAAAATACTGATGCCATCAAAGTATTCCTGGCCTTGGGCCAAGAGACGCGTTTGAATATCTTTCGCTTAGTAGTGCAACGTGGTGACACAGGATTAACGCCCGGTGAGATTATTGAAAAACTTGGGGTAGCTAATGCCACACTGAGTTTTCATTTAAAAGAACTGGTGGGGGCTGATTTATTGTCGGTAGAGCGTCAAAGTCGCAATCTCATATATCGACCAAATGCCAGCCTAGTTCAAGAATTAAGCGGGTTTCTGCTTGAAAACTGCTGTGGCGGCAAATCATGCGCGCCGGTATCCATTATTAAAAAGGCTAAGGCTAAATGAAGCAGTTCAATATTCTCTTTTTATGCACCCATAATTCTGCTCGCTCCGTTTTGGGCGAAGCAATTGCTTCCACGCATTTAAGTGGAAAGTTTGTTGGTTACTCAGCAGGGTCTACTCCTGGTACATCGGTCAATCCATTTGCGCGCGAACTCGCTTTGCAGATGGGCTACGACGAATCAAAATTACGTTCCAAGTCTTGGGATGAGTATGGCTTGCCCGATGCGCCTCAGATGGATTTTATTATTACTGTTTGTGATGATGCGGCCGGTGAGGTTTGCCCATTTTGGCCCGGAAGACCTGCTACTGCGCATTGGGGATTTCCTGATCCATCTCAAGCGGCAGGATCAGATGACGATAAACGGCGTGCATTTAAAGACGTCATGATTGGTCTTAAAAAACGTATTGATCTTCTGGCGGATATGCCTTTAGATCGACTCAATTCACTCAGCCTTCAAGAGATACACGCTAAGCTATGAGTACTGTTACCAGCAAGCTTTCCTTTTTAGATAGATATCTGACCGTTTGGATTTTTACTGCCATGGCAGTAGGTATTGGTTTGGGGTATTTTGTCCCAGGGGTAGAGGGGTTCATTAATTCATTTCAAAGTGGAACGACCAATATCCCAATCGCTATTGGGCTCATTCTCATGATGTACCCACCCTTTGCTAAGGTGAAGTACGAGGATTTGCCTGACGTGTTTAGAGATAAACGAATATTTGGTTTAGCTTTCTTGCTCAATTGGATTGTGGCGCCTACTTTGATGTTCCTCTTAGCCATCATCTTTGTGCCTAGCCAGCCGGAATACATGGCTGGCCTCATACTCATTGGGATAGCGCCTTGTATTGCAATGGTGATCGTGTGGAACGATATTGCTAAAGGTTCGACTGAGTATGCCGCAGGGTTAGTGGCCTTTAATGCCATCTTTCAGGTGCTGTTCTTTAGTTTGTATGCTTATTTCTTCTTAACCGTCTTGCCGCCATATTTTGGCTTTGCAGGTTCTGTCGTTAATATCACCATCGGCGATATAGCGAAAACAGTTGCCATCTATCTTGGTGTTCCTTGTATAGCAGGATTTTTAACCAGATACATTTCCCTAAAGTTTGTCTCTAGAGAGTGGTATCAAAATACTTTCGTTCCCAGAATTGGCAAACTGACTTTGGTGGCTCTGCTCTTTACAATTGTGGTGATGTTTAGCTTAAAGGGAAAGCTCATTCTTCAGCTACCCATGGATGTCATTACGATAGCCATTCCTTTGTTAATATTTTTTGTGGTGATGTTCTTGTTAACATTTTTCATCACCATCAAAATGGGTATTGAATACAAGCGCTGCTGTACTTTATCGTTTACAGCATCTAGTAATAACTTCGAGCTAGCCATTGCTGTAGCCATTGCGGTTTTTGGGATTAACTCAGGTGCTGCATTTGCAGCGGTCATTGGACCCTTGGTTGAGGTGCCAATTATGGTGGGATTGGTCTCGGTTGCCCTTTGGCTTAGGAACCATTTCTTTGGCGGTAAGTTAAGTCCTAATTAATGAAATATATTAGGGTAAACCCTTGACTTTTGAAGAAGCAAGGAATATAGTGGTAACTCGCTGAGGGTTCGCCCGCAGCATTAAAGAGCGTACAGACGTAAAGTTTTACCGCAGATGTGGAGACTGTTAGTACGCTCTTTAAAAGACATCAACCGCAGTAGTGTGGCCAATCAAGTTGGTTAATCGTTTGAAGCGAAACACTGCAGCAAAAATCAAAATACCAAAAATTAATAACACTGTAAAAACAGCGGCAGGGTCTCTGCTTGCCTCCATTTTTAGGGATGGCATTAAGATGAAGGGAAATATGAGGATAAGATGAAGATCTTAGATAAATTGATGTTGCTGGGAGTTGCGCTTGCAGCGGGTATGGGCTTAGTTGCCTGCTCAACCCCGCAAAGCGAATTCGGGGTCTATCAGCAGTCCGATGGAACGATTGGCGTGCATGCGCCTAAGACTGCTAAAGAGAATGAGGCTCAGGAAGTGGCTCTTGCAGAGTGCAAGAAGCAGGGCAAAAGAACGGTGACGATTCTAGAAAGCAGAAAAACGGTCAATGACCGTTTTCCCTTAACTTACATCTATCTTTGCAGATAGCGGCGGCTAGTTACTCCGCCGATTGTTGGTGCTTAATTAGCTCAACAACCACTTCTTAATTGACTTGTTTACGCACATTGCATCTAAAGCAAGACCAAAGAACTCAGAACCATTGGTTACAAGGCTTTCAATCGCCTCCACTTTGCCTGACTTGATGCCACGCAAATAGGTTGCTGCGCGGTAGCGCAAGAAATGCTCAGTTTCACCTTCTTCATTCTCAGTAGGGCATAACTCTAAGCTGCCATAACGAGTTTCTGGATTGATATTCAGAATTGCTAGGCTCAAAGCCCCAACCAATTTCTCAGGCACTGGGATCGGCACATAGGAGTAGAGGGAGATCATCATTTCTTCTTCATCTACTTCAATGATGTGATCAATATCTAGTACATCTTTCTCGGTTAACTCGGTCTCACCAGAATCGCCACCACCAAATGTAGACTCAAACTGCAGCATCGCAGTATTACTTCCTTTGGAGATCTCGATCATGTCAGGGTAGCCAAGTAAACCTTTCCACCAGTACATCAATGAGAAAGTACAAGGTTTGACTTCAACCAATCCTTTTTTAGTGGACTTTGCAAAATAGAGACCGTAAAACTCATCATCTTGCTCTAGACCATATTGGTCTACCTTAGGAGCTTTTGATGAAGCAGGTTTAGCAGTCTTCTTGGCAACTTTCTTGACTGCTGGCTTTTTTGCCGCAGGTTTCTTTGCCGGTGTTTTCTTGACCGCTACTTTTTTGGTAGCAGGCTTCTTAGCAGCCACTTTCTTGGCTGCTGGTTTTTTCACTACCTTTTTGACCGTCTTTTTGCTTGCTACTTTCTTAGCGGCAACCTTCTTGACAGCTTTTTTAGCGGGGGCTTTTTTTACCACCTTGGTAGCTACTTTCTTTTTTGCTGGAGACTTCTTTGTAGCCATGGTTTATTACCCTTCTTTTGGTAGTTATTGTGCTTAATGCACTAGCTGATATTACTGCAAATTCTGGAAGGAATTCGCATTTCATATATGGGGTTTTACCTGCAGATTACAAGGGAAGGGCTGAAATAAATAGATAGATTTGGCTATTGTTCTTGCAAAGCAGGGTTGCTACACTGAAAGCATAAAGTTTTGTACAACCTAAATATCAAGAGGGTCTATGTTTCCTGAATATCGTGAACTCATTACCAAGTTGAAAACGTCAGATCGTCATTTCTCTCACTTATTTGATAAGCACAATAATTTAGATCAGAAGATCCAAAGAATGGAGAACCATTCCGAGCCAAGCACTCCAGAAGAAATCGAAACCTTGAAAAAAGAAAAGCTACTTCTTAAAGATCAGATTTATGCAGTCTTGAAAAAGGCGGCAACTTAAGGGCAGGCTGTAGCAGAAAGCTTGGGTGCTAAATGGATCTAGGCTTTTTTTAGAAAGCAGGCTTTCAGGAGCATATTGCCGGCTTCTGTTTTGCAATCGACCTCATGGTCTCCAGATACTAGGCGAATGCCTTTAATCTTGGTGCCGACCTTCAGGGTTGTGGAAGATCCTTTGACCTTCAGGTCTTTAATGAGGGTGACGGTATCGCCATCCGCTAATAGGTTGCCATTTGCATCTTTGACTATGAGGCCTGCCTCAATTTCTTCAGCAGCCCCAATCATTGGCCATTCGTGGCCGCACTGCGCACAAACAAAATTTTCCCCGTCTGGGTAAGTCATATCTTCCTGGCAAGCAGGACACTTTGGTAGATTCTCTGTGCTCATCAGCTTATTTTAGTCTAGGGTAGGTTCTGTCCCCCTAATCACTTTCACTCCATTTAGAATGGTGAGGTGAATAAAGTACTGAAGATTTTCCTGATTGCTTTAGTAGGTAGCATTGCCATGGCCGGTCTAGGCGCTTGGTATGCAGCATCTTTTATTAACCCTACAGAATTAACTAAGCTTCTGAGCTCCTCAGTCAAGGAAGCTACTGGACGTGATTTGAAAATCACTGGGCCGGTAAGCCTCAATCTTTTTCCATCCATTAGCGTAAAGGCTGAACAGGTCTCACTCAGCAATACTGCTTGGGCAAGCAAT
This sequence comes from Burkholderiaceae bacterium, assembly GCA_947380285.1. The sequence continues at coordinate 45,169 of CANCQD010000002.1, read as the reverse complement.
CCAGACATGTTGGCGTTAAAGCAAATTGAGTTGGACATTAGGCTATGGCCTTTGCTTAAAGGTAGCGTTGAGATCGGGAAAATGAATATCACGGGTCTAGAGGTATATCTCCAAACGAATAAAGCGGGAGATGGCAATTGGAATCTCACTCCGCCCACTATCAATCCCGGCACTCCTAGCGCTCCAGGGGCGAAGTCAGCAAGCAGTGTTTCTTCTAATAACGTGCTTGTGTCTATTGGAGCTCTTGAAGTGGTTGATGCTCGCATTCATTATCAAGATAACGGAAATGCTGTAAAGGTGATAAACGTTCCTAAATTATTTCTAACCAGCGATAACGGTAAGTCTACGATTCTGATGGATCTTCAGTATGCGAACTACACCCTGAACTTAAAGGGTAAGACAGGCTCACTCCGCAAAGCTTACTTTGCCTGGAACCAGGCGCCAGCAAAAATAGATCTGGATTTAATGTTGACATTAAATAAGAAGTCGCTTGACATTACGGGTGAGATTATTAAGGTGCCTCAGTCTTTGGCGCAATTTAATATCAAGCTGAACTCCCAGTCGTTTGATTTAGCGCCTTTAGCAGGCTCTGCAGTAATAGCCAGTTCCACTACTAAATCTGGTTCAGAGACAGCTCATCAGTCCCAAGGAAAATATTTTTTCTCAGACGAGGCATTGCCTTTCAATCTTTTGCCACTAGCTGATGGCTCGATCAATATCGATATTGCTGAACTTGGGGTGCCCAATCAAGCGCCATTTGCTAACTTTAAAACCACCATTCAATTTAAGAATGACCAAATTGATGCAAAAGATTTAAGTTTTAATGTTGGCAAAGGGAAAGCTCAAGCTCATCTTTCTGTATCAGGATTCAATGGCAATGCACCCAATATCTCCTTTAAAGGAATGGCCAAAGACTTTACCTTAGAGCAAATTGTTGCGACCACAGATTCTAGTGCGAAGGTTTCTGGTGGAGCTACTCATATTGCCTGGAATTTAAAAGGAAATGGAATCACCCCTCATCAGTTAGTCAGTCGAGCGAATGGCGTTATTCAAGTATCGATAGGGCAAGCTAAGCTAGATTCAAAATTTATAAACAAGGGTGGAGATTTTTTGATTACGGTTTTTGATGAAATCAATCCCCTCTATAAAAAGTCCAATCAAACTATTCTGGATTGCGCTGTCGCTTATTTACCGATCAATGCCGGGGTAGTTGGTATTCAGAATTCAGTTGGTATTGAAACAGATCGCTTGAATATTGTCCTTTCAGGATCTGTAAATCTGGATACTGAAGCCCTGAATATCAACATCAGCCCAAGCGAGAAATCGGGCTTAACAACGGGTTTGGATTTAGGCGGCCTCGTCAAAATTGAGGGAACCTTGCAAAATCCTAAGGCTGGAGTAAATAAGACTGGAGTAGTCACTAGCGCCGCCTCAATTGGTTTAGGCTTTTTGACTGGCGGGATTAGTATTGCCGCCGAGAATGCTAAATCATTGATGACCAAGTCACAGCCATGTAAAACTGCGCTGCATCCTTGGCCAAGCATTAATCCCGCAAATAATTAACCTTTGAGATGTATTTCTTAAAAAACGAGGCCGCTGACAAAGAGGCTAAACAAAGAAATAAAGATGCTGGCAAAGAATGCGGTCCAAAAGCTGGAGATCGTAAAGCCACTGACTACTGTAGAAACAAGCATTAACACTAACGCATTGATCACGAGCAAGAAGAGACCCATCGTCACCACCGTGAGCGGTAGCGTGAATAAAATGAGTAATGGCTTGACGATTGCATTAGCAAAGCCCAATAGTAGGGCGGCAATTAAGAGTGAGCCACCATCCGCAAAGCGCAAGCCACTAAAGATATAGCTGGCGACCCAAAGGGATAAGGAGGTTAAGCCCCACTGGACTAGAAATAGCGTTAAGTTGCTCATATATATTTCCTTTGATCTATTGATGGGAACACATTCCCTAGAACTATATTATCAGTTGATTAATAGTGCGGGGGAATCTCATCTCTAAGACTTCCGCCTCCACCACCACTGCTACTTGCTTGCTCTTTGATGGCTTTGAGTTCACGGTACAGAAATTCAATTTGCTGTTGCTGTTTGTATACCGTCTCATTGAGCTTTTCAATTAAGTCTTCTGTAAAGCTGAGCTTGATTTCTAGATTGGTAATGCGTTCTTCAGACATAGTCAACTGGCTTTCTTATTCTGAGACGAGCTCAAAACGCCCATCTTCCATTTCTGTTTTGGGTCTAATCCAAAAGTCATGGGATTGCATGGATTCATATACATAAGCAGGCTCTAACGTTGCTTCCACGTTGGCCAAAAAAACGACTTTATAAAAGCCGCCAGTCTTGATGTGTCTCAGCTTACTACCCGGCTTAAAGAGGCCATCATCAGGATCGGCCATTTTGGGTTTACTCATGTCAACAATGCACTTTCTCGGTATGATCTAGCGATGGCAAATTCCATCCCATACTCCATTCTAGATATATCTCCGATCCCTCAGGGGTTTACTGCTGCCGATGCCTTACGCAATTCATTGGATGTGGCTAGGCATGCTGAAAAATGGGGTTATACCCGCTATTGGGTAGCAGAGCATCACAATATGACGGGTAATGCGAGCTCAGCAACAGCAGTGCTTCTAGGCTATATAGCTGGTGGCACTTCTCACATTCGAGTGGGCTCCGGTGGCGTCATGTTGCCGAACCATGCCCCTCTAGTCATTGCTGAGCAATTTGGCACCTTAGAGTCTTTATACCCAGAACGAATTGAACTCGGCTTGGGAAGGGCGCCTGGCACCGATCAAATGACTGCGAGGGCCTTGCGCCGAGATTTGCTGGGGAGCGATGATCGCTTTCCTCAAGATGTTCGTGAGTTGCAACATTATTTTGGCCCCCTTCAAGAAGGGCAATCAGTCAAAGCAATCCCGGGCATGGGCACGAATGTACCTATTTGGATTTTGGGGTCTAGTCTTTATGGCGCCCAATTAGCAGCGCACTTCGGTTTGCCTTATGCTTTTGCTTCACACTTTGCACCAGAGCAATTATTAGAAGCGATGAAGATCTATCGCGACCTCTTTAAGCCATCAGCACAACAAGCGAAACCCTATTCAGCATTTGTGATGAATGTAGTGGCTGCAGATACCGATGAAGAAGCTCAGCATCTATTTACTACGTTACAACAGAACGTGATCAGAATGCGTCGCAATACACGAGGGCAGTTACCGCCCCCCATCGCTGACATCAATGAATTTTGTGAGCCTCATGAGCAAGCGGCAGCAGAGCATACTTTGCAAGTCTCAGTGGTTGGTACGCTAGAGACGATTCAAAAGGGGATGCGTCATTGGTTAGATCTCACCGGTGCCGATGAGCTTATCTTTACAGGACAAATTTTTGATCATCAAGCGCGCCTAAGATCGTTTGAGATTGCAGCGCAGGCCGCCAAAAGTCTATAGAGATAGGGCGTTGTAATCTGCAGTAATCAGAACCTGTTCTTTGGCTGCTTTATTCGCAAATCGTAAAACTTCATTGTCTTTGCTGATTAAGATGCAGGGCTTTACTGTATAGGCGAGATCTAGAAAGACTTGATCATCCGGGTCTTGGCACACCCAAGGTGCCTTTACAAGACTTTGATCATCAAACACCTTGGCAAGACTCAGCCATTGATTGAGGGTTAGCTCTTGTTGTGCTTCATCCAAGGAAAATAAGGGGCGCGCAATGACATCAGCAAATTCTTCTAGTGTGCTTTGAGTGGCCAAGGCCTCAATATTGCCTTCGATCAGCACTTGCTTTAAATGAAGCGCCCTAAAGTCATTAAAGACAAAGAGATCTAGCAAGACATTGGTATCAAAGACAATCGTTTGCATTTCTCAAAACCTATTTACTAATGATTAACTGCTGCGCCAAATCTCTGGAGTAATAGTGACTTGCCCATGATCAGAGGATACGTAGACCTCACCATCTTGGATGTTGACATGAATCACCATGCTTCGCTCAACTAACTTATTCAGTTCTTCAGCCTGCTCAGCTGGAATTGAAACTACTTGTAAGTTACGCGCGCGAGTAAGTTTGTTTGCAATACCATCCCACCAGATTTTGCTGGTGTGTCCGCCATAGCAATAAACAATCACTTGATCTGAGCGACCACAGGCTTTCAGAATACGGCGTTCATCAGGCTGGCCGATTTCAATCCATAGCTTAATTGCGTCAGTGAGATCTTTAATCCAGAGATCCGGTTCATCGGTATCGCTCAAACCTTTTGTAAACACCAAATCTTCTTGCGCCTGCAATGCAAAGGCAATAATGCGGATCATCATCCGCTGCTCAGTTTCTGAGGGATGTTTAGCGATAGTTAGGGAGTGGCTGCCATAGTAATGACGGTCAGAATCTGCGACATGAAGGTCGGCTTTGTGAATAGTTGCGCGTAGAGCCATGACGCATTATCGCCTTTATGAGCCAACTCCTGGTCTGAGTAATCTCATAACCAGTATTATTTGGCTTGTGGCTCTTGCTGAGCCTAGAAAAGCCTCAAATTACTGTGTATCGTAAAACTCATGATCCGTATTACTGAATTACGTCTGCCAATTGACCATGCTCCTGAAGCCCTGGAGATGGCGGTTTTGAAGCGCCTCAATTTGAACGCTAAGGACTTAATGACGTTCGTGGTCTTTAAGCGTAGTTACGACGCTAGGAAAAATGTCGCCCTTTCGTTTATTTACACAGTGGATTTATCGGTAAAAAATGAGGACGACCTCCTTAAGAAATTCGCAGGGGATATTCATGTAAGGCCATCCCCGGATACGAGTTACCACTTCGTAGCAAAAGCTCCTGAATCAATTCATAACGGCAAGGCAATGCGCCCAGTTGTCGTTGGATTTGGACCATGCGGAATATTTGCTGCACTGGTCTTGGCACAAATGGGCTTTAAACCAATTGTTCTTGAGCGTGGTAAAAAAGTGCGTGAACGTACTCAAGATACCTGGGGCTTATGGCGCAAAAATGTACTGAATCCAGAATCCAATGTGCAGTTTGGTGAGGGTGGGGCCGGTACGTTTTCAGATGGTAAGTTGTATAGCCAGATTAAAGATTCTAAGTTTTACGGCCGCAAGGTCATCAATGAGTTTGTCAAAGCAGGTGCGCCAGAAGAAATTACCTATGTAGCTAAACCTCATATTGGTACCTTTCGCTTGGTCGGTGTAGTTGAGAAGATGCGTCAAGAAATCATTGATCTAGGTGGCGAGATTCGGTTTTCACAAAAGGTAATTGGCTTTGATATTGAGAATGAGCAAATTACAGGGGTCAAAATAGAAGGCCAGCCGGACTTATCTGCTAGCCATGTGATCCTGGCTCTTGGACATAGCGCGCGCGATACTTTCGAAGCATTGCATCATGCAGGGGTCTTTATGGAAGCCAAACCTTTTTCAGTGGGCTTTCGGATTGAACATCCACAGTCGCTGATCGACAAGGCGCGCCTTGGTCCTCATGCCGGCAACGAGTTAATTGGTGCAGCAGATTACAAATTGGTACATCACGCTAAAAATGGCCGTTCTGTCTATAGCTTTTGCATGTGCCCCGGCGGAACAGTAGTTGCTGCCACCTCCGAACCAAATCGAGTAGTGACGAATGGCATGAGTCAATATTCTCGTAATGAACGAAATGCTAATGCAGGTATTGTGGTTGGTATTACCCCTGAAGATTACCCGGGTGGCCCACTAGCTGGGATTGAGTTTCAGAGGGCAATAGAGTCCAAGGCTTTTGAATTGGGCGGCAGAACTTATGAGGCACCAGGTCAACTCATCGGTGATTTTTTAGAGGGAAGACCATCCACGGAATTTGGTAGTGTTATGCCTTCATATAAGCCGGGCGTTCATTTAACTGACCTTGCGGAAAGTTTGCCTGCTTATGCAATCGAAGCGATACGGGAGGCGATCCCAGCCTTTGAAAAGCAAATTAAAGGCTTTTCTATGAAAGATGCTGTCCTAACAGGAGTGGAGACGCGCACATCCTCTCCTTTGCGGATTACTCGTGGCCCCAATTATCAGAGTCTGAATATCAAAGGTCTATATCCGGCAGGTGAGGGGGCTGGCTATGCAGGTGGGATCTTGTCTGCCGGTGTCGATGGGATTAAAGTAGCAGAAGCGGTTGCGCTAGACTTTCTGTCAAAGTAAATATCCCTGAAGACCTTCATGAACCCAGTAGTAACGCATGCATCAGCCAAGGAAAAAGAAGTCTTATTCCATCCAGAGCTATTGAAAAAGTTTGACATCAATGGGCCGCGTTATACCTCCTATCCGAGCGCTGATCGATTTCATGGTGATTTTTCTGAGGCCGACTATTTAGGCGCTCTAAGTAGGGTGGCGAAAGCCAATGAGCCTCTTTCCCTATATTTTCATTTGCCGTTTTGCCCCAATATTTGCTACTACTGTGGTTGCAATAAGATCATCACAAAAGATCATGGACGTAGTGCCAAATACATAAAGTACCTAGCAAAAGAGATGGCGATGGTTACCCAGGCTATGGGCGCTCAGAAAAAGATTCCAGTGACGCAATTGCATTGGGGTGGTGGTACACCAACCTTTCTGTCACATGATGAGATGACAGAGTTGATGCATCACACCCGCGAGCATTTTGAGCTTTTGCCTGGCGGCGAGTATTCCATTGAGATCGATCCAAGACGTGTGACTGAGCAAGATATTGCCCTCTTAGCGGAGTTGGGCTTTAATCGCATTAGCTTAGGGGTGCAAGACTTCAACTTAGCCGTTCAAGAGGCTGTGCATCGGGTCCAAACGATTGAAGAAACTCAAGCAGTAATGGATTGGTCCAGAAAGTATGGATTTAAATCCAGAAGCGTAGATTTAATTTACGGCCTACCAAAACAAACGCCTGCAACCTTTAAAGAAACCGTAGATGCAGTATTGGCCATGAATCCCGATCGCCTGTCGGTCTACAACTATGCACACTTGCCGCATATCTTTAAGCCGCAGCGCCGGATTGCCGAGGCAGATTTACCTGCTGCTGCAGATAAGCTCGATATTCTCTCCAATACGATTGCGCGCTTAGGCGAGGCTTGCTATATTTTTATTGGCATGGATCATTTTGCTAAACCTGATGATGAATTGGCAATCGCCCAAAAAGAAGGAAAACTGCATCGTAATTTCCAGGGTTATTCGACACAGGCAGAGTGCGATCTGTTGGCATTTGGAATTTCATCTATTGGTAAGGTAGATGATTGCTACTCTCAAAATGTTCGCACCTTAGACGAATATTACGACTTGCTTGATCATGGGCATCTACCAGTCTTGCGAGGACTACAGCTCGACAAAGATGATCTACTGCGTCGAGAGCTTATAGGTGAATTGATGTGTCAATTTGCCTTGGATACCAAAGCATTTGCGGCATCACATCGAATTGATTTTGAGAGCTACTTTAAAACGGAGATAGAAGAGTTAAAAAATCTAGAGGAAGCTGGACTGTTGGATTGGGAAGGGCAGAATATGCTGGTTCCTACCAAAGGCCGCCTCTTGGCTAGGCGCGTGGCAATGACCTTTGATCGACACCTCAGAGAATCTCAAGCAAAAGGCACGTATTCCAAGGTTTTGTAAGGGTATGGTGCCGGCAATTTGATCTAGATCAAACGCGCTCTTAAACAGTGTTGCTTTTTAGCAAACAAAAAATTCCTAAGCACTTTCAATTTGATTTACATCAAATTGCACCTTCTGCATCAATTCGAAAATGATCTCATCGAAATTGATAACAAAAAGGTAAACCATCATGCGTATTAAGACACTCGTAGCAGCAATGGCTGCAGTAGCATCCTTAGCCCCAATCGCAGCTCAGGCTCAAGCTCAAGCAGAAGAGAATCCATGGATGGTGCGTGTGCGTGCGGTGGATTTGCTTTGGCAAAATGGACAGTCTGGTTTGGTCCAAGCCGCAAACGTAAAAGCTAAAAATCAAGTTATTCCTGAGTTTGATGTTTCTTACTTTTTCACAAAAAATATTGCTGCTGAGTTGGTGTTGACATGGCCACAACAAGTAAACATTACTTATGGCCCAGGAAATGCCAACGCCGGTAAGATTACAGCTTTGCCGCCATCACTCTTGGCTCAGTACCACTTCACTGACTTAGGTGCTTTTAAACCTTATGTTGGCGCTGGTATTAATTACACTATCTTTGGAAATCGTCAAAATTTCCCTGCGCTCGGAAATCAGGTGCAAGTTGATCAGTCTAGTGTTGGTTTTGTTGGTCAAGTTGGTATGGATTACATGTTGGATAAAAACTGGGGTTTAAACGTTGACGTGAAATATGCAACTATGAGCACTAATGTAACTGGTAGTGGAGCGCTTGCCGGTGCATCTGGCAAGTTGACATTGAACCCATGGATGCCAGCTGTTGGTGTGACTTACAAGTTCTAAGAATTCAGTTCTTGGTTCTTGAGATAGGGCTCCTTAGGGGTCCTATTTTTTTGTCTTCTGAATCCGCTCTTACGGAGCCAAATCGTCAATCAACTTTACAAAGGCGTCTTCTGTAAAAGAGCAGTTATCAAAACGGTGCAAAGCTGAATGGATGGGCGGCTCTGTTCTACGTTTGGCATATTGATCCCAGTGAGCAAGTTTCCATTCATCCCTAGGGTCAGCCCGTTTTTCCATCCGTTTTCTAGCTTCTGATTCCTCTAAATCAATCCAGGCAATCTGAATGGTCGTTTGTGGCGGCACTCCAAGCTTTTGCGGGTCAAACATTCTGCCACTCTGAATCTCTTTGGAGAACGGCCCCACCAAAATCACATTCACGCCGAGGAGTAAGTTCTCTCTAGCAATATCAATGAGCCCCTGGTATTCCCAATCGCGGAGGTTTTCTAGGTAATAGGGGCTATCACGGTCATTGGGGTTCTGGGTCGTCAGTTTCATGACATGGGCGCTAAAGGCACCATAGGCAGTGTCTTTGTCCAGAAAGAAAAAATCTTCCCCTGTTTTTTCAATTAGCAAAGGTAAGGCCCTCTTAGCCAAAGTCGACTTCCCAGTGCCAGCATGTCCAGAAAAGAGGATGAGGCGGGGCGCAGAGGGCGTTAGTTTGCAAACCATAGGTGGCTAGTCTCGCAGATATTGATGGAAATATCTCTTCTTTTGGGGAAGTGACGATAATGTCGCCATGGCTTTAATCGTACTCACTGATGCAAAACTGGCTTTTGGCCACGTTGACCTCCTCGCAAACACTGCTTTTTCACTCGAATCGGGTGAGCGTGTTGGCTTAATTGGCCGTAATGGCACTGGCAAATCTTCTTTATTGAAGATAATGGCCGGCATCGAAAAATTGGATGATGGGCTGCTTCAATATCAGCAAGGTCTGAGGATTGCCTACGTGCCTCAGGAGCCTATCTTTGAAGCAGAAGAGACTATTTTTGAGGCGGTATCTAAGGGTGTTGCCCAGGCCAAGGCTTTGCGTGAGGAGTATGAAGCTCTGAGCGTTGGCGAATGGGATGATGCCTCTCATCATCGCTTGGACGAGGTACAGTCACAATTAGAGGCATTAAGTGGCTGGAATTGGGAGCAACGCGTTCATGAAACTTTAGACCGCCTACATCTCGAAGCAGATCTCAAGATCAATACACTTTCTGGGGGCACAAAAAAACGGGTTGCCTTAGCGCGCGCTTTGGTTGAGATGCCAGATGTACTTCTGTTAGATGAGCCAACCAACCATTTGGATTTAGACTCGATTGCTTGGTTAGAGGAGTTGCTCAAGGAATATCAAGGCTCAGTTATTTTGATTACCCATGACCGTGCTTTCTTGGACAACGTTTGCACGCAGATTGTTGAGTTGGATCGCGGTATTTTGCGTAGCTATCCTGGAAACTTTACTCAGTATGAAGTTTTAAAAGAGCAAGAGCTTAACTCTGAATCTTTAGCCAATGCCCGTGCCGATAAATTATTGGCACAAGAAGAGGTTTGGATACGCAAAGGTGTTGAAGCGCGTCGCACTCGAAGTGTTGCCAGAATTGCCCGCTTAGAAAATTTACGTAGTAGCCGTGCCGAGCGCAGAGATGCGATGGGGCAGGTGAAATTGGCAGTGTCTGCTGGAGACCGTAGCGGCAAGATTGTGGCTGATCTCCAAAACGTCAGCAAAACGTATGATCGTCCGATTGTGAAAGATTTCACAGCAACGATTTTGCGCGGTGATAAGGTGGGTCTACTGGGTCCTAACGGCGCAGGTAAGACAACCTTGCTCAAATTAATATTGGGTACGATTGCTCCGGACTCCGGCACTGCAACCATGGGCACTCGTATTGAGGTGGCTTACTTTGATCAAATGCGCGAAGGCTTAGATCTCAATGCCTCGCTGGAAGATTACATTAGTCCTGGTAGCGAATGGATTGAAATCAACGGCAATAAAAAGCACGTGAAGAGTTATTTGAGTGATTTCTTGTTTGCGCCTGAGAGAACAAATTCTCCTGTCAGCACGCTTTCCGGTGGAGAGCGCAATCGTTTGCTGTTGGCTCGCTTGTTTGCTCGTCCAGCAAACGTTTTAGTCTTGGATGAGCCAACAAATGACTTGGATATTGACACCTTAGATTTGCTCGAGCAACTGTTGCAAGATTACAAGGGTACTGTTTTCCTAGTAAGTCATGATCGCTATTTCTTAGATAACGTTGTCACGAGCATTATTGCGAATGAAGGCGATGGTTTCTGGCGTGAGTATGAGGGTGGTTATGAGGATTGGAAAATACAGAAGGCACGCTCTGATAAAATTCGCGCCGCGAATGCCAATACAAAATCTGTAGAAAAATCAGAGCCTAAAGTAGAGGTAAAGGCTGAAGTGAAAGCTGAGGCAAAGACTAAGACAGAAAATAAGCCAGCAGCCAAGAGCGTTATTCAAAAGCTTAATGGCAAGGAACGCCAGGAGCTAGAAGCTTTGCCATTGCAGATTGAAGTCTTGGAAACAGAGCAGGCTGACATTGGCATTGCAATGAGCAATCCAGATTTGTATAAAAATGAACCTGAGTTAGCGGCAAGCATGCAAGCGCGCCTAAGTGAAATTACTGTTCAATTAGATCAAAAGCTGCAGCGTTGGGAGCGGCTTTTGAGTCGTTCAGAATCTTAGTGTAAAGGCCTATTTGCGCGGTAGGCGGGCACGCAACTGGGCAATTTCATCGAGTAGGTCTAGTGCAAGCGCAACGCCAGGCACATTTAACTCAAGATCATGTGTAAGATGGGCTGCAGTTTTCGCTCTTCTCAAAGAATCGCCACTAAAGCGCCAGTCTTCTGGCGATGATCCAACTGGACTGAGTACTCCTTCTGAAACCCAGGTCATGATGAGATCTTCTGGCGTGCGCGAGGCGTGAGAGAGCTCCACAATCGTCATATGAACTTCATTCTCAACGACGCTACCTTCAATCCAGGTGATATTGGTTTGTGTCATCTCGATCATCCCTTCAAGTGAGTTCTGGGGTTGAAATCAAAAGCTTTCTCAAAGGTTTGATATGCTTCTTTATGGGCATCAGTATCGGCTGGTGGTAAGGCGATAGTAGGGACAACATACAGATCGCCAGGTTCCGCGCTGGGAATACCTTTACCTTTGAGTCGCATTTTGCGACCCGCTACTGTGCCTGCTGGAATCTTTAATTCCAAAGTGCTGCCTGCTGGGGTAGGCACATTAACTGTTGTTCCAAGAGCGGCCTCCCATGGTGCCAAAGGGATATCAATGAAGACATCCTTTCCTTCAACACGATAAATAGCGTTAGGGTGGAAATCAATTTCTAGATAAAGGTCGCCAGCAGGACCTTCGCCAACACCAGGAGCACCCTGTCCAGATAGTCGCAGATTTTGTCCAGACTTAATGCCTTTAGGAATGCTGACATCTAATTTGCGCTCTTGTGTACTGACATGACCATTCGCATCTTGCGTAGGCATATGCAGTGCAATCGTCCGCTTGGCACCGTTATACGCATCAGCTAGATCAATCAATATTTTGGCATGATGATCTTGGCCTTTGAAGTTCATGCCCTGTCGAGGATTACCACTGCGTCCACCTTGGCGATGTTTGCCTCTGCCAAAAAGGGATTCAAAGAATTCGCTTTGATCACCCTCAAAGCCACCGCCATAACCTGGGTGACCACCACCAAATCCACCATCGGAATATTCAAAGCCTTCATTCCAATTTGGGGGAGGGGTAAAGTCTTGACCGTTTTTCCAGTTCTCGCCAAATCGATCGTAGGCTGCGCGTTTCTCGGTATCTTTCAAAACGGCATAAGCTTCGCCGATTTGCTTGAACTGCTCTTCAGCGCCAGCTTCTTTGTTTACGTCTGGATGGAATTTTCGGGCCATTTTGCGATAGGCTGATTTAATCTCAGCTTCAGTAGCGCCGCGAGCAACACCGAGTGTTTCGTAGTAATCCCTAAATTTCATAAGCCTGTTTCAGTTTCGTTTCAGTCTGGGTTGAGCTAACAGGATTAATTCTACAGTTCTCTTAGCTCATTACCCCAATTTGCCAGGGAACAAATTCATAGTCTCCTAGACCAAGTAGTTCGCTTTTGGAAGGTTCGCCAGAGGCAGTGCGGAGGAATAACTCAAATATCTGCTGCCCCATCTCTTGGACGGAGACTGTGCCATCCAAAATCTCTCCGCAATTGATATCCATGTCCTCTGTCAGGCGCTGATACATCGGTGTATTGGTGGCTAACTTGATACAAGGCGCTGGCTTGGAGCCAAACATGGAGCCGCGGCCAGTGGTGAAGGCGATCAGATTGGCGCCCCCGGCTATTTGGCCGGTTGCTGATACGGGGTCAAATCCTGGGGTGTCCATGAACACAAAGCCTTTGGTTCTTACTGGCTCAGCATATCGATAGACCTCCATGAGGGGGCCTGTGCCACCCTTCATGGAAGATCCAAGGGATTTTTCAAAAATATTGGCTAAGCCACCAATTTGATTGCCGGGGCTTACTTGCCCATTAATTTGTACATCTCTACCAACGGAGTATTCATCTTTCCACCAGCGAATCCGTTTAATGAGTTTTTCACCTACCGTTTTATTTACCGCTCGACGGGTAAGGGTGTGTTCAACACCATAAATCTCCGGTGTCTCTGAAAGAATTCCCGTACCACCATGGCGGGACAAAATATCGATCGCTGCTCCTAAAGCGGGGTTGGCGGTGATGGATGAAAAGCCATCAGATCCACCGCATTGCAAGCCAACACATAAGTGACTGGCAGACACCGTTTCACGTTTTACTTTGTTTGCTGCTGGAAGCAGTGCTTTAACAGCCTCTATGCCAGCCTCAATCGTTTTACGTGTGCCGCCGGATTCTTGCATGATGAACGTATGCAGAGTATTACCTTCAGCTAGGTCTTCCTGCTCCATCAAACCTTTGAGTTGATTACGTTCACAGCCTAGTCCAACAATCAGCGCTGCAGCTAGGTTAGGGTGGCGAGCATAGCCCGCCATAGTACGGCGCAGTAGCTCCATAGGTTCGCCACTCATTTCCATTCCACAACCGATGTCATGGCTAAATGCCACCACACCATCGATATTAGGAAATTCTTTCAGTCGCTCTGGCGTAAACCAATCCGCAATCCTGTTGACTACAGTTGCTGAGCAGTTAACCGTGGAAAGAATGCCAATGAAATTACGTGTGCCAACTTGTCCATTGGCTCGAACATATCCCTGAAAGGTAGCGCGCTCTGATTCTGGCAGGAGTTCTGTAGGTTTATATTCGCTTGCGTAAGCGTAGTCACGATCAAATTCTCTAAACTCGGTATTGTGACTATGCACCATGGTGCCCGCATCAATATCAGTATTAGCAAAACCTACCGTCACGTTATATTTTAGGATGGGCTCACCCTTAAGAATTTTCTTGGCAGCAATTTTGTAACCTGCAGGTACTTGGCTGCGGCTCGTGAAATTCTCGCTAGGGACTTGGGCACCAATACCAATATCGACTCGAGCAACTACGATATTGTCATTTGGATGCAGTCGAATAATCGGACCAGCTAGTTTCTTAACAGAGGTTTCAATCATGAGCTTTGAAATTTAAGGGTGATGCTACATCGTATGCTTAAGCTGAGAAATAATTAATGACTCAAGTCAAAAATCAGCACTTCTGCTTCTGCGCCATTATTGATTTCTACTTTAGTTTCATTCTCAATGAGAAGGGCATCTCCACCAGCTAATTGATGGCCATTAATCGTGATTGCCCCGCGAATGAGGTGAGCATAAGCTTTTCTTTTTGGGTCAAGCTGCACTGTGGCAGTTTGAGACTCATTAAATAGTCCAGCATATATCGTTGCATCCGCATGAATTTTCACAGCGCCATCATTTCCGGTTGGGGACGCGATGATGCGCAACTTGCCATCTTTTTCTATTTCGGGGATAGATTGTTGTTCGTAGCCAGGTTCAATTTCGGAAACATTAGGCTCTATCCAAATTTGCAGAAAATGGGTTGTCTGATCTTTGGCGTGATTGAACTCGCTATGAGTTACTCCGCTGCCTGCACTCATGCGTTGGACATCTCCTGGCGGGATTCCTTTAATATTTCCCATACTATCTTCGTGCGCCAGCTCTCCCGACAGGACGTAACTAATAATTTCCATATTGCGATGGCTGTGCTTACCAAAACCCATTCCAGCAGCTATCCGATCCTCATTAATGACGCGAAGGTTTCCCCAACCCATAAAGCGGGGGTCATGGTAACCGGCAAATGAAAAAGAATGAAAGCTTTTTAGCCAGCCATGGTCGGCATAGCCACGTTCCTGGGATTTTCTAAGGGTTATCATGTTTTTAGGGTATTCAAAAGTTCATTAAAGGAATCAGAATAAGCACATTATCATTATTATTAGCATTAATGAACTTTGCTGATCGGTAGCACATGGGAAGCTTTAAACAAGACATTCAAGAGACGTACTTGGGTATATCTGAGACTGTTCAGGAGAAGTGGACCGACTTTACCCAATTTTTACAGGAAGCATGGCCACTCCTCATTCTCTTGCTATTGATTCTTGCGGGTATCTGGTGGTATGCAGATCCACCGCCTCCAAATCGCGTTTATCTAGCTACTGGATCTGCTGGTGGTTCATACCAGGACCTTGGAAAAAAATACGCTGAATATTTTGCAAAGAAGGGCGTAACTTTAGAGCTCGTTAGCACTTTAGGTGCCCAAGAAAATATCGATCACTTAGTGGATCGTAAAGATCCTGTGCAGGCCGCTTTTGTTCAGGCAGGAATAGGTCATGCAAAGGATATCAAGGGTGTTCAATCTCTTGGTGCGATTGCTTACGATCCAGTATGGTTTTTTTATCGCGGCCCAGAAGTGAAGAACAGTGATTTAGAGGCGCACAGAGGTGACTTTAAATACTTTACCCCCAAAACAATTTCTGTTGGTATTAAAGGTAGTGGTACCTATGCGCAAGCAATGAAGATTTTGGAAGTTTCTGGATTTGAGCATCTTCCTCATTTTGTCAATTTGCCAGGGGCAGAAGCAGTAAAGGC
Organism: Burkholderiaceae bacterium; assembly: GCA_947380285.1. The sequence goes on along the minus strand of CANCQD010000002.1, from coordinate 29,695 downwards.
TCTAAAAGACGGGGCGATTGATGGTACTTTTATCGTCGATGCCTATGAGGCGCCGAATGTTCAGTCCTTGCTGAATGATCCTGCTATTCATTTAGTTACCTTTAAACGTGCAGATGCTTACGCCAAAATCATTCCGTACATGCATATTTTGCAAGTGCCCCAAGGCTCATTTGATCTGAACCGAAATTTTCCCGCGCAAGATATTAAATTACTTGCTACGACTACTAATTTATTGGTAGATGATCGCATGCATCCAGCAATACAATTTTTATTTTTAGAGGCTGCCCGCGAAATCAATGGGCGCGGATCATTTTTTTCAGAGCGTGGCGAGTTTCCTTCTTTCAAGGATTCAGTCTTGCCGGATAGCCCTGTAGCAGTTCACTATGAAAAGAATCGTTACCCATTGTTATCAAATTATGTGCCATTCTGGCTGGCAGAACTCATAAATCGACTCGTTTTCATATTGCTGCCATTTTGTATTCTTGCTTATCCCATCTTGCAGGCTTTGCCTAGTTTTCGTGCAAGACGCATGCAAAATAAGATTAACCGTCTGTATGGGACTTTAAGAGGATATGAGCAAGAGTGGCTTACGGACTTTAACCCCAGCATGAGGGATGAGTATCTGAAGAAGTTAGATCTTCTCGAGTTCCAAGCCTTAAATATCCAGATCTCAAGATATTTCTCCAGCGATTACTATTCCTTGCGCACTAGCATTGAGTATGTACGCAATTGCTTAAATAGGGGCGTTCACCCCTATCAACACAATAATGGAGTTAATCCAAACCCATAGGGTCTTTATTCATTATCTCCACTTCTGCTGGGAAATTTAAATGATGCGTAACGCACAATCGCATTTGCCAGAGCTAGGATCAAGATGGTCAGACCCATCAATAGGATGGCCATATCGGCTTCATGTTTGGTATTGACTAGGTCGATGATGAGGCGAGTAACCGCAGTGATGGCAACATAAATCAAAAAGCGGACCGGCATATGATTGGTTTTGAAATAAATACCCACCATGGCACCAATCTCTAAATAGATAAACAGCAAGAGCAGGTCTTCTATTGAGGCTGATCCCTTATGAACCATTTCAAGAAATGCCACCCCTGCTGACCAAACGGTTGCACCGCCAATGCCAAACAATGCAATTCGATGAAACAAAGAGACAAATAAGTTTCCGATGGGTACGGTCCATCTCTCAATTGCATCTTCTAATTTAGATGCATCCTTAGGTGAGGTAGGGGTTGTGCTCATGAAGCCTCCAAGTTTTAAGTATGTTTCTATCAGTATAGGTATCTATCAAGCCGTGTAAACAAAAAAAGAGGCGTTCAGACCTCTTTTTTGGCAGCGTTGACTTTGATCAACCCAAACTATCAGCCCAAATGTTGTGTGCCCAACCCCAGGCATAGACGCCTTCTAGGGTGGAGGGGGCCGGAGATAGCCCACCCGATCCAGGTACTGGCTTGAAGGTTTTTTCAGCAGCGTTGTATTGATGGACGCTAGCGACGTGAACGACCTCCCGGTCATTCACAAAGCTGTAGCAGGTATTGGTAAGTACTGGAGCAGGGTTTATTTCCCAGCCGCTAAGTTCTGCCACGATGGCAGCAGCAGCTACTTTGGCATGCTGGTTAGCCATATGCCCCGATTTAGGCATGGCTGGAGCCACTTGAATGGAGTCACCCAAGACGTGAATATCCTTCTGTGCAGTGGATTCAAAGTTAAGGTAATTCACGTTAACCCAGCGGCCATTAGAATTCGCTAAGCCAGTTTTAACGGCGATTTCACCAGCGCTCATTGCTGGCAGAAGATTTAATACATCAGCCTTGATATCGTCTTGCACTTCAAATTTGATGGTTTTTGTTTTTGCATCTACTGCAGTGACATTGTATTTTGGTAAATATTCAATCATTCCTGGATACTGCTCTGCCCATACCTTTTTAAAGAGCGCACCTTTGGAGGTGACATCTTGGTTAGCATCCAATATCAGAACCTTCGATTTTGGCTTGTTCTGCTTAAGATAGTTTGCTACTTGGCATGCGCGCTCATAGGGGCCAGGAGGGCAGCGATATGGAGCTTCTGGAATGCTGATGGCAAAAGTGCCACCATCGCGCATAGAGGCAAGCTGCTTATGTAAAGCGGTGGTTTCAGGACCCGCCTTCCAGGCCTGCAGAGTAACGCCTGCTTTATTGGCTTGAGATAGGCCTTCGATACTGTTCATCATCAAAGCAACACCAGGAGAAATAATTGCTTTGTCGTAGCGCAAGGTTTTTCCAGAAGCGAGCTTGACTGTTTTCTTATCGGGATCGATGCTGGCCACGCTATCTTGAATCATCTTGATCCCATGACGTTTGCTGAGGTTGTCATAAGAACTGGTAAGTTCGGATAAGTTGCGTGAGCCACCCACAACTAAGTTTGAGAGTGGGCAGGAAATAAAGGTGGGGTTTGGTTCAATTAAAGTCACCTGAGCGGTGTTGTTAGAAAACAGACGTAAATATTTAGCTGCGGTGGCACCCCCGTACCCGCCACCTATGACAAGGATTTCTGCCTTCTGTAAGCTGGCTTTCGCTTGACCTGAGAAACCAGCAAGCAAACCAAGGGCAGCTGCGCTGTTCCCAATAAAGTGTCGACGATCCATGATGTGCTTCCTTATTGTTTCTTGCCAAGTTGATTGGCGATGGTTTCGAGTTGCTCGTCTGTATAGCCTTTAGCTAATTGGGGCATGATGGTGCCTTCACGTGCGCCGGATTTAAATGCTTTCAGTTGAGCTAACATTTGTTCGCTAGTAAGGTTGTTGATTAATGGCATTCCGCCGTCAACGACACCTTTGCCATCGGTTCCATGACAATTGGCGCAGGTAGCTGCAAGGCCGCGTTTGTATAAATTGCTTGCATCGGCATTTTGGGCAAGAGCGCTTCCGCTCCAATGACTTATGCCAATATAGATTGACAATAAGACTGCGGGTTTTAAAAGCTTTGCTCGCATAAAGTCTGTCTCCGTTCAGAATATTTCTGGGTAATGAATTACGTATTGCGTTGCTAGCATCTTAATCAAGAAGGCGCTGAAATAGGGTATTGATTTCAGATACATTTTTCATATGCTCATTCAAAAATCCAGTTACCACCATTTATATTCGAGTTTCTAGTAAGCCCTATAAACTATAGGAATGCGAGCTTCATTTTCTTACCGTTCAGCCTTATTGGTAGTCCTTTTAGGTGTATTTACCTACCTTTATGGTTTGGATAGCCGATTTGCGCCTAAAAACGGTGATGAGTACCCCTACATGCATATCGTGCGGATGACGGCGGATTCGGGTCACTGGTTACCGCTCCAATCTGAAATGGATGGCATCAAAAACACCAAGCCACCCCTTATTTTTTGGCAGGGTATTGCAAGTACCCATTGGGCAAGCGAATGGACTCTAGCGAATTTACGTTGGCCCAGCGTTTTATATACCGGACTAACAGCATTTTTCTTATTTTTAGCAGTTCGTCGATTTAGTGGCAAAACACAAACTGGAATGTTGGCCGCATTGGTTTGGCTTTCCTTTTTTGCAACATATCGCTATGGTCGACCATTCTTGGCAGATCCACCGGAAGTATTTTGGATTTCACTCCCATTTTTAGCAATTTTGTATTGGGGCAGATGTGCATTTGAGTCCAAATTCTTTTTTCCGCTCATGGCAGGAGTTTGTTTTGGTCTCGCCTTATTTGCAAAATCATTTGCCTATATCGTTCCTGCCTCTTTTGCCTTAGGACTGTATTACTGGCGCTGGCGGCAGTGGAGTATTCCTAAGGTAATCATTCAAGATCTATATAAGTTAATCATGATTGCTGTGCTTGCCCTTGGCGTATTTGCCTTGTGGTTTGCCATAGACCCCAATCCAGAGGCCGTATGGAAAGAGTTTGTATTGGGCGAGAATGCGGGTAAATTTGCGGCACGTCAGTCCAGTTATTTAATGGATCTTGTTCGAGGCGGTGACAGTATTTGGCTTTTAATGCTGACTACGATTGCCAATGCAGGCTTATTTAGTTTTGTCTTGATTTCTAGCTTGATGCAGTGCTGGCGTACACGTCGATTTCTGAGTTTGGAAGAGGTTTTGTTGCTGCTATTGATTGCAGCATTCTTGATGGTCTTTAGCTTGCCCAGCCAACGCTCGGGCCGCTATCTTTTGCCAGTGATGCCAGCATTTGCAGCATTGATTGCCTTGTCTTGGGATAGATTGCCCTTGTGGGGATTTCGGATTGCCTTATTGTTGCAGTTATTGGTGTTGTCGCTACTGCTCTGGATTGGCGTGAATCTTCAGGCCTCACAATTGATGGGTGATGCAGACGTATGGACTTATTCGTATGGCCATTGGATTCTCATGGCGTTGGGAATATTGCTTGTCTTGTTTGGTTTGCTTAAACGAAGCTTCACTAAAACCCTCTCTTTAGCCGCTTGCTTTCTGGTTTATTGCGCATTGACGAGTAGTCTTGCTCCCCTAGAGGGATATTTAGGGCGTTATTCTGCAGAAACGATTGCTCAGTTGCAAGATAAGGATGTTTGGGTTCCTTGTGACTATCGCGCCAAGGATGAGGAATATCGCTTGTTGATGCCGGGAGCAAAACTACATGGTTATTTAGCCCAAGATGCTAGTAATGTTGCATCCCTTACATCGGTTTATCCTTTGGTAGCAGTGCATGCTCCTTTGGGTGTGCAGCCAGCACTCTGCGATTCTTGTCAGATCGTTGGGCAGCGAATGGAAATGAGGGCACGCCACTCTAATGAAGAAATTACTGAGATGCTAAGGGGGCAGATAGGTAAACATTTATTTGTAATTGAATATTTGGTTTCTACACCAGCACCTATCCCCAATGAATCAAACCTGAAGGATGCTTGTAGATGAGTCGTGTCATTGCCCTTTGTTTTCTGTTGCTTGCTGCAGTGATTGGCTTTCTGCATATTGATAGTCGTCCTGCTTGGGCGCCATTTGCAGTTTCGCCTTTTCAAATAGATGAAGAGATTGAAGAGTCCGCCACTACTAAAACAAAAGGTGAAATAAAGACTGGCATTCCAGTGCCACAATCTAATTGGTTGCCAGATACAGGCGCCGCTTCAGTTCATGCGGCATCATTGATTGCCCTAAAGGATGGTGCAGTGAGGGCATTTTGGTTTGCTGGTAGTCGCGAAGGTGCCGCGGATGTATCGATCTATAGCTCTGTATATGACTCGAAATCTGCCGAGTGGAGTGCGCCCACCGTTGTCATGGACCGCATTAGTGCAGAGAAGGGTCTCGCACGCTACATCGCTAAGCTAGGCAATCCCGTGCCTGCAAGATTACCCGATGGACGACTGCAATTATTTTTTGTGACCGTTTCTATTGGTGGTTGGGCTGGGAGCTCAATTTCTACGATGACTTCTGATGATGAGGGTTTGACATGGAGCAAGCCACAGCGCTTGATTAGCTCCCCTTTGTTGAACTTAAGTACGCTAGTGAAATCGCCGAGCGTTCTGTTTGCTGATGGCCTCTTAGGTTTGCCGGCTTATCACGAATGGATAGGGCGCTTTGGTGAATTCTTACGGATAGATGCAGGGCAAGTGATTGATAAACGTCGCATGAGTTCTGGTCGTAGTGCAATTCAGCCACTCCTATTTATAAATGATACACAGGATGCCAGCGCTTATTTTCGTCAGACGCGTAGTGCAGATTTGCCAAAACAAATACCAGTTAGCCGCACCCAAGATGCTGGTCAAATCTGGCAGCAGTCAGAAGATTTGCCGATTGCCAATCCCAATTCTGCGGTTGCTGGACTGGTTCTAAAAAATGGCACACGCGTTTTGGTTCTTAATAATATTGAATCTGGCCGATATCGATTGGTCTTGTTAATGAGTGATGCTAAATCTGGACAGTGGCAAACCGTTGAGGTCTTAGAGGACGACGAGGCATTGCCCGATGCTCAGCGTAAAGAATTCTCCTACCCATATTTGCTTACGGTTAATGGTGATGATGTCCATTTGGTATATACCTGGGATCGTAAAAAGATTCGTCATCGTTATTTTTCTGGCGCTTGGCTAAACCATGCTTTCAGTAAGTTACAGTCAGCAGAATTGGATAGCCCACATCAGGAGGCGCAATAATGAATTCCTTAATGCAATCCTTGGTGTTGATTGAGCTATCCCTAACGTGTGCGGTAGCGTGTACTTGCTTATTGGAAAGATTTTCTCCAAATACCTTTCCGCTTGCTGTAAAGATATTTCTGGTGGTCCTCATTGGCAATATCTTATTTTGGCCCTTGGGGATGAATTTGCCTTTAGTTGCGTACATTCGTGGCGCAACTGGCGATCTCAGTATTGTCTTGTCTCTACTGTTATGGAGTTCATTGCTGCCATCTCATAAACCTGTGCCGATTGCTTTTAAATTGACAGTGACAATCATCTCTTTATGCTTTTATCCATTTGCCTTAGGCGTAGGGATGATTGATCCTTATGCATGGGGGTATGGTTCGATTGCATTCCTATTGGCAGTGCTATTTTTTGCCCTGGTCTGCGGATTAGTAAATTGGAGTAAGGGTATTTGGATTATTGCTATCGCGATCATTGCCTGGGCAGCCCATTGGCATGAATCGGCTAATCTTTGGGACTACCTGCTGGATCCGTTCTTGGCTATCTGGGCTTTGTTTGCCATTGTTGGAATGATTCGCAGAAAGCGTCGTGAGAGGGCTCGTTCTGGGTATTTATTTAGACCAGGTTAATACATATATATAGCCCAGATCAATAGAGTACAGAAACAAAAAAGCCAGCATCATGCCGGCTTTTTTGTTTGATGCGACTAAAGCTTAGTCTGCAATATTGGACTTACGAATGATCGGTCCCCACCTGTTAATTTCAGCTTCCAGATGTGACTTGAGTCCAGTTGGAGTCATCTTATCTGGAGAGACGATATCAATATTGGCATCCTCTAAACGTTTTCTCACATCAGGAGTATTGAGTGCTTTTTTCAAGGCAGCATTTAATTTATCTAAGACAGGCTTAGGAACGCCTTTTGGTGTGTACATGCCATGCCAGACCTTCACTTCAAAACCTTTTAGACCTTGTTCATCCAAAGTAGGGACGTTAGGAATTGCAGGTAAGCGCTTTAAGGTAGTAGTTCCGAAAGCCTTGACGCGTCCATCCTTGATATAGGGAATGGTTTGGGTGGTTTGATCGCAAAGCAAATCCACTTGGCCGCCTAGCAAATCGGTAAGGGCGGGTCCAGTGCCTTTGTAAGGAATGTTGGTTAGCTTGACACCCATGCGACTCTGAAATAAGAGTCCGCAAAGTTGTGAAACAGCGCCAGGCCCTGCATTAGCCATAGTGACTTTCGAACCATTGGCTTTGATATAGGCTTCGAGCTCTTTAAAGTTATTGGCTGGTAAATCTTTTTTACCTAAGAGCACCATGGGTACATCAGCCACTTGGCCGATATAGTCAAAGTTTTGCAAAGGATCATATGGCAGCTTGTCATAGAGTGCGTTTGCTGTAGCCATGCCCATATGATGGAGGTAAATGGTGTAACCATCAGGAGCAGCACGTGCAACCTTGGTACTCGCAATTGTTCCACCGGCACCGTTGACGTTTTCAACGATCACTGTTTGACCGAGCGCTTGACCCATGGGAACCGCAATCAAACGAGCAACAGTATCGGTTGGTCCGCCAGCAGCAAAGGGAACGACTAAGGTGATTGACTTGGTAGGCCAATTGTTTTGAGCGAGGGCGCTGGTGCTCAGAAATGCGCCAGCCGTGAGAGCGGCAGCGATTCCTGAAAATAAGAATTTCTTGATTTGCATTGTGGTCTCCACCTTCTTTTTATGTAGACCAATTTTGCCAGTTTTAGAACTTATTTGTCTTGAATAACCCTAGTGTTTACCAGTAATTGCCAGGGTTCTTTGGGCTAAGAGAACAACTGGTCGATCGATCATGCGACCGTCCAGCTTCACGGCACCCCCTTTGGAGGCCTTATCGGCTTCAATAACGCGGTGAGCCCAAGCCAACTCTTCCGATGTTGGGGTAAATGCTTTGATAACGATTTCTACCTGCTTAGGATGAATGCAGAGTTTTCCGCCAAAGCCCATACGCTTTGCGCGCTCAGCATCGTCAGTAATGCGCTCAATATCATCGGTAGACGGTGTAACCCCATCAATGGGAGGGGCAATCTGCGCAAGGCGAGAGGCCAAGACGATTTGATAGCGCGCTGTTTGTAACTCTGTTTCAAGACGGTCACACACCATACCCAGATCCGCCTGCAAATCTAAATTACCTAATGCAAGACGAATCACTTGATTGGAGTTTGCAATCTCTTTTAAATGATCTAAGCCAACTGCAGTTTCAATCATGGGAATGATTGCGGTATTCGGAAGTATTAGAGCGGCCCCATTAATTTGGTCGCAAGATTCACTTTTTGGGATCAATAAGCAGGCAACCTGAAGCTCCTGCGCCAAAATCAAATCTGCAGCGTAAAACTTACTACCGGGTGAGTTTGCGCGAATCACCAAGCGCTTTTTTTGCTCGGGACTAAAACTAGACCATGCAGTTCGAATAGCATCGCGTGCACTGACTTTATCTTCCTCAGCAACAGCATCTTCTAGATCCAAGACAACTCCGCTTGCACCACTATCGAGGGCTTTCATAAAACGTTCTGGACGAGTGCCCGGTACAAATAGAAAGTTAGTGCTAAAGCCTAGTGGTGTTTCGAGTGGATTCATATCAACTTAGAAAATAAGAGTCTTTTATTAAGCGGCTGATGCGGAAGGAAGTAAAACCCCCATCTTGGCTTGTTTGCGGATATTCCACAAGAAATCAATTGCTTTACTCATCTCTGCTGGACTTGCGCCACCACTAAAGGCAGCAAGGCGCATTGCCTTATCGGTTATCTCTGCGCGAGATAAGGTATTTCCAGGATCGCCCTTGGGTTCATCTACACGACCATCCAGAATTTGCCCATTGTTTAAATAGACTTTGACTTTACCGATCCAACGCTGTGGGTAGGCGCTATCCACTTCAGGATCTAGAGTCATGGAGACACGCTCACGGAATGTACAGATTTCATCATCATGAAAGTGTTGATCAAATTCTTGTAAGCCAGCAAATTGGTAATGCGCCACTAAAGCTAGAACCGTTCCCATGGAGAACTTAGATTGATGCACGGTAGCAGGATCAGTCACCGGACCTAAAACATCAATAGCGCCTTGGTGAACCAAGGTTTCTACTTTGGCAATATCCTTAGGCGATAGATTGTTTGCCAACATGACTTGAAGGAGGGCATCGGCCGCAGGATGTGTATGACGACACGAAGCGTAATATTTAAAACTCGTCTCCGCCAAAGCCCAGCGACTTCCTAAACGATCAACCAATTTGCTTGGATCACTATCGCTTGACATGCCTGCTGCTAAGCCTTGCTTACCTTCCAGAATATGCTCTGCCCCTGTAAAGCCAGCTTGTGCAATGTAGGCGGACATTAATCCAGTGGAAGCTGCATGTGCCGTATGAAGTTGTTTGGAGTCTGCGGCGTCGCGGAGAAATTCCCAAAGTCCTGCTGACTGTGTACCGGCAGAACCAAAGGCATGCAGCATTTGCTCGGGGTTGAGTTTGAGTAGGCGGCCAACCGCTGCCGCTGCCGCTAACGTGCCAGCAGTTCCTGTTGTATGAAAGACCTTGTAATGAGAGCGACCTAAAAATTCGCCAACCCGAATACCGACTTCGTAACCTGCTACTGCAGCAACTAATAAATCTTCGCCAGAGGCACCAATGGCTTGAGCACAAGCTAGTGCAGGCGGAAATACGACGGTTGCCGGATGAAAGACTGAGCCATTGTGAACGTCATCTTGCTCTGCGACGTGAGACGCTGCAGCATTGGCCATAGCTGCTAAAAAAGGGCTGGAGGTTTTACGGGAAACCAAAATCTCAGAAGGGCCGGTATGTACTGCATCAAAGCCCCCCATGTTTTGTGCGAACTGTGTAATGAGTTCTACTGGACGCGAGCCCTTACCTGCAATAGCTGAGCCAAACCAATCGACCAATAAGTCTTCGGCCCGATTCATAACGTCTGCAGGAATATCGGCAGCCTGAAGTTTGGCAGCAAAACTGGCTAGCTCATGGGAGAGATGTTGAGTTGTCATAAATAAAAAGTGATTGATTAATTTAAAACAGCAGTAGCTTGCATGGTGAGCCAGCCTTCGTGATCTTGCGCCCAAATGGAGATGGTTTTTCCACTAGGATCTTTTTCTAAATCTGGCTTGGCATTTACTGTGAAGACATTGATATCAAAAGTAGGGCGAATCGCACGGAACTCAAAGCTCTTGAGTGTGCATCCCGGAATACTTTGACGCACCAAGTCAACGAGTAGGGTTGCAATCAAGGGGCCATGTACGATTAAACCTGGATAGCCTTCAACCTCGGTGACATACTTACGATCGTAGTGAATGCGATGACCATTAAAAGTCAGCGCTGAGTAGCGAAACAGCAGCACATCATCCGGCGTGATGGTTTTGCTCCACTTGGCATCAGTAGGCGCTGGAGTTGGAGGAACGGGCTTGTCATCTGGCCCTGGCGCATCGCGATACACAATGTCATGCTCTTCAATGATCGCAAGACCATGTTGGTTTGAGATCTTGTGATTGACTAATACGAAAATCAAATCACCAGTGCGACCTGCTTTGTGGGTAACAGATTCAATAGTGGAGACGCGCTCAATCTCATCTCCAACGGTAAGCGGCTTTAGCCATTCAATGCGGCTGCCCGCCCACATACGTCGTGGCAGTGGTACCGGTGGCAGAAAGCCGCCCCTTTTGGGATGACCGTCAGGTCCAATTTCAGATTGGCGAGCATGTGGAAGAAAGTACAGCCAGTGCCATAGCTCGGGTAAAAAAGTCCCTGCACTGGGCGCAGCATCATCACGATCTAAGGTTGCTGATAGTGCGCGTACAGGCGCTGCAGTGACAATGTCTTGAAGGGACTCGGTTTTACCAAGCCATTCCTGCAGGTGAGTGATAGTGTGAGGTTCGATTCGCATGAGTTCCATTATGCCAATCTTGTAGAAAAGCTCACCCCATCAAAACGGAGATGAAATAGAACAGCAATCCAGCTAATGCAGACCCGCCCAATACCGACAAAACGCCTTTCTGAAACTTAAATAAGGCCAATCCAGCTAATGCGCAGATGAGGATCGAGACCCAAGAAATGGAGCCGCTAAAGCCTCTAGGTAAAAAGACGTGATACGCAAAAAATAGACCAAGATTGGCGATGACCCCAACGACTGCGGCGGTAATAGCTGTGAGTGGGGCGGTAAATCCAAGCTTGCCATGCGTTGACTCAATGAGGGGGCCGCCAACTAGAATGAAAAAGAAGGAAGGTAAAAAAGTAAACCAGGTGGCTACACAGGCGCCGATTACGCCAAACCAAAATGGATTGCTATTGCCGATTAGGGATTGAATATGTCCAGCAAGGTAGCCCACAAAAGCCACCACCATAATGAGTGGCCCTGGTGTTGTTTCACCCAGAGCTAAGCCGTCAATCATTTGATTGGCGCTGAGCCAATGAAAGTGCTCGACTGCACCTTGATAAACGTACGGAAGAACGGCGTAAGCACCACCAAAAGTCAGAAAGGCAGCTTTGGTAAAGAACCACGCAATATTGGGATAGAGGGTCTTCCAGCCAAAGATGGCTACTAAAGCACCAATTGGGAGTAACCAGCATGTGAGCGCAATCAGACCATGACGAATGGCTTTTAAATAAGTAAATTTTGCATGCTCAGGCGTGGGGGTGTGATCATCAATGATGGCAGCGCCATATTGTTTTTCTTTCTTTGCATCATGACCACCACCTTGCTGGAAATACTCTGGATAGCGTTTACCACCCCAGAATCCGATCGCAGCAGCTATCAACACGATGATGGGGAAAGCCAGATTGAGAATGAAGATAGCGAGAAAGGATCCAAGCGCAATCCACTGAAGCACTTGGTTATGAATGGTGCGCTTGCCAATGCGTACTGCAGCGTGTAATACGATCGCAGTGACAGCGGGTTTAATGCCAAAGAAAATGGCGGCAATCCAGGGAACCTGTCCAAAGGTGAGATAAACCCAAGATAGGCCAATTAAGATAAACAAGGATGGCAGTACAAAGAGGCTGCCTGCCAGAATGCCACCCCAACTACGATGCATCAGCCAGCCTATATAGGTAACCAGCTGTTGGGCTTCAGGTCCTGGCAACAGCATGCAATAGTTGAGCGCATGTAAAAAGCGCCGCTCAGAAATCCAGCGACGCTTTTCAACTAACTCTTGGTGCAGAACTGCAATTTGACCTGCAGGCCCACCGAAACTGATGAAGCCTAGTTTGGCCCAAAACTTCAGGGCTTCACGTAGTGGAATGCTCAAACTTCATCCATTCCGCCGACCACTTGGCTAAAGCCGTTATCAACATAAATGATTTCAGCGGTAATGCCATTGGCCAAGTCAGACAATAAGAATGCGGCGGTATTGCCTACATCATCAATTGTCACGTTGCGACGTAGGGGTGCAGTTTGTTCAACTGCCTCTAAAATTTTGCCAAACCCTTTAATACCAGATGCGGCCAAAGTTTTAATTGGGCCTGCAGAGATGCCGTTAGCACGAATGCCTTTTGGTCCTACTGAGCCGGCGAGGTAGCGAACAGAAGCCTCAAGAGATGCTTTTGCAAGGCCCATGGTGTTGTAGTTAGGAACATTCTTCATGGATCCCAAATAAGTCAATGTGAGCAATGAAGATTTGTCGCGCAACATCGGTAGCGCTTCTTTCGCCATTGCAGGGAAGCTATAGGCAGAGATGTCATGCGCAATCTTGAAGCCTTCTCGAGATAGGCCTTCCAAGAAATCGCCAGCAATCGCCTCGCGTGGAGCAAAGCCAATTGCATGTACAAAGCCGTCAAACTGAGGCCAGGATTTGGCTAAATCCTTAAAAAGGGCGCTGATTTGTTCATCACTACCGACATCGCAGTCAAATATCAGTTCGGTATTGAATTCTTTTGCAAAATCAACAATCCGGCCCTTAAAACGTTCGCCCACATAGGTAAACGCTAGTTCAGCACCTTCACGGTGGCAGGCCTTGGCAATGCCATAGGCAATAGAGCGGTTGGAAAGGAGGCCGGTAATGAGGATTTTTTTGCCGGTGAGAAAGCCCATGTTGTGTCCTTTACTTCAAATATGATTAGCTATCTACAATTGTTGCATATATGCCCACCCTAAAGCCCATTCGACAAATTGCCTATTTCTTGCTGCTAGCCCTGCTAGTGGGGCTTGGGGCCAACATAGCACTGGCGGGACAGGGGATTGCGCAATACGGCAAGCCCAAATATCCCGATGGATTTGCCCATTTTGATTACGTTAACCCCGACGCCCCCCGTGGCGGAACCCTGGTCTTGCCAAACCCAGGGCAAAGAACGAGCTTTGATAAGTTCAACCCATTTACCCTGAGAGGCATCACTGCCCCGGGAATCGATTTGATGTTTGAGTCCTTGGCTGAAGGGAGTGCGGATGAGGTCTCGAGTATTTACGGTTTATTGGCGGACGATATTCAGGTGGCCAAAGATCATCAGTCGGTCACCTTTCATATTCGCCCTGAGGCCATGTTTTCGGATGGTAGTCCGGTACTAGCGGCCGACGTTAAATATAGCTTTGATACTTTGATGAGTGGTAAAGCTCACCCTCGTTATAAAACTACTTTTGCAGACATTAAAGAGGCAGTAGTTTTATCGGATCGATCCATTCGCTTTGATTTTAAGAATAACAACGCTGAGCTTCCTATCTTGGCCGGAACCTTCCCAGTGTTCTCACGTAACTGGGGTAAGCAGCCCGATGGAACGGTCATTCCGTTTGAGAAGCTTGCCTTTGAAGCTCCGATTGGTAGCGGCCCTTATTTAATTGAATCTTTTAAGGCAGGTAAATCCATTGTTTTTAAAAAGAATCCAAACTATTGGGTAGATCAACTTAGTAAACCCTTAAATGTCCGCGTTGGCTTTTATAACTTTGATCGAGTGCTTTACAAACTCTACAGTGATGATGCTGTTAGGTTGGAGGCCTTTAAGGCAGGGGAGTTTGATGCCCTCGTTGAGTATCGTGCCAAGATTTGGGCCAAAGGATATGTGGGCTCTAAATTTGACAAAGGCATTCTTTTAAAGAAAGCATTCTTAAATCACAATGGCGCTGGTATGCAAGGCTTCGCCATGAATGTCAGACGCCCCATTTTTAAAGATGTGCGTGTGCGTGAAGCGCTGGGTTATGCACTCGATTTTGAATGGCTCAATCGCCAAATCTTTTTTGATCAATACAGTCGAATCAATAGCTATTTCACGAACAGTGATTTGAGTGCCAACTTTGATGGTCCTCGTAAGCCAACTGAAGGGGAATTAAAGCTGCTAAAGCCCCTGAAGGCTAAATATCCGCAGTGGGTCCCGGATGCCGTCTTTGGTCCAATGTCTGCAGCGCCATCGACAACGCCGCCAAGTAGCTTGCGCCAGAATTTAAAGAAAGCACGTGAGCTCCTCATGCATGCTGGCTGGCAATATCGCGACGGTGCATTGCGAAATGAAAAGGGTGAGCCATTTCGTTTTGAGATTGTGGAAGACGGCGGATTCTTCTTGAGGGTGATCTCTGCTTATGTGCGCAACTTAGAAAAGTTAGGGGTGCAAGTAGATATCCGGACAAGCGACTTTGCTTTACATCAAAAACGCATGAATGAGTATGACTTTGACATGACGACCGTGCGTTTTCAGGATTCCCAAAATCCCGGCAACGAGCTTTGGGATCGCTTTGGTAGTCAAGCCGCCAAAGAAAAGGGTTCTGACAATGTGATTGGTGTGCAATCGCCAGTAGTAGACGCATTAATCGAAGAAATTACCAAGGCACAAAATCGCGAGCAGTTAAGAACTGCCACGAGGGCTCTAGACAGGGTCTTATGGAATAGTTATTACGTCGTTCCGCAGTGGTACAACCCAACCCATCGCGTTGCCTTCCGTCATGAGATGCGCTATCCAGAGCCTCCTTTATATTACTCGGCCGAGGCATGGATCATGCAAAATTGGTGGAAAGAAGAGGCTAAATAATGCAAGGTCAAATGCGCGCCTATATTTTTAAGCGTTTGTTATTAATGATCCCAACCATCTTGGGTGTGTTGACGCTTACTTTTGCGGTAGTGCAATTTGTTCCAGGCGGACCTGTAGAGCAAATGGTTCTTGAGTTAAAAGGAAAGGGTGGCGCTGCTACAGGTGGCTCAGAATCTTCTGGTTCTGGTTCAACATATCGCGGTCGCCAAGGTGTAGATGCACAGCGCCTTGAAGAAGTGAAAGCTTTGTATGGATTTGATAAGCCACCACTCGAGCGTTATTTCATGATGTTGGGACGCTTTGCCAGATTTGATTTGGGGCAAAGCTACTACCAACACGAAAGCGTTTGGAGCTTAGTTGTCTCTAAATTGCCAGTCTCAATCAGTATTGGCTTATGGACCTTCTTTATTACTTACCTGGTATCCATTCCTCTCGGCATTGCTAAGGCAGTACGCGATGGCTCTCGCTTTGATGCTATTACTAGCAGCATGATTTTGGTTGGGTATGCGATTCCAGGATTTGTGCTGGGCGTCTTATTGCTAGTGCTCTTTGGAGGCGGAAGTTTCTTGCAGTTATTTCCGCTGCGAGGCTTAACTTCAGATAACTGGAGTGATCTCAGTTTGATTGGCAAGGTCATGGATTACTTGTGGCATTTAGTGTTACCGATTACTGCTTCTGTTCTCGGTAGCTTTGCCGTAGTCACTATGCTCACCAAGAATTCCTTCTTAGAGGAGATTCGCAAGCAATATGTTTTGACTGCGCGCGCAAAAGGCCTCACTGAAAAGCAGGTGCTATGGAAGCACGTATTCCGTAATGCGCTCTTACCGTTAGTGACGGGTTTCCCGGCAGCATTTATTGGCGCTTTTTTTACCGGCTCATTATTGATCGAGACGCTGTTCTCGCTGGATGGTCTTGGCTTGCTCTCTTACGAGTCAGTCATGCGTCGTGACTACCCTGTGGTCTTTGGCACTTTGTATTTATTTACTTTGATTGGATTGTTTACGAAGTTAATTTCTGATCTTTGTTATGTATATGTAGACCCACGCATTCAGTTTGGTGCGGGAGGGGGTTCATGAATCGTTGGCAGCGTTTCAAAAATAGCCGCATGGGTTATGCGAGCCTTTGGATCTTCATGGTCCTATTTGGTTTATCGATGTGCGCTGAGTTGATTGCGAATGACAAGCCTCTAGTGGTTCGCTACGAAGGCCATTTCTATTTTCCGATTGTGAAGAGCCAGCCTGAAACGGTTTTTGGTGGGGACTTTGCAACACCTACGGACTTCTTAGATCCGGATATTCGTAGGAATGTCACTAGCAATGGTAATTGGGCGATCTATCCTCCGATTCACTATAGCTACGAGACGCTGAACTACTTTTCTCAGGCGCCTAATCCTGCGCCGCCGTCTTGGGAGAATTGGCTCGGGACCGATGATCGTGGGCGCGATGTATTAGCTCGCCTCATTTATGGCTTTCGTTTGTCCATTTTGTTTGGTCTAGCACTCACCATCGTGGGAGTCAGTGTAGGCATCGTTACTGGATCCTTAATGGGGTTCTTTGGTGGCAAGTTTGACTTGGTTTCTCAGCGCTTAATTGAAATCTGGTCGGCCATGCCTGAGTTGTACTTGCTCATTATTTTTGCCTCTATCTTTAATCCCAGTGTTTCTTTATTAATTATTTTGTTGGCAGCATTTGGTTGGATGGGATTATCGGACTATGTCCGCGCAGAATTTTTCCGTAATCGTGCTTTGGAGTATGTGCGTGCGGCGCGTGCTCTGGGTTTGACGAATGTGCAAATCATGTGGCGTCATATTCTGCCTAATAGCTTGACACCAGTAATTACCTTTTTGCCTTTTCGCATGAGTGCCGCAATCTTATCGTTAACTAGTCTAGATTTTTTAGGCTTAGGTGTTCCTCCAGGAACCCCTAGTCTTGGTGAGTTACTTTCCCAAGGAAAAAGCAATCTGGATGCATGGTGGATCTCCTTATCTACATTCATAGTCTTGGTTGCAACCTTGTTGCTACTCACTTTTATGGGCGAAGCATTGCGCAATGCTTTTGATTCTCGTAAGGCCGGTCTGATGAATGGAGGTCGCTCATGAGTGGAAGTTCAGCTCCAAAGCAATCCTTATTGCGTTATGAAGATCTCTGCATTTCATTTGGATCAGGCCGACGAGAAAAGTTTGCCGTCAATCATTTAGATTTAGAAATCGGTATAGGTGAACGCGTTGCTTTAGTGGGGGAGTCAGGCTCTGGCAAGACACTGACTGCTTTGGCGCCTTTGCGCCTAGAGCCTGAGGGTGCCAAAGTTTCTGGAAAGATTCTGTGGAATAAAAATGACGGAAGTGGCACAGTAGATTTGCTCTCAATGTCTATGCAAGATATTCGTGAAATTCGTGGGCGCGAAATAGCCATGGTGTTTCAGGAGCCAATGACAGCGCTGAACCCATTGTTTACTGTTGGCAATCAAATTATTGAAGCGGTACAAATCTATCAACCTTTGATTTCTAAGGCAGACTCGATTGATGCTGCGGTTGACTTGCTCAGAAAGACAGGAATTCCTGAGCCTGAGCGTCGTTTTCATTCCTATCCACATCAACTCTCTGGTGGTCAACGACAGCGTGCAATGATTGCCATGGCTTTGGCATGTAAGCCGCGCCTATTGATTGCAGATGAACCTACGACCGCATTAGATGTGAGTTTGCGTTTACAGATTTTAGATTTATTAAAGGAGCTTCAAGAAGAATCTAAAGATCATGGTGGGATGGGAATACTCCTCATTACCCATGATCTCAATTTGGTAAAGCATTTTGCACAACGCGTAGCGGTGCTGAATCAAGGTAACTTGTTGGAATCTGGATCGACTAAGCAAGTTTTTCAGCATCCAGAAGATCCGTACACCCGGGCCTTAGTCAATAGCGAGCCAGTGCGCGACTTGGCGCCACTCATGCCTTTGGCTCCAGTGCTATTAAAAACCGAAGAGTTATCTGTTGCTTACCCAAGCTCAGAATCAGTTTCTTGGTTTAAAAAGGTGCCACCACACAAGGTGTTAAAGAAAGTTAGCTTTGCATTAAAGCAAGGTCAAACCATTGGTGTAATTGGTGAATCTGGTTCAGGTAAGACGACATTGGGTATGGCGGTGCTTGGTTTATTGGGCGACTCAGCCGCAGAGGTTACCGGTAATGTTGATGTGCTTGGTAGTGACTGGCAGAAACTGAAACCCATTGAACGGCGCGCGATGCGTTCTAGCTTGCAGGTGATTTTTCAGGATCCCTTTGGATCACTCTCGCCACGCATGAATGTCTTACAGATTGTTTCTGAAGGTTTGGATGTGCACTTGCCAAAACTCTCGGCTGCAGAACGCGAGACGCGCGTAGTCGACATACTCAAAGAGGTGGGTTTAGATCGCTCCGCGCTTCTTCGTTATCCCCATGAGTTTTCTGGTGGACAGCGGCAACGGATTGCGATTGCCCGCGCCTTAATCTTGCGCCCACAAATTTTGGTTTTAGATGAGCCTACGTCTGCATTAGATGTCTCTATTCAAAAGCAGGTACTTGCTTTATTGACTGAGCTGCAGAAAAAGTACAACTTAGCTTATCTCATGATTAGTCATGACTTAGCGGTGATTAGAGCAATGTCTCATGAGGTAATGGTTCTTAAAGAAGGCAGGGTAGTGGAGTTCGGAGATACCGAAACCCTCATCAAGCACCCCCAGCAGATCTATACCAAAGCACTTTTTGCCGCTGCTGAATTGACTTAGGTAGGTGTTAGGGGAGGGCAAAAATCCTCTTCAAATGGGCTAAATTGGTGCATTTGCCCCTATTTAATGCAAATTTATCTTTATAAACAAAGACTTAAGCATAGACTGAATTCTTGGTTAATTAAGGGTTCTTTGTTAAACTGATTCGATGTCATTGAAAAAAGCACTACTTTTAAAACTACTGGGCCTGAGCTTAAGCGCAGTCCTTTCGCTATCTGCTTATGCGGCTGATACCGCGATAGAGGCATCAGCTGATGCAGTGGTTCCAAAAGAGAGCATGTTTCAGGCTGGGCGTTCTTATATTGCTCGCGTATCAGATCGCTTGGCTGATACCGTTACAGGTAAATCAGAAGAATTGATTAATCGCGCTATGGAAGTGATTGGCGTACGTTATCGCTCTGACACCGAATTACCGCAATCCGGATTAGATGGCAGCAGCTTTGTAGGCTACGTCTTTAAAGACAAGCTTGGTTTCTTGTTGCCACGTAAGTCAACTCAAATGAGTCGTGTTGGTAAACCCATTACCCGTGAAGAATTGCAACCAGGCGATCTCGTATTCTTTAACACCATGCGTCTCACTTTTTCTCATGTGGGAATTTATGTAGGCGATAACAAATTCATTCACTCTCCTTCTAAGGGAACGAATGTTCGTGTGGACGATCTTGGTAGCCTCTATTGGGATAAGCGTTTTGATGGTGCACGTCGCTTAGATGGTAGCGACAACCTAAATGATTCCGAGCGTCAAGAACTCCTGAACGAAGTAAAAAATCTCCAGCGTAAGTCACGCAGCCTTTAAATAAAGACGGCTTTTAAACTAGGGTGTGCTCTTGAAGCCATTGCTGAAGCGCTAAATCAATTTTTGTTTGCCAGCCATCACCAGTGGACTTAAAAGATTCAATGACATCGCTAGAAAGACGAATAGTTGTTGAAACTTTTGTCGGTTTAGTTTGTGGGCCTCTTGTTTTGCGTGAGGCAAGTTTTTCTTGCAGTGACTTTGGAAGTGAATGAATCTTTTTTGAGGCCTTTATCTCTGCCGCTGTCCACTCAAAGTCGTCTTGATCATTTTTAAATTTTCTGTTCATAACTCAAAATCTCTCGTTTATTTGCTTTTCTAAAGCTAATTACCCGAATTCCCATGTCCGTTTCTGTAAACACTAATGCATGCAGTCTGTTGCCAAGATATCCCAGGGCGCACCTTCTGATTTCTCCATAGTTTTTTCTTTTGTCGATTGTGAATTGGGCTGTTTCAAAATCAAAATCTCTTGCTCGCTCAAATGAAAGATTGCGATGTCGAATGTTATGTAGGTTTTTTGATTGATCATAGGTAAGTTCCATACATCTAATTGTAGTTACAATTAGATGTATGGAACTATACCATGACTCTGAAATGGGGATTCGGAGTCTAGCCCTTGAGCTTCTCTTTAATCAATCCCATTTGCTCTTGCGCAGCGATTTCGCCAGCAAGAATGGCGGCATTTCTGGATTTGAAATCACCACTACTCATTTGCTTTAATTGCGGCTGAATGACGATATCAGCACTTTTCAACTCGTACTGATTGATGCTTCTTTGCATGATGGAGATGGTGTGCTGCAATATGCCAAAGGTTCCGCTGGCATCTTGATGAACTGGCTCAGAAGAGATGTTGACTGCAATCACTAAAGTTGCACCCATTTGTCTTGCATAACTTACCGGCACTGGCGCAACTAAACCGCCGTCTACATATTCTTTGCCAGCAATTACTGCTGGCTGAAACACGCCTGGGACACTACAAGATGCGCGCACTGCCAAACCGGTATTGCCGGTTCTAAATAAAGTCCCTTTGCCTGACTGTAATTCGGTAGCAACAATTCCCAAGGGGATGCGCATTTGTTCAATCAATTTGTTTTGCACTTCTCGATTGACCATGTTTTGCAAGGCATCGCCTTTAATCAGACCCCCAAATCGTCCTGCAAAGGGAAGCCCCCAGTCCGCAATCGTGGCCTCATCTAAGTTCATGGCTAAGCGGTTTAGATCATTCCCAGTAGCCCCAGAGGCTAATAAAGCAGCAATCACACTGCCTGCGCTACTACCCACAACTATGTCAGGTCTGATGCCTTGGGCTTCTAGCGCCTTGATGACGCCAATATGGGCAAAGCCTCTAGCAGCACCAGCACCCAAAACTAGGCCAATCACTGGTTTTTTGCTGCCCATGAGGCTGCAAGAGCTCAGGCTCATACCCCCAAGAAGAGCTCCTATACCAATTCCGAGGCCCAGGAGCTTGCGTCGCTCAATCGAATCTGGGCTATTAGGCATGGATAAAGAGGGTTTTGTAGAAATCTTGTGCATGTGGCTATTGTATTGAGCCTACCTTATAATGGTAGCAAGGTGAACGAAAAGGACTTCGTTTCAGCGCGGGCATATTCCAATAAGAACTGATGAGATGGATTGTCCGTAGTCGCTAGAGAACACCAAAACCCATTACTGAATACATTATTAATGCCTAATCAGGATTACTCCTGGTAGCCCGAATTTTATGGATGATCACAATAAGCGCGTAATTGAAACAGCCCTCCTGTGCGCGCAGGAGCCACTCACCGTTGCTGATTTGTCACGTCTATTTGTAGAAGACATTACGACCGCAGATATCGATGAAGCATTGGTAGAGCTGCAACGCGCCTGGGATGATAAGGGTATGGAGTTAGTGCATATTGCAACAGGTTGGCGTTTTCAGAGCCGCCTTTCGATGCGCGAATATCTTGATCGCCTGACACCAGAAAAACCACCGAAGTATTCACGCGCTGTGATGGAGACTTTAGCCATCATCGCTTATCGCCAGCCCGTAACTCGTGGTGAGATTGAAGAGATTCGCGGTGTTGCAGTTAGCAGTAATGTGATGAAGCAGTTAGAAGATCGTGGTTGGGTTGAGGTCATTGGGCATAAAGAAACTATTGGCCGCCCAGGTTTGTACGCCACTACTAAACAATTCTTGGATGACCTCAGTCTGACGAATTTACAAAGTCTGCCAATGTTGGAGGATGCTGCTCCCATGGCTGCTGCAGAGCAATTAGGTCAAGCGGTGATGCAGTTTGATCCATCTGCCACCGTTGAGACAGTCATCATTGATACCGATGCACAAGAAGTAAGTGAGATTGAAGCTGAAGTACTTGAAATCATTGTTGAAGAAACTAGTATTGAAATTACCGAAGAAGAAGTTACCCCTGAGTCTGAAGACAAGCCAGACGAAACAAAATAATAATTAATGACAAGCTCTAACGAAAACGAATCATCCCCGGTAGTAAATTCATCGGCAACCCCTTCTAACTCAGACTCTGCGCCATCGAATGCTGATAGCCCTAAGACTGAAGGTGGGGAGCGCGCTGAACGTGGCGATCGTCGCCCCCGTCGCCAAGGCGCGGGAGGTAGCAAGCCTGCCTTCAATAAAAAGCGCCCATTTAATAAGGATCGGCCACGCCGCGAGGGTGGTGATACTAATGGTCCTCGCGAAGGCAGGGGCAATCAAGGCAGTAACGATTCGTCAAAATTAGCCCCTAACCCCGCTGAAATCGAAGCATTGTTTGCTTCGGTGGTTTCTGGTGAGTTTGATGCTGCCTTAGATGCCCCTGAGGTTGAAGAAGTTAAAAATATTGATGGCGTTAATGAGAGCGAGATCTCGCATCAAACTGGCGCCGAGCGCCGTGCTCAACGTTCGCGTGAAGATGAAGATTCAGATGCGCCAACAGATGAAGAAATGAGTAGTTTGCAGTTTGCGAACGTCGATGATCTCCCACTCAGTTTGCGTGATGAAGTTTGGTCTGATCTCGATGGTCTAGATGATGATGCGGATGATGAAGATACTGTTAAGTTGCACAAAGTATTAGCTGATGTCGGCATGGGCTCGCGTCGTGATATGGAAGACTTAATTATTCAGGGTCGTGTTTCTGTCAATGGATTGCCTGCGCATATTGGACAACGCATTGGACCAACTGATCAAGTGCGTATTAATGGCAAACCAGTGCATCGCAAGATTCAGACTAAGCCGCCACGCGTCATCATGTATCACAAGCCTGCTGGCGAGATCGTCAGTCAGTCGGACCCTGAAGGTCGTCCAACCGTATTTGATCGTTTGCCAAAGCCGCGCCAAGGTCGCTGGATTGCTGTTGGCCGCTTGGACTTTAATACCGAAGGCCTTTTGTTATTTACCACTTCTGGTGAGTTAGCCAATCGCTTAATGCATCCACGTTACGGTGTCGAGCGTGAATATGCGGTGCGTATCCTGGGTGACTTGAGTCAAGAAAACACAGCGCTATTAAAGAGCGGTATTACGCTCGATGATGGACAAGCTAAATTCTTACGTTTAGCGATGGGTGGCGGTGAAGGTGCTAACCGTTGGTACCACGTTGCATTAAGTGAGGGGCGTAATCGCGAAGTGCGTCGGATGTTCGAAGCAGTTGGTCATACGGTCTCTCGCTTGATTAGAACTCGTTATGGTATTTTCTTATTGCCTCCACGCTTGAGACGGGGGAAATGGGAAGAGATTGAGGCCGGCGGCATCTATAACCTCATGAAGTCTGCTGGCTTAAAAATGCCGCAGCCGCAAGACAAGGGTCGCAACCCTAACTCTAATTCCAATAATCGCGATCGTCGTCCTATGGGCGAGGATTTCCAGCCGGATCCAATGCAAACCTCGGTTTCTTACTGGGGATCGCGTGATGCTTTAACCCTTGCAAGTGGCCATAATGGCTTAACGCATCAGGGTAGAGGCGGAAAACCTGGTGGTGGCGGTGGCTCTGGCGAAGGTCGTGGGCCTTTCCGTGGGCGCACCCAAGGTGGCAGACCTGGCCAAGGTGGACAAGGCGGGGCAGGTGGCCAGGGTCAAAATCGCAGTAAGGGCGCCAAAGTCCACCATGGACAGTCTGCTTTTGTGACGGGCAATCCTCAAAGTCCCGGAAATGGACCTAAGCGTAGTGCACCAAAAGGGCGAAAACCCTTCAATAAAGGCCCTAGAAAACCGCGAAATCCGGGCGAAAGCTTCTGATTTGTATCAGTTTTCTGCTAAATAGGCTATAATTTTGGTCTTACAGCAGGTTTTTGCTGTTTTTAGTTGTTACCGACTGATGTTGCGATCAACGTAAGTCGGCCTGTTCTGAATTTCGAGAATATGGGCTTTGAAGCCCATTTTTTTTTGCCATTTTGGTATGAAAGGTTGTCGTGAAGGATCAGCAGGTAATTTCTGCAGAGCTGGAAAACTTGGGTTATGCGCTAGTAGAGATAGAGCGTGAAGCCGGAGGATTGCTGCGCGTCACGATTGAAAACCCAGATTACGAACGCTTGATTACGGTGTTGGATTGCGAAAAGGTGAGCCATCAGTTGAGCTACACCTTGCCAGTTGAAAACATCCCTTATGAGCGTTTAGAGATTTCATCTCCAGGATTGGATCGTCCGGTAAAAAGTGCTGCTGATTTTGTGCGCTTTGCTGGCATGGAAGTGGATTTGAAGTTGCGTGTTGCTGTTGGCAATCGCAAGAATTTTCGTGGTGAGTTGCAAGGCTTGCTCAGTGGTGAATTGAATTCTCCTGATGCAAAGTTTGGTTTGGTATTTGAGGGCGCTGATGGTCAGCCCTCTCAATTGGAGTTCTCTTTAGCCGAGGTCGATAAGACTCGGTTGGTCCCTGTTATTGATTTCAAAGGAAGAAAGTCATGAGCCGAGAAGTTCTCATGTTGGCAGACGCGCTAGCGCGTGAAAAGAACGTTGATCAAGCAATTGTGTTTGAGGCCTTAGAAATGGCCTTAGCCTCTGCTACTAAGAAGCGTTATGCAACTGAAGATGTGGATATTCGTGTATCGATCGATCGCGAAACTGGTGAATACGAAACTTACCGTCGCTGGTTGGTTGTTCCAAATGAAGCTGGTTTACAAGAGCCAGATAAAGAGATTCTGCAATTTGAAGCCCAAGAGCAACTCGCCGACATGGAAGTTGGCGACTATATCGAAGAGCAAATCGAATCTTTAGCATTCGGCCGTATCGGCGCACAAGCTGCTAAGCAAGTTATTTTGCAGCGTATTCGTGACGCTGAACGCGAACAAATTTTGAACGATTACCTTGAGCGTGGCGAAAAAGTCATGACCGGTACTGTGAAACGTGCTGACAAGAATGGCCTCATTATTGAGTCTGGTCGCGTTGAGGCATTGCTCCGTCGCGATCAAATGATTCCAAAAGAGAACTTACGTTCTGGTGATCGTGTACGCGCATACATCCTTAAGGTGGATCGCGAAGCACGCGGCCCTCAAATTGAACTCTCTCGTACTTGCCCAGACTTCTTGATCAAGTTGTTTGAGAACGAAGTGCCTGAGATGGAGCAGGGCTTGTTAGAGATCAAAGGCGCTGCCCGTGATCCTGGTATCCGCGCAAAAATTGCTGTGATTACTTATGACAAGCGTATTGACCCAATCGGTACTTGCGTTGGCGTACGTGGCACACGTGTTACTGCGGTCCGCAATGAAGTTGCTGGCGAAGCGGTGGACATCGTATTGTGGTCTGAAGATCCAGCCCAGTTTGTGATTGGCGCCCTGGCTCCAGCACAAGTGTCTTCTATCGTTGTAGACGAAGAGCGTCATGCAATGGATGTAGTAGTTGACGAAGAAAACTTGGCAATCGCGATTGGCCGTAGCGGACAAAACGTTCGTTTGGCGAGCGATTTGACTGGTTGGCAGATCAACATCATGACTCCTGAAGAGTCTGCTGAGAAAACTGAAAAAGAAGCATCCTCTGTACGTCAGTTGTTCATGGACAAGTTGGATGTGGATCAAGAAGTGGCTGATATCTTGATTGAAGAAGGTTTCAATACATTGGAAGAGGTGGCTTATGTGCCCCTTTCTGAAATGTTAGAGATCGATTCTTTCGATGAAGATACTGTGAATGAGTTGCGTACTCGTGCGCGTGATTCTTTGTTGACTATGGAGTTAGCAAAAGAAGAGCGTATTGGTGAAGTTTCACAAGATTTGCGCTCCCTTGAGGGAATGACAACAGAACTGATTGCTAAGCTTGCTGACAATCAAGTTCACACCCGTGACGACCTTGCTGAACTAGCTGTTGATGAGCTAGTTGAGGCGACACAAATTGACGAAGAAACTGCGAAAACGCTCATCATGAAAGCGCGCGAACATTGGTTTACTTCATGAGAGGAAGTAGTGCATGGCAACAACAACAGTAAAAGTACTCGCTAAGGAACTGAAAAGAACTGCGGCTGACCTCTTGGAGCAATTGAAGGCAGCTGGGATCGAAAAAGGTTCTGAAGATGAGAGCATTACCGATAAGGACAAAACTGTCCTGCTCGAGTATTTGCAAAAAGCACATGGTAATACCGAAGCGGGCGCTCGCAAGAAGATTACTTTAATCAAGCGCGAGAACTCTGAAATTCGTCAGGCAGATTCTGCTGGACGCACTCGCACTGTGCAGGTTGAAGTTCGTAAAAAGCGTGTCTTGGTAAAAGCGGGCGATAAAGCACCTGTAGCCGAAGAAGCGCCAGCCAAGCCAGCAAAAGCAGCTACAGCCGCAGCGTCAGCGAAGCCAATTTTGTCTGAAGAGGAATTAGAAAAACGCGCAGCTGAAGCTACTCGTCAAGCTGAGTTATTGGCTCGTCAAGAAGCGGAAATGAAAGCAGCAGAAGAGGCGCGTCAAAAAGAAGTTGCTGCCCCTACTGAAGCTGAATCTGGTGATGCCCCTGCTGCAGCGGCTGCTGAGAAAAAAGCCAAAGCAGATAAAGCGGCTAAAGAAATTGCTGCAAGTAAAGAAAAAGAGTTGGCTGATATTCGTGTACGTCGTGCTGCTGCTGAGGCTGAAGCCTTGGCGATTCGTGACATGATGAGTGCACCTGCTCGTGTTTTGAAAGCGCCAAGCGAAGTTGCTGCTGAAGAAGCGAAAAAAGGTACTCTACACAAACCTGCTAAAGCAGAGGGTGCTGAGGATAAGAAA
This sequence comes from Burkholderiaceae bacterium, assembly GCA_947380285.1. Next base: position 2,901 of record CANCQD010000002.1, on the reverse strand, counting down.
AAATCACCAACGAAGGTTGGTGGTAAAACAATCAAGTCTTCCGAGACTTCATCAACTTGGCAAGAAGAGGGTGCTAAGAAGCCGGGCGGTCTCAAGACTCGCGGCGATACCTCTGGCGGTGTTGGTGGTTGGCGTTCAGGCGGTGGTCGTAAGAAACAGCGTCAAATCGCTGAAGCAAACGTCGACACTAACTTCCAAGTTCCAACTGAGCCAGTAGTACGTGATGTCCATGTTCCAGAAACGATTACCGTTGCAGAGCTTGCACACGCAATGGCAGTCAAGAGTGCAGAAGTAATCAAGTTGTTAATGGGTATGGGCCAAATGGTCACAATTAACCAAGTGCTTGATCAAGATACAGCAATGATCATCGTTGAAGAGATGGGTCACAAAGCCCATGCTGCTAAGTTAGATGATCCAGACTTAGATCTCGGTACTGACGGCCACGATGCTGAAATGTTGCCACGCCCACCAGTAGTTACTGTGATGGGTCACGTTGACCACGGTAAAACTTCTTTGCTCGACAAGATTCGTTTAGCGAAAGTAGCCTCCGGTGAAGCGGGCGGTATCACTCAGCATATCGGTGCATACCACGTAGAAACACCACGTGGCATGATTACCTTCTTAGATACCCCAGGTCACGAAGCGTTTACTGCGATGCGTGCTCGTGGTGCTAAGGCGACCGATATTGTGATCTTGGTAGTAGCAGCAGATGACGGCGTGATGCCACAAACCAAAGAGGCGATTCACCATGCGGTTGCTGGTGGCGTTCCATTGGTCGTTGCTATCAATAAGATCGATAAGCCAGAAGCCAATTCTGAGCGTGTTAAAACGGAGTTAGTTGCTGAGCAGGTCGTTCCAGAGGAATACGGTGGCGATGTGCCATTTATTCCGGTATCTGCAAAAACAGGTGAAGGTATTGATGCATTGCTCGAGAACGTTCTCTTGCAGGCTGAGATCCTGGAACTCAAAGCCCCTAAAGATGCTCCAGCACAAGGTCTCGTGATCGAAGCACGTTTGGATAAAGGTAAGGGTCCGGTTGCAACTGTATTGGTTCAATCAGGCACGCTCAAACGCGGTGATATGTTGCTCGCTGGTTCAACTTTTGGTCGCGTACGTGCCATGTTGGATGAAAACGGTAAGCCATGTAACGAAGCAGGTCCTTCTATTCCAGTAGAGATTCAAGGTTTGGCGGAAGTGCCTGCTGCTGGTGAGTCGGTACAAGTGGTTTCGGATGAGCGCAAAGCTCGTGAGATTGCACTGTTCCGTCAAGGCAAGTTCCGTGATGTGAAGTTGGCTAAACAACAGGCATTCAAGCTCGAAACCATGATGGAGAATATGGAAGAGGGTGCGATTGAAGCGAAGTTGCTACCATTAATCATCAAGGCAGACGTTCAAGGTTCGCAAGAAGCCTTGTCACAGTCCTTAATGAAACTCTCAACTCCAGAAGTCAAAGTACAAATCGTCCACGCAGCAGTTGGTGGTATCACTGAAACCGACGTGAACTTGGCTGTAGCTTCCAAAGCCGTCATTATTGGCTTTAACTCACGTGCCGATGCTGCAGCGCGTAAGTTGGCTGAGAACAATGGCGTTGATATTCGTTATCACAACATTATTTATGACGCAGTGGATGAAGTGAAACTTGCCTTGAGTGGTATGTTGACTCCTGATAAGAAAGAAGAAGTCACTGGTCTTGTTGAGATCCGTCAAGTCTTCTTGGTGTCTAAAGTTGGCGCGATTGCGGGTTGTTTGGTGGTTGATGGTATCGTTAAGCGTACTTCAAGTGTTCGTCTCTTGCGTGATAACGTGGTTATCTGGTCAGGTGAATTGGATTCCCTCAAGCGCTTCAAAGATGATGCTAAAGAAGTTCGTGCCGGTGTTGAGTGCGGTCTTTCATTGAAAGGCTACAACGACATTAAAGAAGGCGATCAATTAGAGGTATTCGAAGTTACAGAAGTAGCTCGCTCACTCTAATCGCTCGAATTTCATAAGCATGCATAAAACCAGCCCACATCGTAACCAGCGTCTTGCCGATCAAATTCAGCGAGACCTGGCTGAGCTGATTCCACGCGAATTGCGTAGCTCTAGTTTGGGTTTGATTACTTTACAAAGTATCGAACTCTCACCTGACTTGGCGCATGCCAAAGTGTTCTTCACCGTTTTGGGTGCAGAACCTGAGCATGCCCTAAAAGCGCTCCAGGAAAAAGCAGGTTATTTACATTCTTTATTGTTCAAACGTTTGCATATACACACTGTGCCAACTTTGCACTTTCACTATGACAGCTCAGTAGAGCATGGCATAGAGATGTCTCGATTGATCGACCAAGCTCTAGAGAGCGATCAATCAGGCGAGAATAAATAATATGTCCACGCGTATCGACGGCGTAGTATTGCTAGATAAGCCTGCAGGAATGAGTTCCCAAGGCGCAGTCACTGCCGTGAAGCGTGCTTTCAAGGCTGAAAAAGCTGGGCATACAGGCACCTTAGATCCAATGGCAACTGGCTTATTGCCGATTTGCTTGGGTGAGGCGACTAAGTACTCTCAAGACTTACTGGAAGCAGATAAAACCTACATCGCTCAAGTCAAGTTTGGCTCACGCACCGATACTGGCGATGCTGAAGGCCTCACCATTGAAGAATTACCATTGCCAGTTTTTGAAAATCCAGCAGCAATCAAGGCAGCATTAGATGCCTTACTTCCACAATTTACCGGCCCGATTGCACAAGTGCCCCCGATGTACTCGGCTCTAAAGCGTGACGGTAAGCCTTTATATGAATATGCCCGTGCTGGTGTTGAGTTAGAGCGCACTGCTCGTGACATCACGATTCACAAGATTCGTTGGACAAATATCCAGTGGCCTGAGGCTACGCTAGAAGTGACTTGCAGCAAGGGCACTTATATTC
>CANCQD010000001.1 GCA_947380285.1 Burkholderiaceae bacterium | reverse complement strand
CCACCAAAAGCAAAAATCACTGCATTGGTGTGCAAAGGACGCAAGCGACCATAACTCAACCAAGGAATATTAAAAGTGATTTCAGGCCAGATCAACTGGGCTGCGAGGATAACCCCCACGAGCATGCCAACAATTCCCCAAAGCACAGTAACGATGGCAAATTGGCTGACAACCTTGTAATTGAAGGTATCTTGATTACTCCCCACGGTAAGTCCCATGGTTTCTCCTTTTTTGTGACCAAACAGCGACATAATCCAAATAGACTGAATTGATTATCAAAGTAGAGCCCTGAGGGGGATTTGATCTATATCAAAAAGGGTGGGGCAAATTCAGACTGTACTTCTAATGGAAACCCTAGATTGATTTAGCTATTTATATATATAGCTATTATTGAGAGTGTTTACTAACTTACTTGGATTTTGGAGTGTCGTCATCCATCAAAATCGCTTCGCCGGGACCGTCTAAATCGTCAAATTGCCCACTTTTAATGGACCAACGCAAAATCCAGACTAAGAGACCGACCAGAACTAGTGATAACGGGATGAGCAGAAATAGACTTTCCATCCCTCTAGTCTAAGCTTTTCGTAAACGCCAAGCATTTAATGTCACGGCAAGCGAAGAAAGTGACATACCAATTCCCGCAACCCAGGGGTTGACTAAACCCATCATTGCAGCAGGAATGGCTATCAAGTTATACGCTAGAGCCCACCATAAATTTTCTTTAATAATGGTTTGAGTCTTATCAGCTAACCGCAAAGTTTTTGCTAGAGGCTCGAGTGAGATGGCCGTCAGAATTGCATCAGCCCCTGCTGCTGCCAATGGCGCCCCTGCGCCAACTGCGATTGAGATATCGGCACGAGCAAGTAAAGGTGCATCGTTTACACCATCGCCAATAGCCCAGACGAAACGACCTTCTTTTTGGATTCGCTCAATGTAATCATATTTATCTTCGGGAGTGCATCCACCTTGATAGTGATTGATACCAACATGATTAGCCCACCATCTAACGGTGGCACGATCATCTCCAGAAACCAAATGTACAGTGATGTTTCTAGACTTCACTACTTTTATAAACTGCTCCAGTCCAGGTCTTGGTGTATCCAAGAATACAAAGCTGGCAATTAAACCTTGTGCGTCTGCCAAATGCACTTGGCCATATTGTCCTAATTGAGCACCCTGCTCTATACCTATCCATAAAGCGCTTCCTAAGCGATAAGCTCCCGAACTCAAGCCTTTACCTAACTGATTAATGACTGGCTCACCCAATAAAGGCAAGGATAGATTCTCAGCTTCTGCGGCACGCATCAAAGAAAGTGCCAGAGGGTGTCTTTGTCCAGCTTCTATAGCTGCAGCTAAAGCTAAAGCATCTTCACCGTGATAGCCTGCTCGCAAATTAATAATCTCTTGTAGCTCTGGTTGCCCCATTGTCAAGGTGCCTGTTTTATCCAACACCAAATCCGTTGTCTTTACTAAACCTTCCATCACATGACCGCGGACGATCAATAAACCTAATTTAGTGACGGCGCCTTGCGCAGCAGCCATTGCAGTGGGTACCGCTAGCGATAGAGCACAAGGGCAGCTTGCAACCAGAACTGAAACCAAAACAGTCCATGCGCGACTAGGATCGAAGTACAACCAAATAGCTGAGGAAGCAAACGCACCCAACAACAAGAAGGCTACAAAATAAGCAGTCCACTTTTCTGCAAGACTCACCATTACTGGCTTAGCAAGCAATGCTTGATCCAATAAAGAGGCAATGCCTGCGATACGTGTTGACTGCCCCACCGCCTCGATTCTCATCAACAATGGATTGAGAATGTTATGGGTGCCAGCGTATATGCGATCCCCAATTTTTTTCTCAACGGGTTTGGATTCACCAGTCAATAAAGATTCATCTAAAGCGCTGGGATTCTCAATCAAGATGCCGTCCGCTGGCACTACCTCACCAGGAGAAACACGTAGCACATCACCTGGATTGCAATTGACGACAGGGACAACTTCAATTTCTTGTGAAGTTGGGTAATTCAATGCACGCTCACACGTTGCAGGCAATTGCTTTGCCAAAGCCTCGGCTCCGCCTTGTGCATCTTGTCTAGCCAATAATTCCACATATCTTGCCGCCAAAATGAATGCAACAAACATAGTGATAGAGTCAAAATAGCTATGGCCTGCGCCAGTGACTAAATTGATTGTGCCTGCGGTAAATGCCAGGGCAAGAGCTAAAGCAATTGGCACGTCCATACCCAACATGTGGGTTTGCTTGAACAACTGAAGACTACGCCAAGCCGCTTGGAATATTGGTCCTGCTGAATACACCATTACTGGCACAGTCAAGGCCCAACTCGTCCAACCTAAAAGGACTTCAAACTCAGGCGTAATATCAGCCCCAACATAGGTAGGCCACGCATACATCATGACTTGCATCATGCCCAGCATTGCCACGCCAAGTCGCAGAAGAAGGCTGCGCCTTTCTTTTTTTGCCCTGTCTAAGGATTGAGAAGGTTCAAATGGCCAAGCCTCATAACCAATTCGCTCAATCTCAAACAGCAATCTAGCTAGACTTGTTTTGTCGGGGGAAAAACGCACCATCACTTTTTGTGTGACGTAATTAATTTGCACATCCTGTACGCCTGCATTACGACGTAAATGTTGCTCACACAACCAAACACAAGCTGCACAACGAATTTTCTCTAAGCGCAGTGTTGCCTCAAGATCACCCGCCTCTGCAGATGGACGAGTAAAGCGACCTCGCAACGATGGGTCATCATAGGGCTTCAGTTTTTCTGGAATCTCATTACTAGCGAGATAGGCTGCTGGCTTATCGCCAGACTGAGATCGCCTGGCATAAAAAACTTCCAATCCTTCGCCATGAATGGTTTGTGCAATCGCCATACAACCTGGACAACAGAATGGATGGGTCACGCCACCCAGTTCTGCCTCGATTAATTCGCTTGGGAGAATCTGGCTTGAACAGTGATAGCAAACTAAAGAATTCTTCTTATTCATCTGCTCATTTATCTGCTCATTTATCTGCTTACTCATGCGCGCACGGAACTACCCCAACCCCTACGACGCTCATAAATAACAAACAGAACGCCCCACATCACAATAGCAATGTATGCCCACACCCAAGCAACTTGCGAGGTACGAGAACCAGAGATATCTAGAACGAAGCCAAAAATAGCAGGTCCCAATAAGCCACCACCAAAACCCATTAAGGAGTGCAGACCCATAGCGGCGCCCTTGATATTTTCTTGTGCACTCATCACCAAGCCCGCAGTGAGTGTTGAGGAATCTGCCATGATGAATACGGCATGCCCGATAGCTAGAGCAACAATCAACCACCACGACTGACCAGTTGAACAAGCGAATGCAATACCCAATACAGCACTTGTGAGCATCACAATACACACCCACTTTTGACGACCGACTCTCAATGCAATTTCATTCCCCAGTATGGAAGAAGGCACACCAAAAAAGTTAATTACTCCCGCCAAGGTTGTAGCAGTCAAAAAGAATGTCTCCCCAGAAGCGACCGCACAAAATGCAAAGAAGGCAACAATCCAACTTCGAGAAGCAAAAAGTTCTAGGGTGTGTGCGGTATAACCAAAAATATAGCCCGATGCATTCTTGTCCTGCAAAACTAATTTCCATTTATCTATAGGAAAAATATCATGTAAACGAATATGAATAGGGCCCTTCCATTTCTCATGCTGAAGCGCCGGGATCAGCAATAGGACAATCAGAAACGCACCAAATGGACCCAAGGCAATCAGACCAAATACATAATGCCAACCGAGTGCGTTTAAAATCCAGCCTGAACATAAATAAGAAAAGCCTGTACCAATGCCAAAGAAGGCGGTATAGAAAGCAATATGGCGTGTTAACTCACCTGACTGAATCCGATCAGACAAAATTTTAAGTCCCGGCATATAGGTACCAGCAAGACCTGCGCCATTCAAAGCCATAAAAAATAGTGCCGTCCAAAAGTTATAAGCCAATAAGCCCATACCTAAAAGTCCTGCAGTAGCGGCGAGACCGCCTATGAGATAGACCTTACGAGCATCAACTCGATCAGTTAATGCGGTAGCCAAAGGAACAGCAAGCATGTAACCAAAGAAGAAGGCGCTAGCAATTAAACCTGACTGCAAATTAGTTAAACGCCACTCTTCTTGCAAAGCAGTAAGAACAACAGCGTAGCAAGCAAAGCCCAATAAAGCACAGGTTTGTGCCATGAGCATAAGAGGGGTATAACCGGCTGAACGAAAGCGCATAAATAGTCAGTAGAAACGTGAACTCATTCTACTCGCCCAGAATAAAAGAGACCCGTTACACTACTAAAAACAAGATGGAGACAGCATGAAAAGTAAATCATTTACTGGTAGCCTACTGCAGTTCGGTATTAGCCTCTTTATTGGCTTTGCGAGTCCACTAGCAATTGCCGACAACTATCCCTCAAAACCCATTAAAGCAATAGTTCCTTTTGCTCCTGGAAGTACTACAGACCAAATTGGGCGTGCTTTTGCAGCAAAAATGTCTGAGACATTAGGACAGCCGGTGGTTATCGAAAATCGACCTGGAGCAAATGGACTTATTGGTGCAGACTTTGTGGCTAAAGCCCCCGCAGATGGATACACGATTTTATTTGGCACCAATAGCACTAATGCCGCCCTTAAAAGCTTAGTAAAGAATCTTCCCTACAACCAAGATACTGCCTTTACCCCTATTGGATATTTTGGATCGGCCCCACTCATCATTGCCGTTAACAATGATGTACCCGTAAAATCTCTTAACGGATTTGTATCACTTGCTAAAGCGAACCCAGGAAAAGTCACCTTTGCTTATGCAAGTACCTCACAGCGCGTTTCTTCAGAAATGCTAGCTAGCTTTGCTGATATCAAAATGACTGGGGTATCGTATAAGAGTGGCCCTAATGCAATGACCGATTTAATAGGTGGTCAGGTCAATATGTTCACCTCTGACTTTGGAGTTTCTTTACCTCAAGTGCAAGCAGGAAAGATCCGTGGTCTAGCCGTAACTTCATTGAAGCGCTCACCGGTGATTCCAGAATTACCCACCGTGAATGAGGCGCTGGGTACAAAAGGCTATGAACTGATCGCCTTCTTCGCAGCATTTGGTCCAGCAGGTATGCCAAAAGATGCCATTCTGAAACTCAATCAAGCCATCAACAACGCTGCTAAATCAAAAGATCTTGTGGAAAGACTTTCTGCGAATGGTTTTGAAACTCAGCCCGGCACACCCGAAGCACTCGGACAAAAAATTAAGCTAGAAACTGCCAAGTGGGCAAAGGCTATTAAAGAAGCCGGCATGGAGCCAGATTAACCTAAAGTTTCATTGCTGACTAAGATTTGGAGAGTCTTGGAAACCATTAGAGCGATAAGTTAGCACTAAGGTATCTCGATAGCCATAATTTGTTAAAGGCTGAATGGGTGTGGATTCATGAATCATGCGTTGATCATTCATCAATAATAAAGACCAGGGTTGCGTAAGAGTAAACCGCAAGCCTGCAGAACCAGAGGTATCAAATATTCTGGTCTCGCCACCCTTAATACCCGAGCGATTCAATAAGAAGACTGCTACGAAATCAACGCCATCACGATGAGCGCCTTCCGGTGTTGGACGCCCGATTCCATCAGTAGTATCAATCCGAAATTGATGCGCCTCAACAAACCAGGTATTTACAGGTTTCAGACCATTTAGGATATGGGCGAGCCCGAGCAATACTGATTGCCAAGCGGGATTACTTAATAACTCACCTTGAATGGGTTCAAACCAACGTTCAATACCACCATGCAACGCGTTGTAATCAAGTGACTGCCAATGCGCGCGATGTGGTACCAAAGCAAGATCATCACCCTTAATCTGGTAGCTTGCATGACGACGAAAGCGATAACGACCGCCATCTTTTAAATAAGGGTCGCGCGGCAACTTTTCCCAAAACTGCGTGAGACTTTGAAGACTAGGCAATGCAACATGACTAAATTCGGCAACAGTCTCTGCAGTGACAACTGCAAAGCCGTCATTGCGCAAAGCCTGATCTATCTGCTTGAGAGGGGTCAGTGGAGGCGCAAGGCTAGCAATCGTCATTTATCTATTTTAGGTCAAGTAGCAGCAATTCGTTAATCCAACTGAGCCCCTGATGCTTTCACAATTTTTGCCCACTTTGCCAGCTCATCTTTTAGCAAAGTAATCAACTTGGTAGTGGGCACAGGGGCAAGATCCAATCCCTGCGCAGATAACTTCTCACGCACCTCTGATTTGGCCATGGTCTTATCCATTGCTATCTGCACTTTCTTCACAACATCTGCACTGACACCGATAGGTGCAAAGATCGCAACCCAAACCTCGCCTACGCAATCAGGGTAAGTTTCCGCAATCGTCGGAATTTCTGGGGCAGCGCTCGATCGCTTTGCAGAGCTAATGGCAATCGCTTGCAGCTTGCCAGCTTTAATGTAATTTAACGCAGATGGCAAACTTGCGAACGCTAAAGGAACCTGTCCGCCCAGCACATCATTAATAGCGGGTGCTACCCCTTTATAAGGAATATGTTGCATGTCAACGCCAGCACTGGCATTGAGCATAGCGCCCAATAAATGACTAATCGTGCCATTACCAGCCGAGGCGTAGGAGAGCTCGCCAGGCTTTTTCTTGGCTGCAGCAATCACATCGGCTAATGTTTTATATGGTGAGCCTGGCGGCGATACCAATACATAAGGTGTGGCGCCAATGTAATAGAGCGGTACAAAATCATTTACGGGGTCAAAGCCAGGATTTTTATAAAGAGAGGGATTGATAGCTTGAGCACTATTAATAGTGAGCAATAAGGTATAGCCATCCTTGGCTGAGCGCGCAACGCTTTGGGTGCCAATATTGCCGCCAGCGCCAGGTCTATTTTCCACCACAATGGAGGCGCCAATAGATTCACCAAATGCAGGCGCAATCAAACGCGCAACAATATCGTTAGTACCACCTGCTGCCTGAGGAACAACCATTGATATAGGCTTATTGGGATAGCCTTGCGCCTGAGCCCCAAAGGAAATAGCAAGGCCCAGTACGAACAATATTTTTTGAAATTTTTTATTCATTCAGCTTCCTCAGGTATTAGTTTCTGTACGCGCAATTCATTTTTAGGGATACCACTAAAGTGTTGTGTTCGTTACCGATGGAGATATTTTTGCCCTTTAGTTGACTCAATTTTTTTAGTTGACTACCCTGCGCCATCGCAAAATCAACTCCAGATTAGGTTTTTTGCATTATGCCCCGAGCATGGTATTAGGAAAAGGTTTCAAAACGAATCACCTAAATCAAGATAAGATGAGGCTTTTTAAGCACCCCAAAGATCATGATAAATTCAGCTAAAACGAAGGTAGCCCTAGTCACCGGTGCAGGAACTGGGATTGGCAAGGCGGCAGCCAAGGCGCTCCTCAAAGGGGGTTATCAAGTGGTTTTAACCGGGCGTAATCTAAATAAACTAGAAAAAGCCATTGTCGATATCGGTGGTGATCAGAACAATTGCCTTGCCGTTGCTTGTGACGTTGGCAAACCTGAAGAAGTCAAAAGGCTATTTACGGCGCTTAGCAATCAGTTTGGGCATATTGATGTCCTATTTAATAACGCCGGCATGGGTGCCCCAGCAATCCCCATGGAAGAACTGAGTTACGAACAATGGATGAATGTGGTGAACGCCAATCTCTGTGGAGCATTCTTGTGCTCGCAAGAGGCAATTCGCATGATGAAAGCCCAGTCTCCTCAAGGCGGCAGAATTATCAATAACGGCTCGATCTCTGCGCATGCACCGCGCCCAATGTCAGCGCCCTATACCGCCACAAAACATGCTATCAGTGGCTTAACTAAATCCATTGCATTGGATGGGCGCCCATTCAAGATTGCTTGCGGGCAAATTGATATCGGCAATGCCGCTACAGAGATGACTGAACGCATGGCTGCTGGAATTATGCAAGCCGATCAATCCATTAAGGTGGAGCCGCGCATGGATGTAGATCACGTCGGAGAAGCTGTACTGCACATGGCTCAGCTCCCACTAGAAAGCAATATTCTCTCGATGACTATTATGGCAACCAATATGCCATTTGTCGGCAGAGGCTAATCCTTACTGGCGAACTTGATTTACAAGTAGGCGGACATTCTTTTCGCCTACTTTGATTGTTTGTGCCGCAGAGATGAGATCCCCTGCTTCTGGCTTAGCCATACCAGTCTTTGAGATACGCACCTCCACACTTGCGTCAACTAACTGCGAGAGAGGTGCACTAGGGTTCATAGCCAAGGCATCATTCAAACTAAAGCGCATCGGAAAATCCGTTGCAGGCACTTTTAAGACGGCAACTGGCATGCGCTCACCCGGCTTACGAGCTATCACCATCACAATATCGCCAGGCTTAATGTTGGATTTGAGTTCGGCAGCTATTTCAATCTTGCCGCTGATTTCTTTTCCGGAAGATACGACAGGAGTTGAAGCGGGAGTAGATAAGCCACCCTTAGAGCGTGCTTCAGCAATCGAGCCTTTAATAGCGCGAGCATCATCCGTATCTGGCGGCAGTTGCTGCGCCAGCCTTTCCCAACTTTGCACCGCTAGTTTGTAATTACCAGCGTTGTAGGAGGCTGTTCCAGAAAGCCAAAGCGCCATTAAATTATTAGGGTCCAGTTTTAGCGCTTGATTAATGAGCTGCAAGGGCTTGCCAGCAAAATTACCATTTGCATTGCTAGCCAATACATCAGCGTAGTCAGCCAATAACTGTGGATCTGAATCTACAAAGCTACCAGCGCGCTCATAAGCTTTAGCGGCATCTTCATTGCGACCCAAGATTCGATATGAACGAGCCAACATCGCCCACCCTTTTAAATTCGTTGGGTCTTTTTCCATCTTGGTAGCAAACTCAGCCACCATTTTTTCAACACTCTCTTGAGTAATAGGATTTTCAGAATTTCTTTGGGCTACACGAACAAGGTCACCTAAAGAAAAATAGAGTGCAGAAGAAATTAAGATAACAAAGATGCATAAACCGATAGCTGTTTTCTTCGCCGAGCCAGCAACTTCCCGATCATCCTCCTCAAGCGTGTCTTGAAAAAGACTTTGACGCATTTCTGCATGGGCAATTTCATAATCAATAGAATTAATTACGCCAGATTGATGTTCGGTCTCCAATTTATCAAGCTCTTCTCGATAAATAGTGGCATTCATCTGACGACGTGATGTTGCCTTGCTCTGCGCAGGAAATATAAAAGGTCGCAGCAGCAATACCAAGACCAAGACAAGAAGTAGGAAAGCAGGAATCAAAAAGCTAGTCACCGAATTCATCCTTCTTTGTTATCGGCCGCGTTTAGCATGGCATCGATTTTCTGATTATCAGAATCCGTCAGAGTAATAGTAGGAATACTGCTGTTTCTGCGTCTTAGATACATCAATAAGCCAGCAATACCAATGCCTAAAATGACAAATGGTCCAATCCATAGCAGCCACGTCACTGGTTTGACTGGTGGACGATAGAGCACAAAGTCGCCATAGCGCTCAACCATGAAGGAACGAATTTGATCATCGCTTTTACCCTCTTTAATCAGAATGCGAATTTCGCGACGCAAATCATTTGCTAAATCAGAGCGTGAGCCAGCCAAAGATTCGTTCTGGCATACCAGACAACGCATTTCTTCAGAAATACTGATGAGGCGTTGCTCTGTTACGGGATCATCCGCCAAAGGAGCCGCTTCATTCGCAATCGCGCTACTCAGGCTCAATACACAAACAAAAATTAAGAAAAAATGTCTCATGATTTCTTAAGCTCAGTCAGCATGGGATAAATTTTCTGATTCAATAAATTCATCGTTAGTGGGCCAATATGCTTAAAGCGAATCACGCCTGCTTTATCAATGATATAAGTCTCAGGCACACCGTAGACACCATAATCAATTCCAACACGGCCATTACCATCAAATGCAGAAAGAACATAAGGATTGCCTTGTTTTACCAGCATTGCCAAGGCATCTTCACGCTTATCTTTGTAGTCTAGGCCAATCACTGGCGCTATTTGAGATTTTGCTAGCTCGACTAAAACAGGATGCTCTTCACGGCAAGCAACGCACCAAGATGCCCATACATTCAGTATCCATACTTGACCCTTCATGCTGGCCGGCGAAAATGTTTTATTGGCTTCAGTTAGCTGAGCAACCTCAAATGCAGGCGCCGTCTTATTAATTAATGGCGATGGTACTTCGTGTGGATCACGATTTAATCCGATAGCCAAAAAGACTACCAAACCTATAAACAATACAAGCGGAATTAAAAACTTTGCTTTCATGAGAATTTGCTCTTCAGTTTTAGCCGATAACGCTTATCCGACATAGCCAATATCCCACCTAAAGCCATTAGCAAGCAACCGCCCCAAATCCAGTCAACAAAAGGCTTGTAATAAACGCGTACAGCCCAAGACTGATCTCCGAGCTCTTCACCTAAAGACACATAAATATCACGAGTTAGTCCCGCATCAATCGCCGCCTCAGTCATTGGCATTGTTGATGAAAAATAGCTTCTCTTCTCTGGATAAAGACTGATCTGGTCACTGCCATTCTTTGATAATAGAAATGTACCGCGCATCGCTTGATAATTTGGACCAGGAGCGGTATTTACAGTCTTTAGCTGAATTTGATAACCGCCAACACTGACTGTATCGCCAGCTGACATACGCACATCTTTTTCTTCTTGGTAAGCACCCACCATCGTGACACCGATGACAAAAACTGCAATCCCTAAATGCGCTACTTGCATACCAATAAAAGAACGTGTGGGCTTACCAGCTTTAGCTTGGCGAACGATTTGCATACAGCCAGAAGCGATTACCCAAAAAGCCAGCATGAAACCCATGCCTGCAAGCCAAGTAAATTGACCCATGATCATCGGGATTGTTATCCCCGCAATCAAAGCGACTACGCCAGCCAGCCATAAACGCTTAATGATGGTGAGTAAGTTGCTTTGCTTCCAGCTCGTCCAAGGACCAATGCCCATCAATACCAATAATGGAACCATGATAGGAACAAATACGCTATTGAAATAAGGGGGGCCAACAGAAATCTTACCGAGATGTAATGCATCAATCAGCAATGGATATAGCGTACCCAGCAAAACAGATCCAGCAGACACAACCAAAAATACATTACCGAGCAAGATAAATGTTTCTCTAGAGCTCAGACTAAATTTACCGCCCATCGAGCTCTTAGGCGCACGCCATGCGTAAAGGAGCAGCGATGAACCGACCACTAACGACAAAAAGATGAGGATAAAAATGCCACGTCTTGGATCGGTTGCAAATGCGTGCACCGAGGTCAATACACCTGAGCGAACTAAAAAGGTGCCTAGCAGCGATAAAGAGAATGCTGTAATCGCTAGGAGCACGGTCCAACTCTTAAAGCCGCCGCGCTTTTCGGTAACCGCTAATGAATGCAATAAAGCGGTGCCGACTAGCCACGGAATGAATGAGGCATTCTCAACAGGATCCCAAAACCACCATCCACCCCAACCCAATTCGTAATAAGCCCACCAGGAACCAAGAGCGATTCCAAGGGTCAAGAAAACCCACGCGGCAGTAGTCCAAGGGCGTGACCAACGCGCCCAAGCGGCATCTAATCTACCTGACAGCAAAGAGGCAATCGCAAAGGCAAAAGCTACTGAGAAGCCAACATAACCCATATATAGCCTTGGCGGATGAAACACTAAACCTGGGTCCTGCAGAAGCGGATTCAAGGAGCGGCCATCTTGGGCAGCAGGCAATAAACGTTCAAACGGATTTGAGGTTGTTAAAACAAACAACAGTAACCCGCTAGTGACTAAGCCTAATACACCAATGACACGCGCTACCATAAAGTCATCTAATGCTTTGGAGAGTTGCGCGACTAAGATAGTCCAAGTGGACAGCAAGAAGATCCATAGCAAGAGTGAGCCTTCATGACCACCCCATACCGCACCTAATCGATAAATCACTGGTAGTTGCGAATTAGAATGCTCAGCAACATAGAGCACGGAAAAATCATTGACATAAAAACTCCAAGCCAATATTCCGAAGGCAATCGCTAGCAACAGAAAAACGGTTTGCGCTGCAGGCCTTGCTAATACCAACCAGTCACGGCGGCCAAAGTGCGCGCCCAGCAAAGGTAAAACCCCTTGAATCAAGGCAATACAAAGTGCTAGAACTAATGCGTAATGCCCAAACTCAGCAATCATTTATTGCTTCCATTTTTTTGCGCTTGATCTAAGGCGTGCTTAGCTTCAGGGGGCATATAGTTTTCATCATGCTTAGCCAATACCTCGCTAGCCACGAATTCCCCGTTCGCATTCATGCGACCTTGAATCACTGCACCTTTGCCCTCTTTAAATAAATCGGGAAGAATGCCTGTATAGGCAACAGGAATATCTTTCACGAGATCAGTAATCACAAAGTGCACTGTTAGACCATCGCGTTTTAATGAGCCATCTTTAACCATACCGCCAATGCGGAAGGCTTGACCCTGAGGGGCTTTACCAGCTGCAACCTCACTTGGGGTGACATACAAGGCGATATTACTATTAAGTGCATTCAAGATTAAAAGCGCGGCAACTCCAATAACAATGAGTGCAGCAGCAATAATGAATGCGCGTTTATATCTAGGCTTCACTTACCAATCTCTTCATCAAACTGCTCCGCTATTTGCTCTTGCTTCAATCTATGCACGATTGCCCTAAAACGAGCACGCACAAATAGAGGCTCCAATATCAACACTAGCGCACAAACGCCAAAACTGCACCACACATAGAGAGCATAGCCGCCCATGGCAAAAAACTCGGAAGGACTATTCCACATCAGATTTTCACCTCAATGGATTGTCTCACCCAATCGGCATGGGCTTCACGCTCCAAAATGATTGTCCTTACCCTCATTAAGGTAACTGCAATGCTGTACATCCAAAGGCACAAAGCCATCAACAGCATTCCCCACAGCATGGTTTGAGCCATCGCCGGTGCTTTGGTTAGGGAAACGGATGCGCCTTGATGCAAGGTATTCCACCATTTCACAGAAAAATAAATAATGGGCACATTTACCACCCCTACCAACGCCAAGATGGCGCTAGCCTTATCTGCGCGACGAGGATCATCGATGGATGCTCGTAAGGCAATAAAGCCCAAGTAAAGAAACAAGAGAATCAATTCTGAGGTGAGGCGCGCATCCCAAACCCACCAAGTGCCCCACATGGGCTTACCCCAAAACGCACCTGTCCATAAGGATAAAAATGCCATCCATGCACCTATTGGAGCAAGTGCCTGCGCCATCATTGCTGACAAACGAGTATTAAATACCAACCCCAAACCAGCCCATGCAGCCATCACCAAATAAATGACCATCGACATCCAAGAGGCGGGCACATGGATAAAAATGATGCGATAGCCTTGACCTTGAACAGCATCGACCGGCGCAACAAAAAAACTCACCCACAAACCTGCAGCGCCAAACAAAAAAGTTAAAACCCAAAAGAATGGGATGAGCTTACCCGCCACTGGATAAAAAGTGCTGGGGCTAGATAACTTAAACCAGTTAACCAAGCGGTGATTAGAAAAATTATTTACTAGACTCATTCAATCGCAATCTTTACTGCAGCGCTACTTACCCAAGGAACAAATGCTAAAGCCAAAATCAATAAAGCGCCTAATAATGAAAAATGGCCGGATGTATCTAAGCCCACACTATTGGCATATACAGCACCAGCACCAAAAATAAGCACTGGAATAAATAAGGGCAGTATCAATAAGCTTAATAACACGCTGCCACCTCTTACCCCCAAAGTCAATGCGGCGCCTATAGAACCTAGCAAGGATAGCACTGGGGTGCCCAATAATAGAGTACCCATCAACACATATAAAGAGCTAGCATCCAGGTCATACTGAATGCCAATAATCGGAGCCAAAAGCACGAGTGGCAAACCGCACACAATCCAATGGGCAATGATTTTTCCAGCCACTAGCAGCACCATCGGCTGGGGCGATAGAGCAAGTTGCTCTAATGAGCCATCCTGATAGTCTGCTGCAAACATGCGATGCAACCCTAATAAGGTCGACAACAGGGCTGCAACCCAAAGAACCCCTGGTGCAATTTTTCGCAGCAATCCAGTATCTGCCCCAATACCCAATGGAAACAAACTAGTAACCACAACAAAGAAAAATAGAGCCGTGAGCACCTCACTTTTGCGGCGCATCACTAAGAGTAAATCACGATGAATGATGGCTAACAAAGCATTCATAAATCAAGCACCTTCATCTGTGGAAGGCTTACCTCTTGATGGCTAGTTAATACGACTAGCCCACCCTGCTCTAAATGCTCACCAATAAGACCTTGCAAAGCTTGCATCGCATGGATATCCAGCGCATTAAAGGGCTCATCCAAGATCCATAACTTAGCTTGACGCGTCAGCATGCGAGCCATCAAGACGCGACGCTTCTGCCCAGCCGATAAACAATTAACCGGTAAATACTCACGCCCGCGCAAACCAAAACGCCAAAGAGCAGACAAAGCTTTTTCATCAGAGAGCTCAACACCATCAAGAGCGGCATATAGCTGCAGATTTTCGAGAGCAGTAAGATCTTCTTTCAAGGCATCACGATGCCCAAGAAATAAAAGTACACGATGATAGATATCGATGTCTTTAGAGATTGATTGACCGCCCCACAGAATTTCACCGGCCTCTGGCCTGGATAAACCCGTCAACAGTCTTAATAGACTCGTTTTGCCGACACCATTTTCACCACGGACATGGAGACATTCTCCCGATGAGACCGTTAAATGGAGATCCTGAAATAACCGCCTTTCACCACGAACACAAGAAAGCGCACGGGCTTCGAGCATTAAATGCGGCTTGCTAGAGGAGAAGGAGGTATTGGCTGTCATGGAAGGCAATGGCTTGATTCAAACCACCCCAAGCATTGTCCAAGAGCCTACGGGGGCTGTCAAACCAGCAAAAGTGGAATTAAGGGAATAATCCCTTTCAATTCAATTACTTATGAAATTATAAACCGAGTCGGCCAAGAAATAAAACTATCCTCTGAACGGACCCCAAAAGCTAGACCCTCAGGTGGTCCAAAAAAGACTATTCAGGCTTAATACCTGCGCTTTTAATGATCTTGCCCCAGCGAACAGATTCCTTCTTCTGAAATACCCCAAATGCCTCCGGAGTCATTGCGTAATATTTTGCACCCTCTGACTCAAGCTTTTTCTGCACCGCCGGTTGCTGCATGATTTTGCTCACTTCATCATGTAACTTTTTCACAATTGCGGCCGGTGTACCAACTGGCGCAAAAAGACCAATCCAATTCTTCACATCAAATCCCGGCAAGGTTTCACTAATGCTGGGTAAATCCGGCATAGATGGATCTCTGCTTGGGCCAGTGACAGCAAGACCTCGTAACTTATCGCTTTTTACATAAGGAAGAATAGTGGGCATGGTTGCAAACATCGCCTGAGTTTGACCGCCAATTAAATCAGTAATCGCGAGGGCGTTTCCTTTATAGGGGATATGCGTCATATCGACCTTCGCAGTCATTACAAAAAGCTCTCCGGCTAAATGACTGGCAGTACCGATACCTCCAGAACCATAGGACACCTTTCCAGGATTTGCTTTTAGGTAGGCAATGAATTCCGCTACATTTTTTACTGGCAAATTCGGGTTGACTGCCAATAAACCTTCGGCATCAAGCACAAAAACTACCGGTACAAAATCTTTTAGTGGGTCATAGGGCATGCTCTTAACCAAATAAGGATTAACGGCATGTGTACCAATACTGCCCATGATTAAGGTGTAGCCATCTGCTGGTGACTTGGCCACGAAGTCTGCGCCAATATTTCCACCACCACCAGTCTTGTTTTCCACAATTACTGGCTGCCCAAATGCCTCACTTAATCCCTGCGCAATGATTCTGGAGAATCCATCTGCAATACCACCCGTTGCAAATGGAGAGATGATTTTAATTTGGTGATTGGGATAGCTACCAGTTTGAGCATTTGCAATATGGCAAGTTAAAAGGGCAAAGACTAAGCCCAAGGCCAATACAATTTTTTTCATATTATTTTTAATTCACTTTTTGATGAATAGGTGCAGCAGAAAGGCCTTGCACTTCATACTGCCGAATTAAATCAGTCACCAAACCATTGCGAATGAATTCTTCTACGCATGCACTTAAAAATTCGATTGCTTCTGTATTGGTTTTCTTGGTAGCGATCGCTTGCTGAATACCGGTGAACTGACCATCTAAGATACGCAAGCCAGGGACTTTTTCAGCAAAAGTCACCAGGCCTGTTTTAAGACCTGCTAATGCATCAAGATGTTCGCTGATAAAAAGCGCATTGCTCGCATCCAGGCTATCTGCATGAACCAAGATGGCATGTTTTAAATTACGCTGCAACCATAGATCGTATGCGCTCTTGAAAAAAGAGGCAATGCGCACTCCAGGCTGGTCCACCTGAGAAATATCCTGGATTGCGGAATTCGCGGGAACTAAGTAAGTTGCCTCTAGCTCTACATAAGCAGGAGTAAATGTCACTTTTTGTGCGCGCGCTGGATCAGATCCCACTAAAACAATGCCGCACTTACCAGTAGCCGCAGCATCCACTACCTCGTTTTGAGTTTCATAGCCTGTTAATTCCAAGCTTACATTCAAGTGCTTTGCTATCGCACGACAAATATCTGGCGCAATACCAGTAGGCTCACCTAAAGCGGTGCGACCCGTAACCAATAAGAAATTACCGAGGTATACGGCAGCTGAAAGAACGCCGTGAGGGGCAAGCTGAGCCCTCACTTCGGCAGAAATTGAATTCAAAAAAATCCTTGGAGTCGATGAAATAGAAACTAGTTAAAACTGGACAGTTTCGCCCTCAGTCATCGGGATGATTTTAATATTACTACCCTGCATAGCTGCCTGAAACTCAGCTAAGGTGCCCTTAGTCATCGGATTAGAGTTATAGTGCATTGGGATAACCATCTTTGGCTTAATCCAAGTACGCAAGGCAAATGCAGCATCATCAGGCGCCATGGTGAAATTACCACCAATTGGAACCATGACTAAATCAGGCTTGTAGTGTTCACTAATAAATTTCATATCACTAAATAAGCCGGTATCGCCCATATGCCAAATCTTGAATCCATTTTCTAACTCAATGATATAACCCATAGGCTCACCAGCAGGATGAGACTCCATCTTGTCTGTTGTGGGATTTTTCCAAACCAATAATGATGAATGCTCAGCCTGCACTGCAGTCACCTTAACCCCAGGCAATGGAGTAACGCGGCCTGTTTTATTAAAACGATGACCTAAGTCTGCTGGAAGTATTCCCAAGGTAGTTAAAGGTGTAACCATATCCGCAGGGCCATACAGCTTGATATTGTTCATCTTAGCCAAAGCGGGAGCATCGCCAATATGATCGACGTGCGCGTGTGTTACGAGCAGTAAATCAATCGGACCAATCGCCGCTAAATCATTCTTGTACATTGGCGGAGTCTTAGGTCCACCAGTAATCCAAGGGTCGATCAAAATCATTTTTCCTTGGGGAGTTTTAATGCGAAAGCCTGCTTGCCCAAGCCATAGCGCTTCGGTCTTGCCTTGAGCACCTGCAGGGGCAGGACTCTGTGCGCTGCTAATAGACGATGCTGAAGCCAGAACTGCTGCGAGCAATAAGCCCAAACTACCTTTGGATAAAAAGTTCTTCATTGATGCGTCTCCTAATTTTTGTAGCAATCAGGAAACTATAGTCTAAATTGAATGTTTAAGCTTATGACGCAATGCGTCATTTGAGAGAGCCTTATTTCCAGAATAAGGAAATCTTTTGTGGGGAATCGGCTTTAATAGAAAGCACTCTCCTTTGAACGGCCCCTTGGTATATTGCCTCAATCGAGTATTCACCTTGTAGTAGATTAATCAACATATAAGGGCCGTCTGCTTGAGCATCAAAAATCGTCTGCTTTGCGTTGTTTAGAATTTTGATAGATGCCCCAAAAATCCAGACTCCTCTACCATTTTCAATTTGAGACATTTCCAACAACAGGGGCCACTGCTTTGCTTCAGCAAGAATTGCCACAGTCTCGCCTTCACCAACGCCACCAGTAATATAAGAAATCCCCTGTGAGTATTGAGTCTCTGGAATTTGTGCCAAAGCCCAAGAACTCATCAAGATTAGATGGGCGGAAATAATGAATTTAAGAAGCCTTTTCATTCTTCCATAGTACGCTGATTCAACTATAAAAAAAGCCCCGTTGTTATGGCAACGGGGCTTATGTACGCTAGAACACTGAACCTTAAGGCGTCATCACAATAGCGCCCGAAACTGTTCGACCTTCAGCAGCACGATGAGCTTCAGCAGCTTGTTCTAAAGAAAACTTAGCGCCAATTTGCACTTTGACCTGCCCTTTAGCGATTGCATCAAATACTGCTTTGGCATTTTCTTTTAGTAAGGCTGAAGTTGCGTTATGCGGAAATACAGAAGGTCTTGTTAAAAACAGGCAACCCTTCTTGTTCAGGATTTCTGGCTGAATTTCTGGGGCTGGGCCAGATGCGGCACCAAACAAGGCAACCGTACCAAAAGGAGCAGTGCAATCTAAGGAACCCAAGAAAGTAGTTTTAGCTACAGAGTCATAAACAACATTGGCTTTTTTGCCACCAGTCGCTTTCAGTACTTCTTCAACCCAATTCGGCTGAGAGTAATCAACTACTGCATCACAACCTGCTTCTTTAGCAGCCGCAAACTTTGCGGACGATCCAACGGTCCCAACAACAAATGCGCCCAATGCTTTTGCCCAACCAGCCAGAATTTGACCAACACCACCTGCAGCTGCGTGCACCAGCACGATATCGCCTGCTTTTACTTTATAAGTCTTTTGCACCAGATATTGCGCAGTCATCGCTTTAAAGAAGACGGCAGCAGCTACTTCATCAGAAATGTTGCTGGGTATCTGCACTAATTTGTCAGCCGCCACATTGCGCGCGCTTGCATAAGCACCAATACCAGCGTTCATATAAACAACGTGATCACCAACTTTAAAGTCTGTAACGCCCTCTCCCACAAGCTCAACAACACCGGCGGCTTCATGACCCAGTCCAGTAGGCATTTCTAACGGGTAAACGCCAGAGCGCTGGTATACGTCAATAAAATTAAATCCAATAGCAGTTTGACGAATCTGCACTTCACCTTTTGCTGGTGATGGCAACTCTTTATCAATTACCTTGATTACGTCTGCACTACCAAGTTCAGTAAGGCTAACCACTCGAGCTTTTGTCACATGTCACCTATATATTTTTTAGAAAATTCATAATACAGTAAGGGCGTCAGAAGGGTCGTCTTCAATCACCGCCCAGGTACTATCGCCTAACTTCTTTACAGCCATTGAATATGTCCAACCGTCTGGTATCCCGCAACTCCAACCACTCGGTCCATTCTGAATTAATACATTAACGCCATTTCTGCTGTCATAGTACAAATGGTAAATTTTTCCATGAATGGGATTAAAACCAAATTTAGCACTGTGCACCATTTCAGTAGCATCTAGCCTTGCTTGTAAGGCTTTTGCTTGCTTCATCAAGACTTCGGCTTGCTCCATAATGCGGTCATACTCAAGCTTCGCATTCTGACGCGCTACATTGACAGCCTTATCTTTTTCTTCTGTGACTTTGATCGGTGCAAATACAGGGGCACCCACTTCCATTGGATATTCAATCCCTGCGTGACGCGCTGGATCGGTATCTTCGATTCTCATGAAATGCCCTGTATCTTTTAATGTATTTAATTGAATCTCAATTACTTAATCAAGCCACATGCAATACGTGGTCCAGAATTTCCAGCAGGTTGAGATTTGTAATCATCCGGATCACGATGCACTACAACTGAGCGACCGACAATGCCAGTTGGCCCAGTGTTTACTGCAAACCCATGAAGCTTAGCGGTGTAAGTGGCATTACCACTTGCATCCGATTTAATGTTGGGCAAATCCCCTGCGTGATTCATGCCGCTATTTGGCATGCCATGGGCTTGTGTCTCAGGATTAAAGTGACCGCCTGCACTAGTCGCGTCAGGAGCTGAGCAATCACCCTTTTCGTGAACATGAAATCCTTGCTCTGCATTCGGCTTCAGTCCAGAGAACTTGCCATTGATCAGAACATCATTTCCTTGCCAGGTAAATGTCACGTCACCCTTAGCCTGCGATCCTGATCTTGAGTCTAGACTTGCACTGGCTTTTTGCCCTGTGCCTTGCTCCATGGATTGACAGGCTACTAATGACCAAATTCCCACTGCAGATAGAACCATCGAAGCTTGCTTAAATTTGTTATTCATCCTGATCTCCTTGGTATAGACGCTCAACGGCGAGTTCCAAGAAAGTGTGACACAAATCTACAGCTTTTGCTTAGCGCTTATAGAAGCTCAAAGTAACCTCGCCCAACTCAATCCCAAACTTACTCATCTTGGCCTTATTAAGCATTACTTTGGGGTTGATGAGGTACATCCAATCGTTAAATTGCACGTTATAAATAGTGCCATCTACTGGTAAGGCAAGGGTATAAGTCCAATTCAAGGCATTTCCAGCTAATTGGCCCTGGGCATCTCCCACTACGTCATCCGCCCTCCCAATGAAATTGCCTGGGGACTGCTCAGTTAAGGTCCAGATGCGTTTTTGCTTTGTACCATCAGAATACTCAAAGCTTTCATCCAGTGTACCCACCTTCTTACCATCAACCATTGTCCAATTTGCTTTGATTAATACAGTAAAACGCTTCTTCACTTCGCCACTGCGGTCGGTAAAGATGCCATAAGCATCGATCGTTCCTGAAAAATATTCACTTAAATCTAGGGTGGGCTTCTCTGAGGCATATTGGGATACTTTTGGCGTGGAACATGAAACCAGAAATAGTCCACAAAATACCAATAATACGAATCGATCAAGAAGTGATTTCATGAATTAGCAAGCCTCATTAAAAAGTGGTGGTGGACAAGATTGTCCTAGCAGTTCTGTTCTAAGCTTTGGGGCGCTGGTTTTTGGATCAAGCCAAATACCAAAAAACGCTTTTGAAAATTCTGCTCCAGGTATTTGCCCTATCAGTTTGCCATCGTGGTAGAAAATCGTACCTTGTTTAGGGGAGTAGGCAGCAGTCAAAGTATGACCTGACTCTACGTTAGGCAAGAAAGCGGTCAACTCCCTCCCCCAAAGCGCAGCTTGAGCCTCTGGTACGCCGATTCGCTTCATCTCCTCAGCACTACGATTAGCAATGGAGATTCCAGAGAATGATTTTTGGTAGCGCATGTCTAGTGCAAATTCAGGAGAGGTCAATGAGCCGACTCGATAAAAGGAGGCATCATAAATATTCAGACCCCACCAAGTGAGTTTCCCACTACCCTGAAGTTTTGCAGAGCTTAAATGTTGTGGTAATTCCAGTGGATCGCGAGCAAAACCCGTTGGGGTCAACATACCCAATAGGGCAACCATCAGAAAAAGTCGAAGACTCTTCATTGCGAACTCGAGGCTGAATTTGATTTCACCAAACGCAAGGCTGCTGGCCCTAAAAGACTAGAAATGGCATGTCTATTCTTGGCAAAAAAGAGGTATGCCAATTTGAAGAATGGCTGTAATGGCTTTCTAGAAAAGAGCCAGGCGAGGCGAGGTAAATTAGCCCGTCGATAAGCTTCAGGAAAAACTGAAACACCTTGAATTAATGTGCCATCTGCAAACTGCCCATACATAGCGGCCAATGCTGCCTCGCATGAAACACCCACCTTATGAGGGTCAAATTGTTCCGAATTAATATCGACAAAGCCTAAAAGATTGGCTTGATTTCGCCCCGATAGAAAAAGAATCTCTGCCTGACACAAGGGGCAGGCGCCATCGTAAAACAAAGTAAGCTTTTCTAACTGAGTCATTGTTCGGCAAGTTTACGGCTTATTCAATAAACTGGCTGACACATTAATTTAAAGGTTGTCATGCAAAAAGAGATTGCGTTAAATGTATTTGGGGAACCGCTAATACCTTGCTCTTTTGACCCTCTTACTGGGTTTTTTAGAGATGGGTGCTGTAAAACCAATGAAGAGGATGTAGGCAGCCATCTAGTATGTGCCATTGTCACAAATGCGTTTTTGCAATTTAGCCTTCAGAAGGGTAATGACCTAACTACCCCAAGACCAGAGTATCAGTTTCCAGGATTGGTTGCGGGTGACCAATGGTGTTTATGCATTAATCGCTGGGTTGAAGCCGTAAATGCAAATTGCGCTCCATTCATCAAGCTTGAAAGCACTCATATTAAGGCACTAGAGACAGTCCCCTTAAATATCCTTAAGGACTATGCTAGAGAGGTGTGAGCAAAGCATGAAGGCCTTTTACACAGACCATTTTGTATTGCCGCTTCCACCGGGTCACCGTTTTCCAATGGAGAAATATTCTCGTTTGCGTGATTTAGTGAGTACGCAAGCAAATATTGAGCTTATAGAAGCGCCACCAGCGACAGACACGCAAATTTTGTACGCCCACGATCCAAGCTACCTCATTAAAGTCATTGAAGGAAAACTTTCACCCCAAGAGCAAAGAGAAATTGGTTTCCCTTGGAGCGAGCAAATGGTAGAACGCTCTCGTCGTTCGGCAGGTGCAACTGTGGCAGCGGTGAAGACCGCCTTACGAGAAGGCATTGCCGCAAATCTAGCTGGCGGCACCCATCACGCTTATCGAGATACTGGCAGCGGGTTTTGCGTCTTTAATGATTCGGCTATTGCTGCGCGCACCCTCCAAAAAGAAGTGAATCCATCTCTCAAAATTGCCGTAATTGATTTAGATGTTCATCAAGGCAATGGCACGGCATCGATTCTGCAAAATGATGATTCTATTTTCACCCTCTCGATTCATGGAGAAAATAATTTTCCATTTCAGAAAGAGCAAAGTGACCTTGATCTAGGTCTCATTGATGGCTGCAATGATGAAACTTATTTGCGCTCACTAGGGGAATGCCTTGACCAACTCGACGCACGATTCAAGGCGAACTGCCTCATCTTCTTAGCTGGCGCCGATCCCCATGAGGGCGATAGGTTGGGAAGACTGCAGATTAGCAAGGAAGGAATGCGCTTACGGGATGAAATGGTATTTCAATATGCGCTCGACCGACAACTACCCATTGCATTTTCAATGGCGGGCGGCTATGGTAAAGAAATTGAATCCACTGTAGATATTCATTTTCAGACCATCACAACCGCCCTAGAATTTCAAAAACAGTATTAATGCTGTAAATCTTTAGCTCTTCTTTTTTGTGACGCTCTTCGGGTTGGTGAGGCTGCCTACATTCTCAACGCTCTTCTCAAAATTGGTAAACGAGTCTGCCATTGCAGCGCGAATCATTTCAAAATTCTGCAAAGCGTTGTTAAATGAAGTTTTAAATACAGATATATAAGCTTCGCTACCAAGCGGTGCATTATCGGTAGCATCATTCACAAAGTGAATGAAATCCGCTTTAGATTCTTGAATCATGGTCTCAGCTATATAAGCCAACTCTTGGTTGCCACTTTTAAGGACCTGCAGTAATTGATTATGATATTGAGAGATCTCTTTTGCGGCATCTTGCAAGACCTCAGCATGAACATACTCAAAAGTAGAGCGAGGATTTTGGGTTTTCATCAACTCAGATACTCGCTTCTGGATCATGGCGGCCAATTCTTGGGTAGCCCGCTGATTAATTTGCGCAATTGCCTGAGCGCTTTCAATTGCTACACGCCCAGCAGCTTTAGTCGCATCAATTGCTCTTTGTTGCCCTGGTATTGCATTCATATCCAATGATTTCTTGCTCATATCAGCCTTTCAGATGGGTGTAGTCACTCATTAATCTACTCTCGTTAAGAAGGGTTGCCATAGAGAAATACCAGTAGATGAGCCCTCTCAAAAAGAAAAACCCCAGCTATTGCTAGCGGGGGCTTAAAACCACCATGAATCGACGTGGCTTTGATCCATCTTCTTGCCTTACTTCACTTGTTTTATTTAGTATCCGGCTTCTTCTTTGGCAGGCTATCTAGGATTGCAGGGCTATTGAGTTGCTGATCGACTAGGTAGAGGGTGCCGCCATAATTGGCTTGCAAGTCATATCCTGATAGTCCAACAGTGTAAAAAGTGATTTCAGGATTAAACGAACGAATGGTTCCACCAGACCCAGCTGAGTAATTGGCATCTACGTCAATACCACCACGCCTACCATCAATTGAAGTCAATAAAAACTGATCGATTGCACCAGGAGTTTTAAAGATCGCAACTTGGTATTGGTCTTGGTAACCAGCCCCTAGACCCTCGCCGGTTTTAAGTGCCTGCATAAATATGGGATCTTTACGTCGTTTATCAAACAATACGCCTTCACCTCGAGCCACCAATATCAAAACAATATTGACATTGGTGGTTGTAAAGACTGCATAGCCAGCGGCTTGATCAATCTCCTTTTGAACAGCGGGATTCTGCTTGATCAAGGCATCAAGACCAGTCGTAGACATTTTTAAGGTAGCGTCACGCTTTTGCATAATTTCTGCCGGGGTAAGCGGTTTGCCGTCTTGCCCAGTAGATTGGCAGCCAGCTAAAAATGCGGTGACAAGTAAAGCTAAGGCGACATGTCTTGAAAAAGATTTATAGGTAATAGTCATGATTAAATTCATTTATACAGTTTGAATAGCAATGGGAATCAATAGGGTCGATACATCAGCCTCAGCAGGCTTAGTCAAGACATAAGAAATAACACAGGCAGCCAAAATAATGAGTGTGCCAACTACTAGGCTCCAACTTTTGATATTTGACCGCACTTTAAAACCCTCTTATTGATTAACATTATCAGTATTGTCCACTACAAATCTATCTTGGTAAACGATGAGTCGGCGAGTAACGCCCTCTATTTTAAGTGCATACTAGAGTCAATATGAAAGTATCCCCCTGGACACAGTACTGGCATCAAATAGGCGCTATTCATAGACTAGCCATTGTTTTGATTACTGGGTTTGGCTCCTATTTTTTGATTCCGACAGCAATAAGCCCAATAGTCCACTTGGCCCTGTCTTGGATACTGGCAGGCGGTCTTTACCTTATCCTGACTTACATCATGATGTATTTCTCGACCCAAGTAAACATGTTGGCTCTTTCCAAGAAAGAGGATGATGGGGCGGCGATGATTCTATTGGTTATCGTACTTGCATCAGTGGCCAGTTTAGTCACGATTGTGATCATGCTTGCAGATATCAGGACACTCCCCCTCCATCTTGCTATTCGTCATGTTGGGCTAGTGCTAGCAACCTACATTATTTCTTGGTTTTATGTTCATACTGCCTTTGCCCTGCACTATGCGCATGTCTACTACCAAGAATTAGAAAAATCCAAAGAAGCTCCATTAATTTTCGCCTTAAAATTAAGGCCTAGCTATATAGACTTTATGTACTTCTCAATCGTGATTGGTATGACTTGCCAAACTGCCGATGTCAATATTGCCAGTTCCAGAATGCGTTTCTTGGTCATGATTCAAGGTATGACAGGATTTGTATTTAATACTTCATTACTGGCGTTGGGTATCAATCTCATTTCTGGAGTGGTAGCCTTAAATTAACCTATATTCACTGCGAATCACAACAAATTAAAAGCTAACTGAGGGTTGGCTTTTTTTATGCCGCCATCCTCAAGAGCATTACTCCAAAGGTCTAGGCTTCTTGGTTTCTGTAACTGGAATGACCTTGCCACCCAATACCGTTGCGTATACCCCAATATCTTTAATCTTATTTACAGACACAGTTTGTGGATCAGCGTCTAAGACTGCAAAGTCTGCAAACTTTCCAGCTTCAATACTGCCGACCTTATCTTCAACTCCCAATGTATAAGCGGCATTAATGGTAATCATCTTCATTGCATCAGCAGCGGTTACTGCCTCAGCTGGGGCCCATACCTTGCCATCCTTATAAACGTCTTTGCGAGTCACTGCGGTCCATGCTTCTTTTAGTGGCACTGGTGCAGATACAGGAGCATCCGAATGAATTGAAGTAACGATGCCGCTACGAACTAAAGTTCCAAGTCGAGTTGCATAAGACACGCGATCCATGCCTAATGCCGGGTACTCTAATTTAGCTCGCTCTGATATATAAGAAATATTGGCGCTGACTACTGCGCCGAGGGTCTTGATTTTCATTACCATTGCAGTTGATGGAATGCCAAAGTGATTGATTGTGTAACGATGATCAAAACGTGGCTTAGCATCCAGCATTAGCTGTAAGGCATTGATGGAATTTTGATTTCCGATATCGCCATTGCTGTGAATGTGAATATGGTATCCCGCATCCCACCATGGCTTCATAGCAGCAGCAAAGTCTTGTGCAGACTGATAGTTTGATGAACCTAGACTGCCGTCGGTATAGCCTGGGTGCTCCATGCGCATCGTTTCTGGCAAGTAACCACCATCGCTATAGAACTTCACGCCCTGGAAAATTAAACGGTCATTATCTTGTTGCTTCAGAGCTTGAGCTTCAGCAATAGCATTATCTCCATACTTCTGAATAAATGGGTCTGAGTAAACAACTGGAACAATACGTAAAGAACCGGACGCTGATTGACTAAATGCCTTGGCAATTTTTAACTCTGTCTCAATATTCAAGGTGCCAAACGCTAAATCACCAGATGTAGTAATTCCGCCCTGTTGCATCAGATCACTCATATATAAGTAGTCGGTAGGAATTTCACTTGGGTTAAGAACGTCTTTACCAGCAACCCCTAAAATATAAGTGACCGCAGGTATTTCTAAAAATTGACCATTTAATTGGCCATCCTTATCAAGACCTGCACCCTTCACATTCTTCACCTTCTCAGGCGTGATACCGTAGGACTTGATGAAAGCACTGTTGACATACATATCATGGCCAGAAGCATCCCATACAATGATTGGTCTAGTACTGGAAGCTTGATCTAAAAGTTGGCGATCAGGCATCTTTCCCATGGCTACCACATCAAAACCCCATGCCAATAAAGTCTGATTTGGGTCTTTGATGTCATCAGAGTATTTTTTGAGCTGTGCCATGGCTGACTGTAAATTAGCAACCCCAGGAAATGCTGGCCCCCATGGATTTGGCATTGGTGAAGGCGTCAGCAGTGGCTTATTAAATAAAATACCGCCCAACAAGGGGTGTGCATGTGGCTCAATAAAGCCTGGACACATGACTTTGTTAGCAAAATCTTTATTAATGATTGTTGGGTACTTGCTTGTCCAAGGCTTCATATCCTCCAAAGAGCCTACAGACAAAATACGACCATCAGCAATAGCCACAGCAGTTGCATGCGGAATGGCTGGATCCATCGTGACAATTTTTTTTGCCACAAAGACCGTAATATTGGTGACCTTAGGGGTTGATGGTGGATCAAGCAACTGAACCGCTGATGCTAGGCTAGAGAAAAGACCCAGTACACCTGCATAAATAATTTTAGATTTTAGATTCACTGGGGACCTCTATTTAACTTCATTTACGATTGATGACTCATTTTTTAAATAATAAGAGAGCATCGATCGATTAAAAAAAGAAGCTCGACAAGCGAGCCTCTTTCAATATTAAATAACCAAACTGAATTCAATTAATTCATTGGAACCAAAACTTTTGGCTGAGCTAATTTAACGTACTTTATTTCTTTAGCATTCACATCCATTTTTTTCAGATCGAATGTATAGATATTATTATTTTCAAACATCTTGACGTTGTAGAACATGGTTTTATTGTTCGCCACAATAGTCCATTCAGTCACTTCATATCCACCAGTGCCGCCACCATAGGGATTACTAGCCGGCAAAGTGACTGATCCAGGAGGAATATCAAAGCTTCCGAGGATATGCCACGCAGCACCATCCATCTGCGCATTTGTAAGGTTTGTTGGTACTGAGTTGGATAAAAATAGTGCGCGAATGAAACGGCTCGGGCTCAAGAAATCGCCAGGCAGACCATGCAATCCGTTGCCAGAACTTGGAGCTGCATAGGTAGCGCCATTAATTACCAGCGGTGGCTTCTCCACCTTAGAGAGATTGGAGTAGTTACCAATGCTATTGAGGTGATCCTGAAATGGAGGATCATTAGTCAACACAGTAGTCGGATTGTCGTAAATAGATAATCCATTTTTGGAGTACTCAACCACAATACTTTTTCCATTGCCGTCATGGAATGTATAGTGAACTGGAGGAGTCCGATTGCCATAAACAGCCAACTTGGCGCCATTCACTTGAATCTTCGGTAAGCCAGCCTTAACCTCATCAACAGTGGCAAAACTTGTCAGGACATAAGTGAGTACCTGTACTGAATTGATACTGTTAGCTGAATCTGCTTGAGTAACTGCTGGATATGCAGCGCTGTTTGGAAAGTTTAGTAAGCCTCCAATGAGGCCTTTCTCATTCATGCCGTCTACAAACTCAGGCAAGCCAAGTGCATTCATGCCAGTGACTGCATATTTTGAATTCCAATTGAGGCCCGAACCATATTTACCATCAACACCAATTCCTTTGAGGGCATAAGCTCTTGGAATAGTAGTTAATTGCGAATTCAAGGGTAAGCCAAACTCCATCGTACGGCCATATACATAACCACCGTCGCTACCTTTAAGCAAGAAGCTAGTGCAGGCCTCGCCGGCCAATGGTGCAAATGCTAAGGTAACTGAAACCGAAGCAGCCAATACTTTTTTAAACATTTTTTGTTTCATGATGGACTTCCTATCTTTTTATAAGTTAGCACTGGTGCAACGAATTACTTCAAAATGACCAAGGTTGCCGTAGCGCGAGCACCCCAACCAGATGGGCCGCCAGGCGTGTTGCTAACGTAATACATTGGGCCAGCACCAAATGAAATAGGAACGCCGTCAAACACCATTAACTTCGAGACGCCAACATAAAGCGGATTCGAAGTACGGTGTGAATCGTAGTTATACAAAGCTTCCATATTGACTGTGTAAGTAACCGCCTCTTTATTGGTATAGGCAACGAAAGGTTGGCCATACAAATTATTTTGCGTGCCAAATGCTGGGTTACCGCCCATGTTCCATGATTGGTAACCAAGTAATCCGTAGGTCCAAGGGCCTTCACGATTGAGTACCACTCCAGTCACACCGGCACCCGTTTGCTGAGAGCCAAAGTGTCCGCTATTACCGGATGGAGATTGAGCGTAAGGACCAACACCCCAAATCCAAGATGAGTTAGTGTTAGGCGCATAAAAAGATTCTAAGGTGACGCTGGCAATACCGTAACCTGAATAGGGCTGTCCTGTAGGGCCTTGAATGCTTACTTCTCGAACACCGGCAACAATTGGACGCACGATAAAGGTATCGCCGCCACCCAAATTAAATGGCATTACCGGCTGAAACAGGAGAGTCTGCTCTGATCCGCCCTGATTTCTTCCTAAGCCACGACTAAATTCATATTGCAGTGGTACCGAAATCATATTGGCAATTGGGTTTGCTAGTTTCTTTGCAATATCAACGCTATCAACTCCTGGTTTAGCAGAAACAGTGATGGCACCTGAATTCTCAGAAGCCACTGTACCTACCCGCGCAGGAATTTCTTGAGAGAATGATGAGTCTATAAATGCGACAGCTAATATTGAAGCCGCGGTAATTTTGAAATTGAATTTCATAGCGGTTTTCAAAAAGCGAAATTAGAAGTGAAATGTTGCGGATAATTGCGGACCTTGAAAGGTTGTCTTTTGCAGAAGACCCGCACCATTCGTTTTTGAGCTGCTCATATCGTAGTAAAGGCCACGATAAACCAAGGCAACATCAACCCATTTCTCGAATGTCTTACCAACGCCTGCCAAAGCCTGCCATGTTAGGTTAGTTGTACCGCCACCGCTGCCAATATCGGCGTAAAAAGGAACGTACCAAGTTGAATCCGCAATGCGGTAGCGCCCTTTAAAACCTACAATTGGATCAACAGTACTTACAGTCTTGTAGTCGCTCAATGAATAATTTGTACCGTCAAGCGCAAGGTTCAGGGTAGCTGTGATGCTAATCCAGCGAACCCCTAATAAGCCGTCAACATTAGCATTTTGATTGTTTAATAAATTATAAGTAGCAGCACCAGTCAAAATTGTTTGCTGAATAGTAGGTTTCATCGCTAACTTAAAGTTATAACCCGGCGCTGGAGTGACTGACGTAGTACCAGTTTTTTGCAAAGTAGCACTAACTAGATCAGCCATCACGCCCCAACTACCGTAATGAGCCTCTCCAGCAATCATTCCACCAGACTTCAGATTACTAATCACATTATTCATACTGACATCTGCAGTATTAAGATATTGCCCTTTGTAATTGAGTGTCGAGCTAATGTTAGGGGCCCAGACATAAGGCGTAACGTCAAAAGTCCACTCATTAGAAATCTTGGGAATTGGGGACAGACTCTCATCTGCGTGAGCAACACCTACAGACATCAAGAGTGAAGATGTAGCTATTAAAAAAGCAAGGATGATTTTCTTATTCATAATTGGGTTAATTAGATATTGGGTAGACGAAGAATTTTTAATGTCAAATTTTAGGGCGATTATATAGACTTTAGCGGTATTAAATAACGCAATTGAGGGTTAAACCTAGAGCGCATAACACCCAAAAACATCCTAACAGTCAATTATCTAAAAATTCGATCATAAATATCAAATTTATTCATTAGACAAATAAACAACTGAGGTTCAAAATTCACCTAGTTGCAGGAGTTACTAACAAAATTGATTAACCAAAACTAGGAGCATAGTATGTCCATTATTAATACTGCAGTACAACCTTTCAAAACCGAAGCTTTCCACAATGGCAAGTTTGTAACTGTTACTGATGAAACCCTCAAGGGTCATTGGTCAGTTTTGATTTTCATGCCAGCAGCATTTACTTTTAACTGCCCAACAGAAATTGAAGATGCAGCCGAGAACTATGCTGAATTCCAAAAAATGGGTGCTGAGGTTTATATCGTAACAACTGATACCCATTTCTCACACAAAGTTTGGCATGAAACATCTCCTGCTGTTGGTAAAGCAAAGTTCCCACTCGTTGGCGACCCAACACACACTTTGACAAATGCATTCGGCGTTCATATTCCTGAAGCAGGTTTGGCATTGCGTGGCACATTCATCATCAACCCAGAAGGCATCATTAAGACAGCAGAAATTCATTCAAATGAAATCGCTCGTGACGTTTCTGAAACTTTACGTAAGTTGAAGGCCGCTCAGTACACAGCAGCACATCCAGGCGAAGTTTGCCCAGCTAAGTGGAAAGAAGGCGCAGCAACATTGACTCCATCTTTGGATCTCGTAGGCAAGATCTAAGTAGAACCAGTAATCCATAGACTCTCTTTAAGAGAGTCTATTGGAGAGGACAAGATCCTGCCCAATAGACTCACCTAAAAAATACCCAAGGAAATCATCATGCTTGATACCAATATCAAATCCCAGTTGAAGATCTATTTTGAAAAGATCGTTAGCCCCATTGTTTTGGTGGCTAGTATCGATGGCAGTGATAGCTCTGGACAGATGCTTGAACTCTTAAATGAAGTAGCCGAGCAATCAGACAAGATCATCGTAAAAACTGACGGCAAGAGTGAGCACATTCCAAGTTTTACCGTTAGCAAGACCGATCAAGTCGCGCGCATTACTTTTGCTGGCTTACCGATGGGTCATGAGATGACCTCCTTCATCTTAGCCATTCTGCAAGCTAGTGGCTACCCAGCAAAAGTTGAGCAAGAAGTGATTGACCGCATTATCAAGCTTGATACAAAACTCAGTTTTCAGACCTTCATCTCCTTGTCTTGCCATAATTGTCCTGATGTTGTGCAGGCTTTGAACTTGATGGCTGCCATCAATCCTAATGTCACTCATGAAATGATTGATGGCGCTCTTTACCAAGGCTTGGTAGATCAACACCAAATCATGGCTGTGCCGACAGTGATCTTGAATGGTGAGGTATTTGGCCAAGGCCGCATGAGTGTCGAAGAAATTGTTGCCAAACTCGACACATCTAGCCCCAAGGAAGAGGCTGCAAAACTCTCCGCCAAAGATCCATTTGACGTATTGGTCATTGGTGGCGGCCCTGCTGGTGCGGCTGCAGCAATCTATGCTGCGCGCAAAGGTATTCGCACTGGCATTGTTGCTGAGAAATTCGGCGGTCAAGTAATGGATACCATGGGTATTGAGAACTTCATTTCCGTTAAGGAGACTGAGGGTCCAAAATTAGTTCAAGCGCTTGAGCAGCACGTGAAGAGCTATGAAGTCGATATCATGAACTTACAGCGCGCCTCTGCTTTACGCAAAACGAATCATGGTCTTGAAGTGGAGTTGGCTAATGGTGCAGTCCTTACTAGCAAGTCCGTGATCATCAGTACCGGCGCCCGCTGGCGAGAAATGAATGTCCCTGGCGAACAAGAATATCGCGGCAAAGGCGTTGCTTATTGCCCTCACTGCGATGGCCCTTTATTCAAAGGCAAGCGTGTTGCTGTGATTGGTGGCGGTAATTCCGGCGTTGAGGCTGCCATCGATTTAGCGGGTATCGTTAGCCACGTAACCTTAATTGAATTTGATAGCAAATTGCGCGCAGATGCGATATTGCAAAAGAAGATGGCTAGTATGCCAAATGTGACTGTCATTATGAGTGCGCTCACCAAAGAAGTATTGGGCGCAGATGGCAAGGTCAGTGGCTTACGCTATCAAGACCGTACCAACAATGCTGAGCATACGATTGAGCTTGAAGGCATCTTTGTACAAATTGGGTTGTTACCAAATACTGACTGGCTTAAAGGCAGCGTTGATCTTTCAAAGCATGGTGAAGTGATTGTTGATGCAAAAGGTGAAACCTCTTTACCAGGTGTATTTGCTGCCGGTGACTGCACTACCGTTCCTTATAAGCAAATCATTATTGCCATGGGCGAAGGTGCTAAAGCTTCACTTGGGGCATTTGATTACCTAATACGCTCATCTGTTACTGAGCCACATGAAGCTGTAGCTGCATAAGCATTCGTTAGGCCGCTAAACAAAAGGGAGTCTTGAGGACTCCCTTTTTTACGCAGAAAAATACCAGTTATTCTGATTGACCCGATCTCGGCGCTTGCCAAGGCCAGCGGCCATCAATCTCGAGAGTTAGCGACCAACTCAAGAAACAGCGGATTAAAACGATGGCGCCCAATACAGCCACACTAGTCAACGTTGGACTAATTGCTACAGTACGAATGACATCCCCCGCAACCAGGACTTCTAGCCCCAGAATAAGGGAGCGCACAATTTGAAGACGAAAGAATTTATAGGCAATATCTGCCGTCTGAGTAATTAAGCCCCTTGCAAAACAGAAGAACCCCCATAAAACACCTATAGATACAACTGCAACTCCTAAAGCATCCATGACGTCACTTACTTCTCGAATAATTTCAATTTGATTCATATTGAAGTTTGTAGAGTTTGAATAAGCTTATATTAACCCCTTTAGAAGAATTAAAACTAAGAGCCCATTTAGCGCATTAACTCAATATAAATTACACTGAACAATCTAGTAACTTTATTAAATCTCAAGGAACATGAATGAGCTTGATTGACAAACTGCAATGGCGCTACGCTACCAAAAAAATGGATTCCACAAGATCTGTTCCACAGGAAAAAGTAGAACAAATTCTGGAGGCTATTCGTTTGACTGCTAGCTCTAGTGGACTGCAGCCATATGAGGTACTGGTGATCACTAATAAATCTATTCGCGAAAAGATTAAAGCAATTTCCTGGGACCAAACACAAGTTGTAGATTCTTCTCACTTGCTCGTTTTTGCCGCTTGGGATACCTATACTGCAGAACGCATCAACCAATCATTTGATATGACCGAGAAGTTACGCAATTTTAAAAGTGAGGCGGGCGAAATCTATCGTCAAAATTTACTGAGCAGCTACACAGCAAGAGATGCCGAAACGAATTACACACATGCTGCAAAGCAAGCTTATATTGGACTAGGCACAGCCCTAATCGCTGCCGCATACGAAGAGGTAGACTCCACTCCCATGGAGGGATTTGATGCAGCAGCGCTAGATGAAATCCTCAATCTCAAAGATAAGGGTTTGCGCAGCGTTGTAATGCTACCCCTGGGCTACAGGAAGGCTGATGAGGACTGGTTAGTCAACTTGAAAAAAGTGAGGAAGTCTAAAGAAGACTTTATTACCTGGATTAAATAAGAGGTAAAGATTCTGAAAAGTAAAAGCCACCCGAGGGTGGCTTTTTTAACAGCAAAATTAACTACTAACTAGATAGCTAATTAAGCAGCTTTGCGAGTTTTTGCAGCTGGCTTAGCAACAACGTTTTGACCTTGAATGTTTGCCAATGCAGCATCAACACTCTTCTCGAAGTTAGCAAATGCATCAGTTGCAGTTGCACGAACCTGGTCGAATTGTTGGATTGAAGAATCAAATGCAGTTTTGAATGCAGAAACAAAAGCCTCAGATCCAGCAGGTGCTGTCTTAGTAGCTTCTTTAACAAACTTAACCAACTCAGCGCGTGCGTCATCAATAGAAGCGTCAACTACTTGAGCCACTTCTTTGTTACCGTTACGAACTACATTGCTAACTTTAGCTTGGTAAGCAGCGGCATATTTAACAGCTTCTTGGGCAGCTTCTGGCTGAGCTAATTTAGCTAATTGCTGTGGATCCTTGATTGCTAATAATTGTGAGCTTGAATCTTGAGCAGCAGCTAAAGCATCTTTAGCAGCAGCTTGATTGATTTCAGCTAATTCTTGAGCGCTTTCAACAGCAACTTGTGCTAAATGTTTAGCTGTTTCGATTGCTTTAGCTTGTGCGGCTGCGAACTGATCGTTTAATTGGTTTTGGAACATGATTAATCCTATCTTTAAGTAAATGTGTGGGTTTTTTATTGCAATGCACCATTCTAAAATCGCTATTTTAGAAATGCAAGGTTTTTTTATTGCAAAGCAACAAATATTTCCAAAAACCCTATTTAAAGCCTTTAAATGAGGTTTATTGAAAAATATAACCCAGCTTTAATCCATAAAATTTATAAGGGATTGGGCAGAAGCTTCTAAAAATCATTAGAAATAGCGGGTTGGACCCTGTCACTTTACCCAGGTAGCAAATTCTTCAGCACTCACTCCGGGGGGTATGAAAGCTGTTTACTATTTCGCTTTTGTCGGCATATCCCAGTGCCATAACGCACACAAGCATCTCATCCTCTTTAGCGCCAATTGATGGCAGTCTGAGTATTCGTGCCCGAGGGAGCCCGCGCAGATATATTAAGTAACTTTAGGATGGCCTCTTTTGAGATGGCTTCTTTTATAAATGCCCTTCCGGCATACGCGAAGTAATTGCCTCAGCCGCAGTGAATGTCTTCATTCAAATTCCTCTTGCATTCCTTAGCTTTATTTAAATGTTGCGCTGCTGGCTCGTGCCTTATGTAATTTTCGATAACTATCCATCAAGCGATGATGCCTATCAAGACCCTCAAGCTTCATATTGGTTGGCGTTAAACCATAAAAACGAACGCTCCCATCGATTGACCCTAAAACAGCTTCCATCCTAGCATCACCGAACATGCGACGGAAGTTGACTATATAGTCTGATAGCTCTAATTCATCATCTAGGAACACCTCAAGGTAGGCATCAAGAGCTTGATAAAACAATTTTCGATCGGCAGTATTGTCGTTGTACTGAAGAAAAGCACCTATTAGCTCATGCGCCTCTTCAAATTGCTTTAGCGCTAACTGAATCAGCAACTTCAACTCAAGCACAGTGAGCTGACCCCAGACTGTATTTTCATCAAACTCAATACCAATCAGTGTGGCAATGTCGCCATACTCATCTAGCTCGTTATTCTCTAAACGATCCAAGAGTGCAGCTAGGCCAACATCATCTAATTGAGACAAATTGAGAATGTCTTCGCGGAACAGCAGAGACTTATTGGTGTTATCCCAGACGAGATCTTCAATCGGATAAATCTCTGAATACCCAGGCACTAAGATTCGACAGGCGATGGCACCCAACTCGTCATATACCGCCATATACGATTTTTTACCAATATCCTTCAGAATGCCAAACAAAGCTTCAGCCTCCTGGGCATTAGAATTTTCACCGTCACCAGAAAAATCCCATTCCACAAATTCATAATTTGATTTAGCACTGAAGAAGCGCCAAGATACGATGCCACTAGAATCGATGAAGTGCTCTACAAAATTATTGGGTTCAGTCACTGCTTCGCTAGCAAAAGTGGGCGGGGGCAAATCATTTAAACCCTCCAAGCTACGCCCTTGCAATAACTCAGTTAAGCTTCTCTCTAGCGCAACCTCAAGACTTGGATGCGCACCAAAGGAAGCAAATACCCCACCAGTTCGTGGATTCATCAAAGTTACGCACATCACTGGATAAACCCCACCCAAAGAGGCATCCTTTACCAGTACGGGGAAGCCCTGTTCCTCCAGACTCTGAATGCCAGCCAAAATACTGGGGTACTTTGAGAGGACCTCCTGTGGTACATCTGGCAATGCAATTTCACCTTCCAGAATTTCACGCTTTACTGCTCGCTCAAAAATCTCTGATAAGCACTGAACCTGAGCTTCGGCTAAGGTATTACCAGCACTCATACCATTACTTACGAACAAATTTTCAATCAGGTTTGATGGGAAATAAACTATTTCACCATCGGATTGGCGCACATAAGGCAGCGAACAAATTCCGCGCTCCAAATTTCCAGAATTAGTATCTACCAGATGTGAAGCGCACAACTCCCCATCTGGGTTATAAATATTTAGGCAGTACTCATCTAAAATTTCTGTCGGCAACGCATCTTTCTTGCCAGACTTGAACCACCGCTCATTTGGATAATGAACAAACGCAGCGTTAGCAATATCCTCACCCCAGAATGCACCTGCATAGAAATGGTTATTGCTTAGTCGTTCAATGTACTCACCCAAAGCAGAAGCTAAAGCACTTTCCTTCGTAGAGCCCTTTCCATTGGTAAAACACATTGGGGAGTGCGCATCACGAATATGCAATGACCAAACATTGGGAATCA
This sequence comes from Burkholderiaceae bacterium, assembly GCA_947380285.1. The sequence goes on along the minus strand of CANCQD010000001.1, from coordinate 51,320 downwards.
GGTTGCGCCACGAGGCAATTTCGATCTTTATTCCTAGGTTGGCCAAGAGACCTGACATATTGGCAATCGTTTGCTCTAGCGGCAGATCTTTGCCGGGAATAAAGGTACTCACATCAGAAGCCGGCTTTAAGGTCAGCAGGGTCTGCGCATCTGCATCTAAGTTTTTAACCTCCTCAATGACAAACTCTGGTCCTGCCTGCACTACCTTTTTTACTGAACAACGCTCAATAGAGCGCAAGATGCCCTGTCGATCAGTTGCAGAAATATCCTCTGGCAATTCGACTTGGATCTTAAAGATTTGCTGGTAACGATTTTCTGGATCAACAATATTATTTTGTGAAAGACGGATGTTTTCAGTAGATATATTGCGGGTATCACAGTACAACTTTACAAAATAAGCTGCACATAAAGCAGATGAAGCCAAGAAATAATCAAATGGCCCCGGAGCAGATCCATCACCCTTGTATCGAATTGGTTGATCAGCAATTACAGTGAAGTCATCGAACTTTGCTTCTAGGCGAAGCTTATCGAGAAAGTTGACCTTAATTTCCATGACGATTATTCCAAAATAGCGCAAAAAATGATGTGATCACCATTATCCATCGCAACGCTATTCCGCAGAATGTCTTTAAACGCTAAGTCAGCCACATTTGGCGATATACATCACGAGGATCATGCTCTTGGGTTTGCTTAGCCACATTAAAAGGTCTCCCCCCTCTAGGATCTGTTCCTTTGCCAGCAATATATAACCAATTACCTTGATTGCTATAAACGTCGTAGTCAATTAATTGAGACTCAAACCAAGCAGCACCCGCCTGCCAATCACCCTTCAAGTCATAAATCCAATAACTTGCCACGATTTGACGCATACGATTGGATAGGTAGCCCGTGTTTTTCAATTCACGCATGCCGGCATCAATTAGTGATTCTCCGGTATTGCCAGACGACCATTTTAAGAAATGCTCACTATCAAACTCATTGCCCAAATGCTTACTCAAACCTTTTGGGGAATACAGTTTTTTGCCATACTTAAAGTGCAGAAACCGGAAGTAGTCTCTCCAGAGTAATTCAAACCACAGCCAGTAGGTTCCATCGTTTTCACCATAGCAAATTTCATACTCCGATAACTGTTTTGCAATGGATCTCGCCGAACAACAACCCAGCGCTAGCCATGGAGAAAATTTACTGGAGTAATCCATGCCAATCAGCTGATTGCGTGTTTGTTTATAAGTATCGGGAAGACGGCGCTCAAAATATTGCTGGATATGAGTATGTGCGCTCCGCTCTCCCCCCTGAAACTTGCCACTAGTAGATATTGTATTTCTGCCGAGCGATTCAGCAGAGGAAATCTCAATAGCAGGCAATGGAGGAATACTCTTGAGAGGATCTACAGGATAGGCAAATCTGAATTGATTTTTTTCAATCTGCTGACGAAATTGGGTAAATACATCCGGCATATCCTGCATTTGAAATGGTAGGGACTGAAAATCCAACATACTAGATTGCCAGATTGGATTCATCTTGAAACCAGCATTTTTTAATAGCGCCACTTGCTCTAACTCTTCCGGCGCTTGAATTTGCTCACAATAAATAACATCTGCATTAATCTGCGCTCTGAATTTCTCAAACATGCCTAAGACATCACCAGATACTTCAACTAAGTCGGATCCCAAGTCTCGAAGCTCGCTGCGTAATTCCTGTAGAGACTGGCCCAAAAATAGCTTGCGATGCTCTCCTACTCTTGGAAATCTCCATAGAGTCTCTCGTTCTAGGTTAGGCGGATGAACATAGACCGGAAGAAGCTGGTCGACTGCCTTACACGCCTGCATGAAGGAGGGGTTATCTTCTAGGCGGAGATCATTTCTAAACCAATAGATTGCAGTCGTCATTTATTGCATACCGAGTGGAATCACTTGATTCTTATAGGGCCCTGAGAGTGCTTTTTTAACGATCTTATAAATATCAAGATCAAACTCAGCGTCTCCAGATTCAGCCAATTCATAGAGCTCATCTTGATTAATGGCGGTCCCTAAGTAGCACCACTTATCCAGCACAATCATTTCGCCGCCTTCCTGAATAGCAATAGCCCCAGAATAAGGCCACACTTGCACCCTAAAGAGCTCCAGCGCAGTCTTTAGTTGCAGGTTATGCAAGACAATAGGCGTTAGATTTAGGCATGCGCCACCACATTGTTTGACCTGATACCCAAAGCAGGGCTTGCCTTCAATACGCTTCTCTAGACCAAGCAATGCCTCGCATAGATGAAATTTTTTAGCAATGGCTTTTAAATAAGAGTGTGCTTCTCGCTTGCTGTAAAACAAACCATAAAGATTTTCTTGTAAACCCGGGGCGAGATGATGGTGAGTAACTAAGGTAGGTATAAGCACGCCACAAGAATCTTCGACTAAGCTCCATGCACATAGATCCTTAGATCTACGTAGCTTGATATTCATAGAGGGCATTCGCTCTTTTATTAACTTTGACTCCAAAATTAAAGCACCCAGCTCCCCGCTAGTTTCGATCCAATCAATATCACGCACTTGTAATGAAAGCTTCATTTCTTTACGCTGCGTTAAGGCTCCCTGAAAATGCCCCATCACCCTGCTTCGCAAGGAAATGCTTTTACCAATATAAAGAGGGGTCTTGTTGTCACCATAAAAGATATAGCAACCCGGGCCAACAGGTATGGAATCAATTAAATTCTGATCTATATTGGAGGGAAGGCTGGTATTACCAATAAGCTGGTTTATGACTTCATTTAATTTTGCCTGGCCAAACTTTGACTCACACACACGCCAAAATTGAAGCAATAGGTCAGCATCCCCTAATGCGCGATGCCTAGCACTTACTTTTAGTCCATGTGCACTGATGATGGTATCGAGATTATGACGCGGCTGATCTGGAAATAACAATCGAGACAGCTTAACGGTGCATAAAACTTTCGGCTTAAAGTCAATACCCATCCTCTTAAAGGAGGCCTTGATAAAACCATAATCAAAGCGAGCGTTGTGAGCGATAAATATTTTTCCCTCTAGCTCTTTTTTTAATTCTTGCGCAATCTCAGAAAAACAAGGCTGCCCTTTCACCATTGCCGGGGATATACCAGTTAGCCTCTGAATATTAAGGGGGATATAGGTTTGGGGATCAATCAACCTTTCCCATACCTGAAGATCATTGCCCGCTAAGGTTTTAATGCCAATTTCGGTAATACGATCACGATCAAAATGAGAACCGGTCGTTTCAATATCAACAAAAGCTAAATCTGGGTAAGGGTTAAGCTTGTCATTCACGCTAGCAACATGATTTCTGGTTAGTTTGCGGACGAACCTCTATTTAAATAATCAGCAAAGCTGAAAATGGAGTTTGGGCCACGAGGCGTATCCTCTATTTTTTTAAATGTCGTTTTAAGAGCCTTCTGAGCTTCCCCTTTTTTCTTTCTTGCTTGCTTGATAGTGTTCTGCTTTTCTATTGGCAAATAAGATTTACGCTCAGGTGCAGTCTGTGCCTCACTGAAACGCGGAATGTAATCTTTGATTGCGGTGGATAAGGTCACATTGGAGATACAGCTCATCATATAAGTCTCCAGCGATTGATATAACTCTTTAGCAATATCTGATACTTCAACTTTTTTCTTCTTAATTTGGTTCATTGCCAGAACAATATCCTTGATAGTGATAATTCTAGGATCTTTTGAAAGCTGATATCCACCGGTTCGCCCTTTAACGGCAACAACAAGACCTGACTCTCTGAGTGGACGCAATAACAGCTCGATACGACTGATCGATATACGCTGTCTTTTTGCTATCTCTGGAGCGGGGACAAGCTGCCCATTAACAGAGTGGCTCGCAATATCGACAAGGGTATTAAGAGCTACTCTGACTGCTCTGGTGACTTCCATGGGGGGCTTTCGGCATAAAAGTTAGATTAGAGCTAGTATGAAACTGATTCCAAGAATGTGCTGCAGCGCATTAATTAACCCTATACAACTTATGGTTGAAGTAATTAGACCCCAGCACCCCCTTACCTATCGGCTTCTGAGCTTTCTTGCCTACATTTTGACCGGCGGAATGATTACTCAAATCGCAAGCTGCTTTGCAGCCTTTGCACTAATCCATGATTCTCAAGCGGCAGGTATGGTAGCGCACATAGTAGTACAGCATCTTTCATACTATTTTTTAGGGTGTGCATTCGCAATCTTAAGTATTGCTAACATCCTCATCAAAAGGGGTTCAGCCCCACTTAAAAACGTCCGTCTTCCTGCGCTAATATTCATGATGGCAGTTGCGGCAGTAAGCTTTCTTCTAATACCGCGCATGGATTACTTACGAGAAACTGCGCTAGTAGATGGCATGCCAGTCATGCTCTCACCTTTTGCAAACTACTTCCAAATCTTAAATACTCTAGTGATCTTATTGCTGGCCATCCAATTATTTTGTAGCGCCGTAGTGGCGTGGCGCTTGAGCGCTCGCCAATTATCCCAAGTGAACTCGAACAGAGGCAATTAAAGGTATTTGTTGCTCACGCCTCAAAAACTGACCGATCTCCACGCGTTGGTTGGATTGGCTTATATGAAATACCTTTGAAGAATCGACTGGCGGCTCTATTTTTGCCCATTGCGTATTAAATTCATACACATTCTCTTTGTAGCCAATAAATTTTTTCACAATCAAACGTTTGCCATCGATTTCAATGGTTTCGCAATCAAGCGCATGTCTACAGTAGATTAAAAATCCTAGCGTTACCGCACTGAGCTCTAAAGCTGTAAAAATGAGAATGACCCATACCCCCGCCAAAAAGAAGCCTGTTGCAACGGTCACTGAAAGGCAGACCAGCACAATATAAAACTTTAGAAGCTGTTTGGGAGTCAAGGCGCAATTTCTGCGCATTTGCCAACGTTTCATACTTAAGAAAATAAGGGGCTAGCTCATTAATTTTTACTGCGCTCTTGGGCTTTAGCCAACTGATCAGCGCTTCGTTGCTGAAAATCAACCATCGTGTGGTAACCCATTTGATAGCAAGGGCAATACTTCCCCAGAATCCAGCGCGCGAGCTTGATGCGAAGTTTTTGGATCATATTGATCTCCTATTGGTGAACCTTGAATGTAATCGGAAACGTCTTTTATTGCTGAGTCCAGATAAAAGTGGAGGATCACTTAGCGTGGGATAGACGTCAGCAGAAATAATTGAAATCCATTAAATTGAATACATGACTAATTCTGACCTTTCTCTCCGAAAAATACCGCTATTTCCACTGGGAACCGTACTCTTCCCCGATGGAGTGATTGCCCTCAAGATCTTTGAGGCGCGATACCTCGACATGATTAAGGCATGCTTACGTGAAAAAACCGAGTTTGGTGTTATCAGCATTATGAAAAGCCTGGATGATGAAGATGATCCATCTTTAAATTTTTCTCAAATTGGAACTCTAGCCCAAATTGAAGATTTTGATCCTGTTCAGCCCGCCTTATACATGACCAAATCATTTGGTACGCAGCGCTTTAAACTCCTTAGTAGCCAACAAGAACCTAGTGGTCTATGGATTGGTGAAGTAGAACTGCTGGAAAACGACCCCATTACTCCAATTCCTGAAGAGCACCAGAAGGTAGCTCACTTATTAAATGAAATCATTTCAGTGATTCAAAGCGAGGATCTTTTGGGGGAGGCTCCATTTAAGCAGCCTTTTAAAGTCGATGACTGCGGTTGGGTTTCTAATCGCCTTGCAGAACTCCTGCCAATCTCCTTGGCCCAAAAAAACCACTTATTAGCACAGACCAATCCGAGAATCAGACTGGATCTGGTTACAGAAATTATTGAAGATGATGATTTAAGAAGCCTGAAGTTGCACTAAACCCATGCTTGATGAGCTTATTCGTAAAACGATTCGAGAAATGGTGGGGGGTAGTGGGCCCCCAATCGCTTTTCTGACGCCACCGGGTGATCGCGGTCTCTTTGGCCCGGAATCTATCGCCTGGAAAGTACATGCAGACTTTATTTCGATGATGATTGGTGGAATTAGCTCGTTGATTTTGCAAGCACTTCATCCTCAGGCATTGGCTGGGGTTTGGGATCACTCCAGTTTTAGAGAGGATCTCAAAGGCAGGCTAGGTAGAACAGCATTCTTTATTGCAGCTACTACCTATGGCCCTACTGAGATGGCCGACAAGATCATTAGTAAGGTCAATCAAATTCACACTAGGATTAGTGGTTTTGATGAGTTTGGAAATCCCTATTCAGCCACGGATCCCCATCTTCTGGCTTGGGTTCATCTCACTGAAACACGGAGTTTTATGCAGGCATTCGAAGACTATCGAAAAGAAAAATTAAGCCTGCAGGAAAAAGATCAGTACTTTCATGAAATGAAGTCCCTTGGCGACAGAATGGGTGCCAAAGATTTGCCTAGCACTTATAACCTCACAAATGAGTCCATCAAAGCTTATATTTCTGAGCTTTATTTTGGAGATCGCGCAAAAAGTATTCTCGACTTACTTGAGAGCTTTCCAAGCAAGCTCGCTGCTAAGCCTTTTATAAAACTCATTAGTCGTGCTGGTTATCTCAATCTTCCAGACTGGGTCTACCCCTTTATTAATAGACCAACCCCCAGCTTTTTTGAACGCTTAACAGTCAAAAAGAGCATCAATTTGATTGCTTTACCTATTCGTGAGGCCCTTAAGGATGGGGTGGCTGCACACTCACTACGTAGAGTTTATGGATAATTTATTTAGAAAAACATCATGATTACTAGTTATCTACTATCGGGCATGGTTGGCATCATGCTTTTCTTTACGGTAGTCGTGGCACCAACTGTTTTTAAGGTGCTCCCAGTCGAATGGTCCAGCAAGTATGTCCGGAACTTTTTTCCTAAATACTATGCCTGCCTGGGCTTAATCACTACCGCCTGTATTTTTACAGCACCCGATGGAACCAGCAAAATCTTACTAGCGATCTGTGCCCTGCTCTTTGCCTTTACCCTCTCTTACTTGACTGGAAAAATTAATGCAGCCAAAGATCAAGGGCAAAGCCGTCGTTTTCATCTGTTGCATGGGGCAAGTGTTGTGATCAACCTATTTCAGCTAATTACTTTTATCTATCTTTTGGTTAGGCTATCGTAAATAGAAGCAGTGTCGCCACTCTTGGGCTTATTAATGCAGACTATGTAGAAAACCGCTTAAAGACTGAGCCTAAGACCCCGACTTAACTTTGCTAGGATCCAATACTTGAATACTTTCTAACTTGGTTAGTAAATTTAAACTGGGGGCAGCCATTTTTTCGCCATCCCAAACTTGCCCACACCAGCACTCACCCGCATCATTAATAATGCATACGCCTGAACCGCAACAACGTTTGTCTGGGGTCTTCATAAGCCCGCCTTTTCAAGAAATTGAGATTAAGACTATTCTAGGGTTTTTATGACACTAGCGCTTGACCTTGAAATTGGTAAATGATGCAAAGTACATTATTTGACACGCCTTTCAGTGACGGCGCTTGGAATCTATTGCCAATGAATGGATCCGCTCACTACTATTCCAAGGTCTATACAGAGCAAAGCTCCGCTCAATTAATGGGTCAACTTCAATCATCACTTACATGGGAGCCGGATCGACTCATCATGTTTGGAAAGCCGATAACTACACGCCGCAAGGTAGCTTGGGTTGGCGATCCAAAGCACTCTTACACCTACTCTGGAGTTAAAAAGAAGCCCCAAGCCTGGACCCCAGAGCTTTTATCAGTTAAAGACCGAATAGAGGAGCTATCACACACTCGCTTTAATTCTTGCCTACTAAACCTCTACCATGACGGAAATGATGGCATGGGATGGCATAGCGACGATGAAAAAGAACTCAATCCTCACTCCCCTATCGCCTCACTGAGCCTAGGAGCACGGCGGAAGTTTGCCTTTCGCCACAAAAAAGATAAGAAAACCATATCGCTTTTTTTAGACAATGGAAGCGCCTTGATCATGCATGCACCCACTCAAGAATTTTGGCAGCATGCATTGCTGAAAACAAAAACTGTATCGGAAGTACGTATTAATCTGACATTTAGAAATATGAATACTTGTGATGAGTGATCCTACATCAAAATTTACTGTAGCTATTATTGGTGCAGGTATAGCAGGTCTTAGCTGCGCGACTAGATTGCAGGCTCTGGGCTTTCAAGTCCAGGTATATGAAAAGAGTCGCGGACCAAGCGGTCGTATGAGCACTCGTAATGGTGATGGGTGGTCTGCAGATCATGGGGCTCAATATTTCACAGCAAGAGATCCACTATTTATTGAGGTGTTAAATACTTGGATGAAGGCGGGTGTAGCAGCCGCCTGGCATCCTCGCTTAAATGTATATAAAGCCAATCAATGGCATGAAAGCAACTCCAAAGATAGTCGTTATGTAGGCGTTCCTGCCATGAACTCACCTGGGAAATATTTAGCCGATAAGTTATCGATTGAATGTAATCAGACCATCGATAAAATTTATCAACAACATGGGAAATGGATTCTCCATAGCTTAGAGAGTGGCGACATTGCCCAATCCTTTGATTATTTAGTACTGGCAATTCCTGCGCCTCAGGCCCGCGCACTTACCAAATCAGTAGATCACTCCATTGAAGCACTTTGCTCTAGCGTAAATATGCAAGGCTGCTGGACAGTGATCGTGCGGCTTTCAGAGAACGCCAATATGCCTTTTGATGCAGCCTTCATCAATAATGAAATCATCAGCTGGATCTCTAAAAATCATTCTAAGCCCGGGCGTACCGGTCAAGAAACCTGGACTATACATGCCAACCCTCAATGGAGTCAGCAATGGATTGAGCTTGATAAAGAAGAGGCTAGCCAGCTTATTTTAGAGTCTGCAAAGAAACTAGGTTTAGATTGCATGAATGCTGAAATGGCTATCCATCGCTGGCGTTATGCAAGCGGCGCAATCCATTCAGAAATGGGATGTATTTTTAATAAAGATAGCAAACTCAGTCTATGTGGTGATTGGCTCAATGGCGGCAGAGTTGAGGGAGCTTGGTTAAGTGGCTATCAATTAGCAAGTGCAATAAATATTTCAGCAACAGCATTAAATCCATAAGGCTCACATTATGTCTTGCAAAGCATCTATCGAATTACGTGACCTCAAAATTGAAACTCAGATTGGGACATACAAGACTGGTGACATCATCCCCGATAGTCATTTACTGGATCTCACCCTTTGGGTTGACTCGAATCTAGTTCTAATTGCTGAGGATAAGATGAGTCATGTCTTTGATTATGATCCTCTAGTCTTAGATATTACGAGGCTAGCTAGTGATTGTCATTATGAAACTCAGGAAAGATTGATGAGTAGGATTGTTACAGTCTGTGCTGGCTACTCTCAGATCCAATCCCTAGAAATCAGCCTTAGAAAATCACCCGTTAACAAACACTCTGGTTCACTTGGCGTTAGACTAAGTCTTGACCAGGAAGCCTTATCAAAATTGAGAAGCTAGGCTTTATTCAATGCATAAACTCAACAGGACATCAGCTATGAAATTGATCAACATCCTGATCTCTACAGTGGCGAGCATTACATTGAGTCTTTTTCCTCTGTCGGCAAGCGCTAATTTAGCTAGCGATTTAAATGATGGTCAGCATGTTCTGCTCATGCGGCATGCAGATGCTCCTGGCTATGGCGACCCTGCAGGCTACCAACTAGATAAATGTTCCACCCAAAGAAATCTTGGGGACTATGGGAAAAAACAGGCGGTCCTTATAGGGGGGTGGCTAAACAAACAGGGGATTACATCTGCAAACATCATTAGCAGCCCATGGTGCCGCTGTATAGATACAGCCAAACTACTCAATAAAGGATCTGTACAGATCTCCCCAGCCCTTGGTTCATTCTTCGATGATATGAGTCTTGAAAAACAGCAAACCAAAGAACTAGAGAAATTAATTCAATCCAAACTCAATAACACTAACAAAGCACCACTGATTCTGGTGACTCACCACGTCAATATACAGGCCTATACAGGAAAAGTAGTCAACGTGGGGGATATGGTCTTAGTAAAGGTAAATAAGAATGGTCAGTATTTATCTCACCAGATTTATCCTAGCCCATAAGCGTAGTAAAAAAGCTGAATTAGCGATAGTAAGCAGCTTGCTGGCTATCACCACCCTCAAGCAAATGCCCTGTCTTTACAAAGATGGTGCAGCCCTCTTTGCTAAATGGCTGATGCAGGCTCATATGAGGACTTCTTATCCATGAGCCAGCTGGATAGCGCCCATGCTCATCCTCAAATACCCCATCAACTACAAAGATTTCTTCGCCACCATAATGTTTATGAGGATTGAAATACGTTTGGGGCGCCCAACGAACCAAGGTTGAGCCACTACCCTGCAGCATTAGCGGCATTACATGAAGACCTGGGACCATACCTTGGTACCAAGGGGCAGTTTTGGTATCGATGACCTCTCGCTCCACTTGATCTGGACCAAGATGTCGTAACTTCACAAAAAGAGTGCAACCAGTCTTGCTAAATGGAGCATGGGAGGATCCTGGCGGATTCATTAGATAGGTGCCGGCAGAATAGTCGCCCGACTCATCACTAAAGACTCCATCTAAGACCAAGATCTCCTCACCAAATTCATGGGTGTGAGTTTTAAATTGGGTTCCAGGCTGATAACGCACAATAGAAGTTGCCTTTGCTACCTCATCACCTATGCGATCGAGCATGCGTCTTTCAACCCCCTGCTCAGGACTAGACACCCAAGGTAAATCATGGTGGTTTATAACTACTCTCTTGCTGTAATCAGAATTGATATTCACTTGCTACATCCCAGATATGCAAACAACCCTAAGCATAGCAAGCTAATGGATAAAGTGGTGACAAGACTAAGCTTGATGCGTACCTACTTAGTCGAACTGCGCTAAAGTCTCTTGAATACACTGAACTTAATTAACGGTTTAAAAGGTTTTTATGAGCTTACTTCCAAATCCATTCAGCGCCCTTGTCATTGGAGCATCGGGCACTATTGGATCGCATTTTGTGAAACTTCTAGAAGATCTCCCATCGTGCAACAAGGTAATTGGCATTCATCGCAATTCCTCTCATGCAATTGACTACCATCATCCTGAGACTATTGAAGCATCCGCAAAGAGTTTGGCTGAGTTAGGGCCTTTTCAATTAATCATTAATACGATTGGAGTCTTGCACTCTGAACAATGGATGCCCGAAAAGAAACTGGATGATTTAAACCAGACTCAATTAAGCGAAATGTTCAACACCAATACCATTGGTCCCGCTTTAACAATAAAGCACTTCTCAAAACTCTTAGATCCAAAGCATGGAGTCATGGCAACACTCTCCGCCAAGGTAGGCAGCATTGAAGATAACCGCCTCGGTGGCTGGTATAGCTATAGAGCATCTAAAGCTGCACTAAATATGATCTTGAAAACAGCCTCTATTGAATTTGCAAGAACAAAGCCTAATATTGCCTTGATTGCCCTTCACCCTGGCACTGTTAAGTCTGGATTGTCGCAACCTTTTCGGGGCCAACAAATTGGTAGAGATCCACTAGAAGCCGTGAGCGATATGTTTAATGTCCTGGCAAATGTAAACAAAGAAGATTCGGGAAGTTTTCTGACATACTCAGGCGAAAAATTACCTTGGTAAAAATCGAGCCTGCGCCCCAATCAGTCCCATGCAGCATCGAAAAGTGGTCCAAAAATCTGAGTAAGCTCAGATTACTCAGTTACTTGCACGCCTTTCCAAAAAGCGATATACCCAGCAATATTACTTGCGGCTGATTTAGGCTCGGGATAGTACCAAGCTGCATCAGCATTAGATTGACCATTGACTTCTACATCATAGTAACTGGCAGTACCTTTCCAAGAGCACACTGTATTTTTTTCTGACTTCTTAAAAAAAGACATATTCAAACTTGCCGGCGGAAAGTAATGATTTCCCTCCACCACAATAGTTGCACCTGAATCGGCTAAAACTTCATTATTCCAAATTGCTTTCATACCATCTCCTCGTATGGATTTAGCATAAAGCAAATATTAACTTTATGCTGTATAAAGATTCACGACTTTAATGTTTATTCTGTCATAAAAAATTCATGCAAATACCCACCACCTTAGTAGATACCGCCACAATTTCTCATAACTTTATTCCTGAGATCGAGTTGGGTTTACTGGCTGACTGCGCTTCTATTTCTCCAAAGTTTTTATATGATCCTTTAGGCTCACATCTCTTTACTGCTATTACCTTGCTACCAGAGTATTACCCAACCAATACAGAAAAAAATATTTTTACTCAATATCAAGGTCAAATTGCAGAGGCAGTGGGGATTGGTGGCACCCTTATCGATTTAGGTGCCGGAAATTGTCAAAAAGCAGAATTCTTTTTTAAATCTCTAAAACCGTCTAACTATCTAGCCATTGATTTTTCAGCTGAATATCTACAAGATGCAGTTAAGAAACTAGCGGGAAAGTATCCACAAATTGAAATGCGATGCATGGGCATGGATTTTTCCAAGCAACTGACAATTCCTAACTCTGTTGCTGGAACCAAAAGAACCTTCTTTTATCCAGGCTCTAGCCTTGGTAATTTTCTACAAACCGAAGCACTCCAGCTGCTTAGTCAAATTAAAAATCAAGCTATTGATGGCGGTTTATTAATTGGCGTTGACTTAATGAAAGATGAATCTGTGCTGACGGCAGCATATGATGACCCCCTGAAAGTCACTGCCGCCTTTAATCTGAATATTCTGAGGTCAATCAACTCACATCTAGGCTCTAATTTCAGGGTGGAGCAGTTCAGCCATCGAGTCGTCATTAATCACGCAGAAAATAGGGTCGAACTCTTTCTAGAAGCGCTTGAAGATGTGACAATCTCATGGCCAGGAAAGTCTAGAAGCTTTAAAAAGGGTGAACTGATACACACTGAGAATTCTCATAAGTACACTATTGAATCGATCAAGCAGTTATTGAAAGATGCAGGTTTTGAGTCCACCCAAATCTGGACCGATCCAAAAAACTATTTCGCAGTGATCTATGCTCAATAACACTTCCTATCAATCACCCGCAGCAGATGAGTTATTAGAGCAATTTCATCGCTCTAGAAAGCACTCAACAGATCTCATCGCAAATTTGAGTCCAGAAGACTGCCAATCCCAGTCCATGGAAGACGCAAGTCCCGCTAAGTGGCATTTAGCCCATGTCACTTGGTTCTACGAGGTGATGATCCTCAAGCCTTTTGAAAAAAACTTTTCCTACTGGAATCCTGCATTCGCAGTTTTATTTAATAGCTATTACAACGGGGTCGGGGATAAACATCCGCGTAACAAGCGCGGTCTTTTAACGCGCCCTTCTTTGCTAGAAGTGCTTGAATGGCGTAAAAATATTGAAGACAGAGTGAGCGCTCTCCTTAAAGAAAAAGATTCTGAAGAACTACTATGGCTCATACAGCTTGGAATAAACCATGAGCAGCAACATCAAGAGTTACTGTTGACGGACATTCATCATCTTTTTTTCAGCAACTCACTATGGCCAATCTACGCCCCTCAGAATAGTGATGCCCCCTCAGTTCACAAGCCATTCCAATGGATAGAAGGTATCAGCGGCTTAGTTCAAGCTGGACATGAAGGCAATGGGTTTCATTTTGATAATGAAGGACCGAAACATTCCACCCTCAATCAGACTCACTCCATAGGCAATCGACTCGTCAGTAATTCAGAATGGCTTCAATTCATTGAAGATGGTGGCTACCAAAATTTTCAGTGGTGGCTAGATGCTGGATGGGCATGGCTGCAGACAGAAAAGATTTCTACACCGCTGTACTGGAATGAAGATGAACGGCATCAAAAATTCCGCTTTTCACTGAATGGCAATACACCGCTGGATCTTCATGCGCCAGTATCAAATATTAGCTATTTTGAAGCAGATGCCTTTGCGCGCTGGGCCAGTCAAAACCTAACTGACTATGCTGGAGCTCGCCTTCCCACTGAATTTGAGTGGGAGTCATTTGCTCAGTCATATTCTGAACCCGGCAACGATCTATTTGGCAGAGTCTGGCAATGGACTAGTAGTCACTACAGTCCTTATCCTGGCTATCAAGCATGGGGTGGTATTGCAGGTGAATATAACGGTAAATTTATGGTTAACCAGATGGTTCTCAGGGGAAGCTCTATATATACGTCTGAGGGTCATTCTAGAATGACCTATCGTAATTTTTTCCCAACACAGGCTCGTTGGCAAATGACAGGCTTGAGGCTTGCTAAAGATGGTATTTGATTTTGATATTCTCACCGATCGACTAGAGACGGATTCCATTCGCTGGGATGGCGCTGATAGTAAAGAGGTTCTACCTTTATGGGTCGCAGATATGGACTTTCAGTCCCCACCCTGCGTGATTGAAGCCCTAAATAGCAGGGTCCAACAGGGTATTTATGGCTATACCCATACTCCCCATCACATGAATAGGATGATTGCGGATTACCTACAAGAACAGTACCAATGGTCTGTCGATCCTGATTGGATTGTTATCCTACCTAGTGTTGTCTCTGGACTTTATACGGCCGTCCAGCAACTCACCAACAAAGGGGATGGTGTTCTCATTCCCAATCCCGTATACCACCACTTACGTCTTGCTTGCTCTAGCGCGGATAGACTGCCTCAAGAAATGCAGCTTATATTAAAGGCTGGTCGCTGGGTTTTGCCAAGCAATCAATTTCCGGGCCTAGTTACTGAAAAGACAAAATTAGCCTTATTTTGTAACCCCCAAAATCCAGGCTCTACCGTGTTTACCCGGGAAGAACTAAAAGAGTTTGGTAATTTTTGTATTCAAAATAATTTATGGATTTGCTCTGACGAAATTCATGCCGGTCTTGTGCTGTCTGAAGATAAGCAACACATCCCGCTTGCTAGCATTAGCAAAGCAATTTCAGAAAAAACTATCACCTTAATGTCGTTGAATAAGACTTTTAACATCCCTGGGATCGGCCTTGCCTGGGCGGTTGCAGAAAACCCAGTATTGCGCAAGTCAATACAGGTCGGCCTTCATCAGACAATTGCTCCACCATCTTTATTTGCCTATACAGCAACAATGGCAGCAATCAAGGAAGGAGAACCTTGGAGAAAAGAGTTAATTAAGTACCTGAGAAAAAATCGGGACTTGATTCAAGAAAGGCTTGGTAGCATTGCTGGATTAAGGGTAGACAAGATGGAGGGTAGCTACTTGGCATGGATTGATTGCAGCGGACTTCAGAATCAAAATCCCCATCAACTTTTACTGGATGCCGGCCTAGCTACATCCCCAGGTAGACAATTTGGTATGGATCAATTTGTCAGACTCAATTTTGGAACCCAAAGAAGTCGCTTAAATTGCGCCTTAGATATTTTCCAAAATATCTGCCGATAAGTTTGAAACGACGTCACCTGAGAAATTACTTAATTATTAGCAGGTTTCTGTAGAATAAAAATAATGAAACCCACCATCAAAATTGATTTTGTATCTGATATCGCGTGCCCTTGGTGTGCTGTAGGCCTGGGCAATCTGAATCAGGCAATGGCAGAGCTGAAAGATAAAGTAACTTTTGAAGTGCATTTCCGCCCCTTCGAATTGAATCCAAATATGCCCAAGGGTGGTCAAGATGCCATTGAGCATCTCACTGAAAAATATGGGTTAACAGTAGAGCAGGTCAAAGCCAACCAAGCCAATATTCGAACGAAAGCATTGGAGGCTGGATTTGAATTTCATCCCGAGGGTCGCAAACGGGTTTACAACACCCTTGATGCTCACCGCCTTCTATTTTGGGCGGTCAAAGAATATAACCTTCAAAAGCAAGCGGCCTTGAAAAAAGAATTGCTCATCACCTACTTTTGCCTTGCAGTAAATTTAGATGATCATAAAAATCTATTGGACGCAGTCAATCGTGCTGGCTTAGACCATAAAAGAGCACAGGAAATTCTGGGTGGAGATGAGTTTAAAGGTGAAGTTAGGGCAGAAGAAGCCAGCTATACAAGTGCAGGCATCAGCTCCGTTCCTTCTCTCATTCTTAATGATCAATACCTATTGCAAGGAGCTCAGGCGCCTGAATCATTTGCAAATGCATTTGAACAGCTAATTCAAAAATATTAATAGATGGCCTGCCACTGTTAATGGACTAATAGTAAGTGAGTGGACGGGCTTTACCTTTAAAAATTCGGTATGAAAAAAGTGTATAACCAAGAATGGTTGGTAGCACGACGATTGCACCCCAAAAAATAACCCTGAGGGATTCAGTAGCGGCTGCAGCTTGCCATAGAGTCATTTTTCCAATAATGACATATGGAAAAATACTATATGCAATACCAAAAAATGCCAGCCAAAAAATGGCAACGACACAGGCAAATGGCAACCACTCTTGCTTACTAGATCCCTTTTTTATCGCCCCAATAAATCGATTGGCAAGAAGAAATAAAATTGCAGTTGCAATGGGTATCGGAGAGAGCCAAAAAACTTGTGGCCAAGAAAACCACTTATGCATGATTTCAGGACTAAAGTACGGGGTAGCAACAGACATTAATGCGATTCCAAACCCAGTGAACCATAAACTTGTCTTAGCCCATCGAAATGAACGCTGCTGAAGATCTCCTTCAGTTTTCAGGATTAGCCAAGTGGATCCCAAGAGGATATAGCCTGCTGGCAATGAAGCACCGACAAGCAGTGAAAATATCCAACCTAGAATTCCCGAATCAAAGCCCACAATCAAACGGCCAATCATGATGCCCTGAGAGACTGAAGCAATCAGGCTGCCAATATAAAATAATAAGTTCCAAAGTGGCTTTTGCTCAATATTTACCTTGGCTCTAAAGTCAAACGAAACTCCACGCAAAATTAATCCAATCAACATTGCTGCAACCGGTAAGTAGAGCTCTGTCAATATTGCTCCATGAGCTAGAGGAAACGCAACTAGCAATAAGCCAACACCCAAAACAATCCATGTTTCGTTAGCATCCCAAAAGGGGCCAATCGATGCAATCATCATGTCTTTATCGTCATCTGGCGCCCGATTCAGCAGCATCCCAATACCTAAATCATAGCCATCGAGCACCACGTAAGACAACATGGCAATTCCCATGGCCACAAAGAAAAAAAGTGGCAGCCAAACTGATGCTTGGGTGAGGTCAATTGACGTCATCGCTTAGGTCCTAAATGGGCTCAAGATGGTTTCGGGTTTGCTAGCAATGTGTGCACTAGAACTCTCCTTATTATCAGCCTGACGAGCTAGATAAAAAACCACCCAAATATAGGCACAAAGCAGACCAAAGTACAAGACTAAATAAGCAAAAAGGCTACTAAAGACCATACCCGTTGGCAAAGTTGTTGCGGCTTGAGCGGTTGTCAGAACCCCGGTCACTAAATACGGCTGACGCCCAATTTCAGTCACGTACCAACCTGACAAGACAGCAATCCAACCAGAAAAGGTCATCAGCACTAAACCTTTGGCCAACAATCTTGGTGGAGACTGATTGTTACGTAATTGCCAACGCCCTAACCATGAAAATAAAAGCATTAAGACACCAACACCAACCATCACCCGGAATGCAAAAAATACAGGGGCAACAGGGGGGATCTTGTCTCCGAATTCATTTAAGCCCTTAACCTCGCCATCCCAACTATGGGTTAAGTACATTGATGCAAGCTTAGGAATGCTGACCTCATAATCATTGGCATGGGTTTTTTGATTTGGTACTGCAAAGATCACTGCAGGTACGCCAGGGCCGCCCTCCCAAATACCCTCCATGGCTGCTAGCTTTGCAGGTTGATACTGAAGGGTGTTGAGGCCATGTTGATCTCCGAGCATGATTTGAATCGGTATTAAAACCATTGCGACAGTAAGCGCCAATTTCATTACCAGTAAGTTTGCTTGTGACTTGCTATTACGTAGATAACGATAAGCAGAAATTCCAGCTAAGAAAAATGACACTGTCAGAAAGGATGCCAACATCATGTGGCCGAGGCGATAAGGCATCGATGGGTTGAAGATGATGGCCATCCAGTCAACGGCATGCGCCCTACCATCAATCATGGTGAATCCCTGCGGGGTTTGCATCCATGAATTTAAGGCAATGATCCAGAAAGCAGAAAGACTCGTACCAAATGCAACTAGAAAGGTGGCTAATGTATGAACACCTTGCGAAACACGCTTTGCCCCAAAGAGCATGACTCCTAGAAAGGTGGCTTCAAGAAAAAATGCTGTTAAAACTTCATAAGCCAACAATGGGCCCGCAATATTACCAACAGTCTCCATATAGCCCGGCCAGTTTGTTCCAAACTGAAAGCTCATCGTAATACCGCTCACGACACCCAAAGCAAAAGTCAGGGCAAAGATCTTGATCCAAAACTGATAGGCCTCTTGCCACTGAACTAACCCAGTTCTGTTATGTTGAATCTTGAAATAAAAGAGGAACCAGCCCAGTGCAATGGAAATTGTTGGGAAAAGAATATGAAAGGAAATATTTGCACCAAATTGAATGCGGCTATACAGCAACGTATCAAGCACGATGACTCCCAATTGAAGTAATGCCATTATTTTGTCACTAAATTCACTATTGCGTTAGATGACAACCCAATCCCAAAACTTCCTTTTAAACCCTATACGCGTCAATCAATCAGCAATTCATTGATTCATTGGCACAAATAAAAAACGACTTCGGAATTTATACCTAAGTCATTGATTTAATTAAGATTAAACTGGATATTGAGCCGAGGTAATCAACGATTACCTAATGAATATCTTGCAGACTAAAACTAGTTGCGCGGGATATCCAAAGTGGTAACCCGAGTCAACTCTCGCTTATAGGCTATGTCATCAAATGGACGAGCCCTGTGCATGGTGGTGCGGTTATCCCAAATCACAAGATCCCCTAAGGTCCACTCGTGATAATGAACAAACTGAGATCGAGTTGCATGTTCCATTAAATCTTTAAGCAATAAACGACCCTCAGGAACAGGCCACTCCACTACGTGGTCTGCATGAGAAGCCAAATAAAGTGCTTTGCGCGCAGATCCTGAAATAGTCTTTACCAGTGGATGTGTTGCGCCTGGAAGCTTAGCTTTCTCTTCTTCAGCAAAATCAAATCCCATCGTATGCCGTGAATACACGATTGAGTGATACACGTGTAAATCCGCAATGATCTTTTTAGCTTGCTCATCCAACTCGTCATATGCGGCGCGCATATCAGCAAACTCAGTATCAGCACGTACTGGCGGAATGTTGCGAGCATAGAGCATAGAATATCGGCCAGCTGGGTCTACAAATGATGCATCGGTATGCCATATGCGATTACTAATGTTATTCATGCGGCGTCGATCATTCGCCGCCATGATGTCACCATCTTGGGTTACATTTGAAATATCGGTTAGCGCATCATTGCCAAAACGATTTTTACTAACTGCTGAATTGGATGTTTTGGAATGGAGTTCACCATCTAGGCGCTGGGCAAAATCAAGTTGATCCTGCAATGAAAACTGCTGCCCCTTGAAGACCAAGACACCATATTCTGTCATTCCTTTACGGAGAACATCAAGCGTCGCCTCATCGCTCACTTCACGCAAGTCAAGAGGACTCACTTCAGCCATAAAAGTGGGGTGCAGTTTCTTAAAAGTGATTGGCATATTCTGTTTCGCTCATATGTAAGATATTGATCACATTTAGATTAATGTAAGGGATATCGCTAAACCTAGTCTAGTGTTACGTTGTTATCACGAGCTACTTTGCCCCATTTGGCAATCTCAGATTTGACATAGGTATCGAATTGCTTTGGTGTAGAGCCTACGGTCTCCGCCCCAAACCCTTTGAGCTTTTCTGAGACCTCAGGGATCTTTAGAATCTTTAAAATTTCTGCATTGAGGCGATTAATAATTGCCGGAGGAGTTCCGGCAGGGGCCATCACACCACCCCAAGATACCGCTTCAAATCCCGGTAAAGTTTCAGCAACTGTTGGTACATCTGGAAAGGATGCTAAGCGCTTATTACTCGTCACAGCAAGTGCTCGCAATTGTCCTGAACGCACATAAGGGGCGGCTGCAATTGCGGTAGGAAGGGCAACAGTGACTTGCCCTGACATCACATCCACCAGACCAGGAGCATCGCCCTTATAAGGTACATGCTCCATCTTAATTCCAGCGGTTGAATTAAAGAGCTCCCCAGAAAGATGATTTGATGCGCCATTACCGGCAGAGGCAAAGGTTACTTTTCCTGGATTGGCTTTTGAGTAAGCAATAAGATCTGCAATTGAATTAATCGGTTGCGTTGGCGAGACCACAATAAACTGCGGCACGATAGTAGTCAAAGTAATAGCGGAGAAATCCTTAACTGCGTCATATGGAAGCTTCTTATACACAACTGGGTTGATTGCATTAGGACCCAAATTAGCCATCAACAGCGTGTATCCATCTGGCGCAGCCTTAGCAACATATTCAGTCGCAATAATGCCGTTTGCTCCAGGTTTGTTCTCCACCACTACCGTTTGACCAATGGATTCAGAGAGTTTTGATGCAATCATTCTTGCAGTCACATCAGATGCCCCACCAGCAGGGTATACAACAATAAATTTAATGGTCTGCTTTGTGGGCCAAGGCTGCGCACTTGCAGCTAACGGCAACATCATTGCTATAGAGAGCAAAATTGCACTGCGAACAATCATGTAAAAAAGATTCATACTTGATCCAATCCCAAAAATTCTCATATTCATCATATTTAATTAGATTTTAAATTCTCAACAACTGCCGCCAAGAAATCCAAATCATCAATTGCCTGTTTACCAACAGGCTTAGAGCGCGCGCCCAACCCAACAATCACAATATTATTTTCTGGATTGATGTACAGGTATTGACCATGAATACCTCTACCCATAAATACACTTTCGTGAACTTTTCCAGCCTCAGGTTTGACCGTCCACCACTGATAACCATAGCCATTTTTTCCTGTCACACCAGCAATAGGCTTAGCACTGCCAGCATCTGCAAGCCATCCTTCTGGAACAATACTTTGCCCATTTACTTTGGCGCCATCCAATATAAATTGTCCAAAACGTCCAAAGTCACGTAATACTGCTAAGATCCCGCTTCCCCCAACCTCATGGCCCCCAGGAGAATCTAACCACCACAACCCATTTGCCTGCATACCAACCGGTATCCATATTTTTTTAGATAAGTAATCGGCAAGTGGCATCTTAGTAGCTGCCTGCACTACCTCGCCAATCAAAACTGTTTCGCCTGTGCTGTAGTTAAAGTTTTTGCCAGGATCCGACGCTTTGGAAAGTGTTTTCATGACGTCAAAAATAGCGCCCTGCTTATTGCTAGCAATTTGAAGTTCCAGCAACTTACGGCGATCGGAAGATGGGTCGGTATAGGTTTCGTTCCATTTCACCCCAGAAGCCATCATCAACAAGTCTCGAACTGAAACTCCCTCATATGCACTTCCAGAAAGCTGCGGCAAATATTTAGTCACAGGATCATTGAGGCTTGAGATATATCCATCTTTAATGGCTGCACCTACCAGCGTTGATACAAATGACTTCGCCACTGACATCGACATCCATTTTGTATTCGGAGTTACTCCAAAATCATAATGCTCATACACAATCTTGCCGTCTTTTAGGACCAACAGGCCCACCATTCGGTTAAGTGCTACGTAATCTGGCAAGTCATAGGTTTTACCTTCTGAGGTAAATTTCAATGACGTTAACTGCTGATTACTCTGCAGTAAGGGGGATGGCTTGCCACCAGCCTTGATCACGCGAGTTGGAAAGATACGCTCAGTTTGACTGTAAGTACGAACTGCTTTATCGGGATAAAGGGATCCATCGTAAATATCTCTTGCACCACCAATGCTGACATCCGATGGCTGGGCATGTAATCCAGCCGAAAAAAGGACAATGCCGATTGTTAGCAATCTTTTAATCATCAGACGCCCCGCCTTAAACATTTAAAAGTACATTATTAGTCAAAATGTTAGGCAAACACGAATATCTCATTAATGGAAACTACTTTGCAACAAAAATACCCGCGTCATTGCTGATGAGGGTACGTGTTTCTAGGGCCCGCTAGGATTTCAAGAGTGAACGTCACTTTTTATCGATGGGTACGCTTCACTTTAGGTGGCGATCAGACTAACTAAGCACTCTTTTCATATGCTGATAACTTTGCCCTCAACTCACGCTCTTCTTGAAATCGCTCAGTTTCATCTCGCACAATAGCTGCTATGGCAATGGGCTGCTTTTCTTCATCAAAAAGCATGCTTACTGAAAAAGCAATAGAAATAGAACGCCCATCTTTGTGGATTGCAGGAACCCTTAACAAAGTATTTCCATACTTTGTTACACCAGTCTGAATGGTATGGAAATATCCTTTTGAGTGTCGTTCTCTAAAGCGCTCAGGTGTAATGATGCTGAGTGTTTTTCCTAAAGCCTCTTCTTGGCTATAGCCAAAAATACGCTCGGCTGAGGCATTCCAAAACAAGATATTTTCATCCCGATCAGAAATAATTACTGCCTCGCCAATTTGGCTTACAAGAGTTTCAAAATCTATAGCAATTGACATCAGTAGTCTCTATTATTTAATTATTTATTACTAAGAATACCTCAATAAAAAGCCACCCGAAGGTGGCTTACTTGAAGACTGAATTGCTTAATAGGTCTTGTAAGACAAGTATTTGCCTGAAAGCACAACCTGGACACGATCACCCTTTGGATCTGGCTCGCGCTGGATATCCATTGAGAAATCAATCGCACTCATAATCCCATCACCGAACTCTTCATGAATAAGCTCCTTAATAGTGGTGCCATAAACGCTCACAATTTCATACCAACGATAGATCAATGGATCTGTTGGAACGGCAGTTGGCAAGGATCCTTTGTAAGGAACAATTTGCAACCAAGCCATTTCTTCATCAGTCAAATCAAATAACTTACCAGCAGCTTCAGCTTGCAACTTAGTAAAGGTCATTTGACCCAAACAACCTGCAGTAACCCATTCCTTCGATTCACCAATTGATTTTGCAATATCACTCCACTTCATACCTTTGCGAACTTTTGCTTCTATGATTTTCTGCGTAACTACTGAACGATCCATCTTTTTCTCCTAGTTTTAAGTTTTTAGTTTATTAAGCAACAACCGCATCAACGCCTGGAAGCACTATGACAGGCTTATAACCATCTAATTCACCCTTGGCTCCCTTTACCTGCAGATCTTTTGATCGATTGACAAGGAAGTCTACTAAATGATTACGCATCGGGTAATACATAGCATCATGATGTAAGTTGGCTCGCTTTCTTCCTTTGGGCAAGGTATTGATAACGATTTCAGCAATTCGTGCATTAGGGCCGTTGCTCATCAACATAATTTTGTCTGAAAGTAAGATTGCTTCATCAACATCATGGGTAATCATGAAGACAGTTTGATTTGTCTCTTTACATATTTTTAGGAGCTCATCCTGAATAACACCTCTCGTCAGCGCATCAAGAGCGCCGAATGGCTCATCAAGCAATAGCATCTTCGGCTCAATTGCAAAGGCTCTAGCAATACCAACCCTCTGCTTCATACCACCAGATAATTCAGATGGTTTTTTATTTTCAGCACTTACCAAACCAACCATAGATAGATATTTTTTAGAATGCTCAGTAATTTGCTCTTTTGACCAATCGGGATACTTTGATTTCACAGCAAAGGCAACGTTCTGCAAAACTGTCATCCAAGGCATCAATGCGTGCCCTTGGAAAACAACGCCACGCTCTAGACCAGGCCCCTGAATGCGCTTACCTAGCATAATCGCATCCCCACCAGTTGCCTCCTCAAGACCCGCGAGAACATTCAGAATTGTGGTTTTGCCACATCCAGAATGGCCAATAATACAAACAAACTCACCTTTTTCGATTTCAAAATCGATCCCCTCAAATACAGGGGGAGCATCTGCCTTATAGGACTTACTGAGATTTGAAACCTTCAGAAAAGTATTTTCAGTCTGCATAAGAAACCGCCTTTTGTAACTTGCCGAATGCTGTATCAAGCAACATTCCAACAATACCAATTAAAAGAATTGCAAAAATCACACTGGAGAGTGATAGGTTATTCCACTCGTTCCATAAAAAGTAACCAATTCCTGTTCCGCCAACAAGCATCTCAGCAGCAACGATCACCAACCATGCAATACCCATAGAAATACGCATACCAGTCAAAATGGTTGGTGCAGCCGCAGGCAGAATCACTAAGAATGCTTTACGCAGAGGAGAAACCTCTAATGTTTTAGCAACGTTTAATAACTCTTTACGAACATTGGCAACTCCAAATGCTGTATTGAGGAGCATTGGCCACACCGAGCAAATAAAGATCACAAAGATTCCAGAAATTGCAGAGTCTTTAATGGTGTATAGCGCAATAGGCATCCAGGCTAATGGCGAGATTGGCTTCAGAATTTGAATGAATGGATTAAAGGCCTCATAAGCTAATGGTGACATGCCAATCCAGAATCCAAATGGAATGGCTACGATCATCGCCAACAAAAAACCTAAAGCAACACGTGCTAATGAATAAGCAAGTTGAATACCAATACCCTTATCGTTTGGGCCGTTATCATAAAAAGGGTGTGACAACTGCTTATAGATAGTCTCACCCATTTGGGTTAATGTTGGAAACCCTGTTTTTTGAACGGGTTCACTGCCGCCCTGACCCATGAGGCTGTTGTACTCACTAGAGTTTGTTGATGCCACAGGCGGTGGTGCAACTTTTTGTGTCGTTGCCATGTGCCAGATAAATAGGCACATGAGCAAAATCACAACCGACAGGATTGCGCCTTTAACCTTAATAGATACTGTATTCATTCATTTACCTTAATTTCATGCTTTATTAGTTTGAAAAGATTTTAGATATGCCGCGGGCTGACTAGGATCAAACTCTTTACCCATAATCTTGTCTTTTTTGTATCCCGCTTTAGCCAAGGCCGGAACTGCAATACCAGTCTCACCCATATACTTTTTGGCATCGGTCAGTAGGAATACTTTTTCAGAGATGTCTTTGTAATTCACATCGCCTTTGACATAGCCCCAGCGCTGCATTTGGGTCAACATCCAAGTTGCCATGGAATACCATGGGATTGGGTTGAAGTCGATTCGATCTGGTACATTTTGAACATTGCCCAAACCATCTGCAAACTTACCGGTAAGGACCTGCATCACCACAGTTTCAGGTTGGTTCAGGTAGTTTGGCGTAGAAATCACTTTGGCAATTAAAGGCCTATTCACAGGATCGCGCGCCATTGTGGAAGCATTCAGTACCGCACGATAGAGAGCTGCAAAGGTATTTGGATTCTTGCGAATAAATTCTTCTGAAGTTCCAAACGCGCAACATGGGTGGCCGTCCCAGATCTGTTTAGTCAGAATATGAATAAATCCAACTTCGTCATATACCGCACGCTGATTAAATGGATCAGGGCCAAGGAAGCCGTCAATATTTCCAGCGCGGAGGTTGGCAACCATCTCTGGTGGAGGTGTAACGCGAATCTGAATATCTTTATCTGGATCCAAGCCAGCTTGAGCAACGTAATAACGCAGCAAGAAGTTATGCATTGAATATTCAAAGGGAACAGCAAACTTCATACCCTTCCAGTTTTTCGGATCGCGATTATCCTTATGCTTGTTAGCTAACGTAATAGCCTGACCATTGACGTTCTGAATCGTAGCTACACGCATCTGAGATGGATCAGAGCCCAAACCCATTGACATGGAGATCGGCATTGGCGATAAAAAGTGAGAGGCATCATGCTCTTTATTCAACATCTTGTCGCGAATCAAAGCCCAACCTGCAGTCTTATTAAGGGTAACGTTCAGGCCTTGTTTTTTATAAAACCCTAATGGGTCAGCCATGATGAGTGGAGTTGCGCAAGTAATTGCAATAAAGCCAATTTTTAGGTCTGGTTTTTCTAATGGAGCTTTTTCTTGCGCCATAGCCTGTAAGGACCCTACTGGCAAGAAGCCTGAAAGAGCGCTCATTGCTCCACCAACACCGACAGCCTTTAGAAATGCGCGTCTACGATCCTCTTGAGGAAAAAGCGCCTTAACCAAGCTAGCTTCAACAAAATCTGCGCTTTGCTGTTCAGCATCCATCTTTACCGAAAGCGAATTTGCGTGATCTAACTCGGATGCATGCTGCCCACAACTACAGCGGTTGCTAAATAGAGGTCTATCTGGATCAAATGGGCGATATGAATTCATTTGTAGCTCCTAGTAAGTAATTAAGATGCTGCCTGCAATACGTTGAAATAAATTTGTGACTCAATTAGCGGGGTGAGCGTCTGAAGTTTTTTTCTATAAACCTCTCCGACCATCACCACGACAGGTTGCTTATCTAAAAAATGATGCTGAACATCGCCAAAGCGCAATTCATCTAATGTGCAGCCAAAGCTGCGCTGCGTTGGTAGGCTGACTGACTCCATCAAGCAAACAGGGGTATCTACCGTGTAGCCCTGAGCAATCAATGTTGTCGCAACCTCAGATAGCTGATCACGCGCCATATAGTAAATAGCGGTTTTATGATCTTCGTGCGCACAACGGCCTGGAAGAGTAGTCAGCGTCAGGGTTCTACTTAACTCTCTCGTAGTTGGAGGTTGCTTTAATTCCGCGGAGGCCGCTAAGGCAGTAGTGATGCCTGGAACAATCTCATAGCGCACGTTTGCTTTCTCAAGAGCGTCAATCTCTTCCTGTGCACGACCAAAGATCATTGGATCCCCGCCCTTTAAGCGCACAACTACTGAGTACTTACCTGCAGCATCCACTAATTGCTTGTTGATGAAGTGCTGGGAGCTTGAATGCGACCCACATCTTTTCCCTACCTGCACCAATTTAGTGCTAGGACACCACTCCAACATAGAAATATCAATGAGTGCGTCATAAAAAACAATGTCTGCCTGAGCCAAAATTCTTGAACCACGCACAGTAATGAGATCAGCAGCTCCAGGCCCTGCACCAATAAGGTAGACGCCAGGCATCACCCCATTTAATTTGGGCGTTTTAATTGTTCTTGGTGCAATTTGTTCCATGCATCATTTGTAACAGTCAGCAATAGCCCTAAATTCTCTATATGAACCAAAAGTGCTCATGCATTGATTTGGTGCACCAATTCTGAGCCATTTCATTAATCTCGCAACTTTCAACTTCTTTATTGTTAGTTATCGATCAAAGGAGCTCAGCATGAAAGAGAAAACAAGCATTAGCGGTTTATTACCAGAAGCTACTACCCCCACTGTTGCTGATGCGAATCCTACGCGTCGCAAACTTATCCAAAGTATTGGCTCTGCAAGCATTCTGTCTTTAATAGACCCAATGGTTAAAGCAGGAGCTTGGGCAGCAGGCTCCGACGCCCCTGAGAAAACGGATGTAAAGGTCAGTTTCATTGCCCTTACAGACTGCTCATCGGTTGTCATGGCTAACCATCTTGGTCTAGATAAGAAGTACGGCGTCAAGATCATCCCCACTAAAGAAGCATCATGGGCTGCAATCCGTGACAAGCTAGTGAATGGTGAAAATGACATGTCGCACATTCTGTATGGCTTGATGTACGGACTGCAAATGGGTATCGGTGGACAACAAAAAGATATGTCTCTCCTGATGTCCTTGAACAATAACGGCCAAGCAATTACTTTATCTAAAGCGCTTTACCAAAAGGGCGTTACTGATGGGGCAAGCCTTAAAGCTGTCATGGATAAAGAAAAGCGTGACTACACTTTTGCGCAAACTTTTCCAACTGGTACACACGCTATGTGGCTCTACTACTGGTTAGCGAACTATGGCATTAATCCATTTAAAGACGCGAAAATTATCACTGTTCCACCCCCACAAATGGTGGCGAATATGCGTAGCGGAAATATGGATGGCTATTGCGTAGGTGAACCCTGGAATGCCCGTGCGATCATTGATGGCATTGGCTTTACAGCCATTACTACACAAGCAATTTGGCAAGATCATCCAGAGAAGGCGCTGGGTACAACTTCCGACTTTGCTAAGAAGTACCCCAATACTTGTCGCGCAGTTACAGCAGCAATTCTTGAGGCTGGTAAGTATATTGATGCATCGACTACAAACAAACATGCGACTGCAGAAGTTGTATCTGCACCTTCATTTGTCAATACCGATGTGAGTGTGATTCAAGACCGGATGATGGGTCGCTACAACAATGGTATCGGCAAGACTTGGGATGACCCTCATGCGATGAAGTTTTATAACGACGGTTTGGCCACTTTCCCATACCTGTCTGATGGCATGTGGTTTATGACCCAACATAAGCGCTGGGGATTACTCAAAGAACATCCAGATTACTTGGCAGTGGCGAAGAAGGTTAACAATATCGCCATCTACAAAGATGCGGCTACGGCTTCCAAAACTCCATTACCAAAAAGTGATATGCGCTCCAGCAAATTATTTGATGGTGTTGTGTGGAATGGCTCCAACCCCGCGGCTTACGCAGATAGCTTCAAGATCAAAGCATGAAAAAACAAAAACTCGTCATGATTGGCAATGGGATGGCCGGCGTTCGGACCATCGAGGAACTATTAAAGCTCGACCCAGAGCTTTATGACATCACCATCTTTGGTGCTGAACCCCATCCCAACTACAACCGTATTTTGCTGTCCCCAGTATTGGCTGGGGAACAGACTCTTGAGCAAATTGTTCTAAATGACCTCGATTGGTACAAGAGCAATGGCATCCACCTTCATCTTGGCAAAACCATAACTAAGATTGATCGCAAAGAGCGCACTGTTATTGCCGACGATGGCACAGTTGAAAGCTATGATCGCTTATTGCTGGCTACTGGCTCTTTACCATTTATCTTGCCTGTTCCGGGAAATGACTTACCTGGCGTGATTGCGTATCGTGACATTAAAGATACTAATGAGATGATTGATGTGGCGACGCGTTACAAAAATGCCGTTGTCATTGGTGGTGGCCTACTTGGTCTAGAAGCTGCAAATGGTCTGGCTCTCAGGGGTATGAGTGTGACTGTGGTCCATCTGGCTGAATGGTTGATGGAAAGACAGCTAGATAAAACAGCGGCTGATTTACTACAAAAATCCTTGGAAGAAAAAGGTCTTAAGTTCTTACTGAAAACGTCTACCGAGGCAATTACCCCCAATGCAGCTGGCGATCGTGTCGGCCATATCCGCTTCAAAGGTGGGTTAGAAATACCGGCTGACTTAGTTGTTATGGCTGCAGGTATTAAGCCCAACACAGCTTTAGCTGAATCTGCAGGTTTACATTGCCAAAGAGGTATTGTTGTTAATGACACTCTACAAACTTTTGATCCAAGAGTCTATGCAGTTGGTGAGTGTGCAAGCCACCGCGGCACAGCCTATGGTTTAGTTGCCCCCTTATTTGAGCAAGCTAAAGTATGCGCAAATCATCTAGCTGAACATGGTATTGGTCTCTACGAGGGCTCGGTAACCTCTACAAAGCTCAAAGTGACTGGTGTTGATCTTTTCTCTGCTGGAAACTTTATGGGAGGTGAAGGGACAGAAGAAATCACCCTAGCCGATCCAATTGGCGGCGTATATAAAAAATTAGTCCTTAAGGATGATCGTTTGATTGGTGCCTGCATGTTTGGTGATACAGCAGATAGCACTTGGTATTTCAAACTCATGCGTGACGCACAAAGCGTTGCAGAAATTCGTGACACATTAATGTTTGGTGAATCCAATATTGGTGATGTTGGCCATCAAGGTCACAATAAAGCTGCTGGTATGACCGATGCAGATGAAATTTGCGGATGTAATGGAGTCACAAAAGGGACCATTGTTAAGGCTATTCGTGAACAAGGCCTCTTTACATTAGATGAAGTAAAGAAATGCACTAAGGCCAGCAGCTCCTGTGGTTCATGTACAGGTCTAGTAGAGCAAGTACTGATGAATGTATTGGGAACGGATTACTCAGCCACACCTAGAAAGAAATCAATTTGCGGATGTTCTGACCTTTCCCACGACGAAATCCGTCAAGCCATACGTTCAGGTCACTTAATCTCTCAAGAACAAGTTCGCACTGAACTGAGTTGGAGAACACCCAATGGTTGCGCCACATGTCGCCCCGCCCTGAATTATTATTTAATCTCCACATGGCCACATGAAGCAAAGGATGATCCACAGTCCCGCTTTATCAATGAGCGTGCTCATGCCAATATTCAAAAAGATGGCACCTACTCAGTTATTCCACGCATGTATGGTGGATTAACCACTCCTTCTGAGCTACGTAGAATTGCTGACGTTGCTGAGAAATACCAAGTGCCAACAGTTAAAGTAACTGGAGGCCAACGCATTGACTTGCTTGGCATCAAGAAAGATGATCTTCCAGCGGTTTGGAAAGAGTTGGATATGCCATCTGGTCATGCCTATGGAAAATCAATTCGCACAGTGAAAACTTGTGTTGGTGATGAGCACTGTCGTTTTGGCACTCAATCCTCCATGAAAATGGGCGTAAATCTAGAGAGAATGCTCTTCGGCATGTATGCACCTCACAAAGTGAAGCTTGCAGTGTCTGGTTGCCCCAGAAACTGTGCAGAGGCCGGCATCAAAGACGTTGGCATTATTGGCGTTGAGTCTGGTTGGGAGCTCTATATTGGGGGTAACGGCGGTATCAAAACCGAAGTTGCGGAATTTCTCTGTAAAGTCAAAACAGATGAAGAAGTGCGAGAGTATTCGGGTGCATTCTTGCAGCTGTATCGTGAGGAAGCATGGTATTTGGATCGTACAGTTCATTACTTAGCCCGTGTTGGCATGGAATACATCAAGCAAAAAGTTGTCGAAGATTCTGAAAGCCGTAAAGCACTTTATGAAAGACTGCTATTTGACCTGAAAGATGCGCCAGATCCTTGGAAAGAATTTGAACGTGCTGGTGTAGATATTCGTCAATTTAA
This sequence comes from Burkholderiaceae bacterium, assembly GCA_947380285.1. The sequence goes on along the minus strand of CANCQD010000001.1, from coordinate 20,417 downwards.
AACCATTCCCATTGTCGAGGTTGGAAATGTCTAATACCGCACAACTTGATCAGTGGCAAAAAATCACTACCGTTGAAGAAATCCCTGTGTTGGGGTCTCGAGTTATTGAGGCACCAGCTGGTCAAATAGCAATTTTCAGAAATTCAGAAGATGAAGTATTTGCCGTATTGGATAAATGCCCGCACAAGGGTGGCCCACTCTCACAGGGTATTGTTCATGGTAAATCAGTAACCTGTCCACTGCACTCTTGGAATATAGATCTCTCTACCGGCTGTGCTCTTGCCCCAGATGAAGGCTGCGCTAAATCATTTGCAGTCAAAGTAGAGTCTGGTGTAGTTTGGTTGAGCCGCGAGGAATTGCACACCACACATGGCTGAAGTTAAAAGCACCTGTTGCTATTGTGGTGTTGGCTGTGGCGTCATTATTGAAACTGCGGCAGCAAGCAATGGGAAGATTGAGGTAACCGGAGTTCGCGGCGACCCAGATCACCCTGCAAACTTCGGCAGACTTTGCAGTAAAGGCTCTACCCTTCATCTCACTGCAAACCCAAGCCTTCAGATGCAGGCTCGACTGGGTTCACCAGCTATCCGCAAAGAAAGAGGTGGAGAGTCGACAGATATTTCTTGGCCCGAAGCAATTCAAGTCGTTGCTCAGAAATTTGCCGACATCATTAAAGAGTATGGTCCAGAGTCTGTTGGTATTTATGTGTCCGGTCAGTTGCTGACCGAAGACTATTACATTTTCAATAAGTTAATGAAGGGCTTAATTGGCTCAAACAACATTGACACCAATTCACGCCTATGCATGTCTAGTGCAGTAGCTGGCTACAAGCAAACCCTAGGAATGGATGCTCCACCCTGCTGTTATGAAGATATTGATTCTGCATCTACCATTTTCATTACAGGATCGAATACCGCTTTTGCTCATCCGATTCTGTACAGACGTCTTGAGGATGCGCGAAAAAATAATCCGGATCTTAAAGTTATTGTTGTTGACCCCAGAAAAACCGATACCGCCAAAGAAGCTGATCTCTACCTACAGATACAGCCCGGTACTGATGTAGCCCTTTATCACGGCATGCTTTATATCATGCTCTGGGAGAAATGGATTGATGAGTCTTATATCAACTCATATACGGCAGATTTTGATGCACTACGTGATTTAGTTAGAGATTTCACGCCCAAGGCAGTGAGTCAGATTTGCGGCATCAACGAGAAAGACTTGTTCCAAGCAGCGCAATGGTTTGCGACCTCTCCCGCAACCCTATCGATGTACTGCCAAGGACTTAATCAATCTGCTTCAGGTACTGCGAAGAATGCTGCCTTAGTAAACTTACATTTAGCTACCGGTCAAATAGGAAAAGCTGGTGCTGGCCCATTCTCCTTGACCGGACAACCCAATGCGATGGGTGGCCGGGAGGTTGGAGGTTTAGCTAATTTACTATCCGCACATCGTGATCTTGCGAACCCAGAACATCGTGCGGAAGTTGCAAACCTGTGGGGGGTTCATTCAGTTCCTGAAAAGCCGGGTCTTAGCGCCATTCCCATGTTTGAAGCATTACGCACTGAAAAGCTTAAAGCTATTTGGATTGTTTGCACAAACCCAGCACAATCGATGCCTGATCTCAATGCAGTTCACGAGGGATTAAGCAAAGCAGAATTTGTTGTAGTGCAGGAAGCTTATGCGCACACAGCCACTACCTTATATGCAGACGTATTATTGCCCGCTACTACTTGGGCAGAAAAAGTAGGAACAGTTACAAATTCTGAGCGTCGTATCTCTAAAGTCAACCCCGCCATTGATCCTTATGAGTCTGCCAAACATGATTGGCAGATTGCTCTCGAGGTTGGACGCGCTCTGGAAGCACTATTACCCGGTAACAGAAAACAAGGTGTTTCAACCCTTTTCCCTTACGGTGGACCGGAAGATATTTGGAATGAACATCGTGAGAGTACGGCTGGTCGCGATCTGGATATTACTGGTCTCAGTTATCAAATTCTTGAAGAGCGTGGACCACAGCAATGGCCTATGCCAAAAGGGGATTTCTTTGGCAAAAAGCGACTTTATGAAAACGGATTTTTTCCAACCAAAGATAAAAAAGCGCACTTCATTGCCGCGCCCTATAAAGCAACCGCAGAATCTGTGGATGCACGATATCCATTTGCCTTGAATACTGGACGCCTGAGAGACCAATGGCATGGTATGAGTAGAACCGGAACGATTGGAACCCTTTATGGGCACTCACCCGAGCCTTGTGTAGAACTATCGCCCAAAGATGCCGGCAGGATGAATCTAGAAAATGGTGATTTAGTTCATGTTACTAGCCGCAGAGGTAGCGAGATCTTCCCAATCAAAGTCTCGGATGATATTGCCTCTTCCCAAGCATTTATTGCCATGCACTGGGGCTCTGAATTTATTTCAGGCGCTGCTGGTAAAACGCCAGGCCGCGGAGTCAACGGACTCACTTGCAACATGATTGACCCTGTATCTGGTCAGCCTGAATTAAAACATTCTGCTGTAAAAATTTTGCCGGCAAATCTTCCTTGGCAATTAGTGGCCTTTGGCTTATTTCCAAAAGAAGAGGTTTTTTCTGTTCAAAACAGTTTGCGGAGCATTTTGCCTCATTTCGATTCCGCCCAATGCGTTCTATTTGGTAGAGAGCAGGATGGTGACCTCATTGGGGTTTCATTCAAAGCTGCCCACCACGATGACCCGCTCGAAGAATTAGACTCACTTGCCGCACATGCTTTAAAAAAAATCATGCAGAAATTCAAATTAGATGAGGCATCTGGTGAGCCTGTGATGCGTTACAGCGATAAGCGCAGAGGTGTTGTGCGGCTCGTTCGCGCTCATGAGAAGGTCTTATCTGCAATGCTCACCGGTCCTATTGAGAGCCTAGCAAGCACTGCCTGGCTAAGAGAGTACCTTGAAAGCGGTTTGGATGCAAAAACACTTGGTCGATCTTTATTGATGCCTGTCAGCAAGCCTCCCGTGGAAATTAAGCCTAAGGGTAAGGCAGTTTGTAACTGCTTTAATGTCTCTGCAAACACAATGAAGCAATGCTTAAGCAAAATGCCAGCAGGAACTTCCGCTGATGATGCTATGAACTCACTTCAATCTGAAACGCAATGCGGAACTAATTGCGGCTCCTGCAAGCCCGAAGTCAAGCAAATTATTGCCAGCTTCCTCAGGAAAGTAGAAGTAGCTGCATAATCCCGTAATGAGTATCACACCATTCTTAAAGGTCATTGGCCGAGGCAGCAAAGGCGCTGGCGATCTGGATCGCAATCAGGCCAAAGAAGTGTTCGCTCAAATTCTAGACGGCAATGTAAGCGATCTTGAACTGGGTGCATTTTGTATTGCTATGCGTATCAAAGGTGAGTCCGTATCTGAGTTAATTGGCTTTATGGACGCCCTGCAACCACATCTAAATTTACTCAACCTAGGCTCACGTCCAACTATAGTCTTGCCAAGCTACAACGGGGCTAGAAAACAAGCAAATCTCACGCCGCTTCTTGCTGGCATACTTGCTAGTTATGGTTTTACCGTTCTTGTTCAGGGAATAGAAAAGGATCAGACCCGAGTAACGAGTCATGAAATTTTTAAATCGCTTGACTGGCCAATTCTCAAGACAAAGAATGAATTTGGCACACTTTTAAATTGCAATCAACCAATCTTTTGCCCTCTCAATATTATTTCCCCAGCACTTCAAAGATTGCTAGACGTCAGAGAGAGAATAGGTCTGCGAAATACTGGCCATGTACTGGCAAAACTCATTAATCCAACGCTTCAGAATCCGTGGCAAGTCTCAAACTACACTCATCCTGAATATCCAGAAAAATTACGAGAGTTTTTTCAACTTCGCTCAGCAAATGCAATTTTGATGAGGGGGAGTGAGGGGGAGCCCACTGCCTCCCTAAACCGATTACCTGAAATGCATTTTTTATTTCCAAATGGGAATAGTGTGACCAGCCCAGAGGAGCGATTCGAAGATCCTAGTCCATTTATCGGAATTGATGCACTGTCAACGGCATCTGTCATCCAGCAAATTCTCTCTGGACAAGTCCAATGCCCGAACTCAATCCTAAGACAGGCCAATCAAATATCAACGATGGCTGGCTTACACTAGACTATGCTCAGATTGACTCAACGTTTGGTGTGGGTTTCTTTAGGAGCAATGGTTGCTCTTGGTTTAGCTTTACTTGTTACAAAACCCCCAACATCACCATTGCTCCTTGCATCATTAGGCGGCTCAACAATATTTCTATTTGGCTTGACTGGCGCCCCTGCAGCACAGCCAAGAGCTTTATTTGGCGGGCACCTACTAAGCGCACTCATTGGCATTATTTGCTACCAACTCTTTGATGATGCTTTGTGGGTTTATTTGATCGCAGAAGTCATTACCTTAGTAGTCCTATTACTTACTCAAACTGTGCACCCACCAGCTGGGGCAAACCCACTTATCATGATCCAGGCGCACGCCGGCTTTAGTCACCTTTTAGTGGTTGTCTTAGTAGGCGTAACTATTCTTGCTCTTGTTGCAGCAGTATGGAGTCGTCTCACTCCAGGTAAAGCGCTACATTACCCGGTAAAGTGGAATGAACCCTCACCGCAATCAAAAGACTGGAGTGTTTGGGGGTAAGCCATCACAAGAATAGAGATCCCAAACTCAAGCGATCATCTCAACCCCTCGAATCGAGAATATTGACTCTGCGATGGAGCAATCACATTAAATTATTCAATAAACTTCTTTCATAGTTTGCGCAGAAAACATTTCCATCCATTTACAAAGCATACGCACCAAAAAAAGTATTTTGATCTATATTGTTTAAAGTCTTTTGTGTAATCTTATAGCCATATAACCACTAATAGAGCAAATCATGGAACAGAAACTACCGTTACCCCCATTTACCAAAGAGACTGCGATCCAGAAAATTCGGATGGCAGAAGATGCCTGGAATACTCGAGACCCTGAAAAGGTTTCGCTAGTCTATACGGAAGACACAATTTGGAGAAATCGAGCTGAATTTCCCAAGGGTCGAGAGCAAGTAAAAGAGTTTCTTCAGCGTAAATGGACTAAGGAACTTGACTACCGATTAATTAAAGAATTATGGGCATTTACAGATAACCGCATCGCTGTTCGCTTCGCTTATGAGTGCCGAGATGATTCTGGTAACTGGAGCCGCAGCTTTGGTAATGAGAATTGGGAATTCAATGAAAACGGCTTCATGATGAGACGTTTCGCCAGCATCAATGATCTCCCCATCAAAGAATCAGATAGAAAGTTTTTTTGGCCCTTAGGACGACGACCGGACGATCATCCGGAACTAAGTGATTTTGGCTTCTAATACTTTAGACTCTCTTTAGGGCTTTGCAAATGTGCCTATTTATAGTCACCAAGGGTACGCGCGGGCACTAGGGATAAAGACCCCTCATCTCCCTAGCCTTGAGAATGCGCTCGCAGCCTACTATAAAGGTGGCGGTGCGTAAGGAGACATTGTTGGTTTTGGCAACATCACTAATTCCCCTGAGGGCATCAGTCATAATTTTGTCTAGTCGCCGATTGATTTCTTCTTCAGTCCAGAAAAAGCTCGAAAAATCTTGTACCCACTCGAAGTAACTCACCGTTACACCGCCTGCATTGGCAATGACATCAGGCACAACAACAATACCTTTCTCTTGCAAAATATCATCTGCCTCTGGCGTAGTTGGTCCATTAGCACCCTCCACAATTAATTTAGCCTGAATGGACTGAGCATTTACTTTCGTAATTTGAGATTCCAGTGCGGCAGGAATCAAAATATCGCAAGGTGTTGACCAAAAGCTATCAGCTGCAATGGATTCACCTTCAAAGCCTTTAATTTCATGAGCTATAGAAACATGCTTCAGCAAGTCGGGCATATTAAAGCCATTAGGGTTGTAAAGAGCAGCCGAGTGATCCTGAATTGCCACAATTTTTGCCCCTGATTTAGCAAATAAGCGCGCTGCTTCACCACCCACATTACCCAATCCCTGAATAGCAATTCTGGCTTGAGTGACATCACACCCCATATCCTCATAAGCTTCTTTAGCGACTACAAATACACCCCTTCCGGTTGCATCTCTTCTACCCAAACTACCGCCTAAGGCAATCGGTTTTCCTGTAACAACGCCGGTTGAAGTGTGCCCCTGATTGACAGAGTAGGTATCCATCATCCACGCCATGATCTGCTCATTAGTGTTGACATCTGGCGCAGGAATATCTTTTTGAGGGCCAATCATCATATTGATCTCGCTAGTGAATCGACGAGTCATTCTCTCCAACTCGCCAAGAGATAGTGACTTAGGATTCACTCGAATACCGCCCTTGGCGCCGCCAAAGGGAACATTGACTACGGCTGTTTTTATTGACATCCAAGCTGAGAGCGCCATCACTTCAGAAAGAGTCACATCGGGGTGGTAACGAATTCCTCCCTTACCTGGTCCACGAGAAAGATTATGGTGAACTCGATACCCCTCATAGTGGGCAATCGTGCCATTATCTAATTCAATTGGTACATCAACAATTAAAGTTCGCTTTGGTCTTTTGAGGGTTTCAACCCAACGCGACAGATGTCCAAGATAAGGCGTAACGCGATCCACCTGCTCTAGGTAGGTGCCCCAGGCACCTAGATTATCCGTCTGAAGATAAGAGGCTACTGAATGATTCATTTCACGTTCCTAGCATGTTTGTGTCACTGAATTAACTTATCCCATGTTACGCCTACTACCCCCACAGTTAAATATATGAACTAAACACGCGTTAGAGTAGGGTTAATAAATGGCGCTGCAGATGAACCAAAAAATATCTACTATGCTGGACATGGTTGCTCAGCAAGATCATGGTGAGAACACTAAACGATACAAAGTCGCCTGCTGGCAAATACCTTCAAGAGCTTAGGCATTCACTATAGTAACCACACCTTAATGACATATTTTGTTAGTTCACCTGAAAAACATATTCATTTCATTGATGGCGCAGATGGTAGATATGCCCATGCAGCCATAAGATTAAATTCTTTTTTAGCGGCGCACCAGTGAATACTTAGTCAATTTATCGTATTCATTTCACGAATTCAGAAGAAACATCACCCCTAAAATACAAAACCCCCACCATTGCTGATGAGGGTTTGCGCATTTAGCGAGTTCGTCAGGACTTGAGCCTAGGGATACTTTTCGTTATTTCACCTTCTTGAGCTGGGTACAGCTGGCCCTATTTTTTGTTGTTAATACACTGGCACTACAAAACTCCATCTCATCATTCATGACGTAGCCAGTACCTACACCCACATCACTAGAAAGGGTTAGTGTTTTTCCGTCCCTATGAAAAACACCCGTTACGTAATTTTTTAATCCATCACGCCATGTTGTTTCACCATGAAAGGCCCCACCATCTTGTGTAGAAATAGTAAATTTTAAAATTGCGGCATCCTTTTTATTGGATAACACTAGGCGCGACTGTTTATCCTCTGTTCCGCTAGCTGAGCTCACGGCGGATACCGCTTCCCAGGTACCAAGGATATTAGGCGCAGTTTGCGCATAGGAGAAACTAGCATACGTCATTGAAAGAATAAGTAATAATTTTTTGATAATCATAATTTTTTCTCTTTGATAATTTAAAAAACATTGTTCAATACTGCAAAATTAAACCTCCAAATTGATATCTTGTGAAACTAATGCTCAGCCTTATTCAAATCAGAAGAGTTATCTTGATCCAAGTTGGCATGCAAATACTCAATGGTATGAGGTAAATCTAAACTCAACTGATCCAAGGGCTGCATCCAGACTTTCGCCTCTTCAATTATTAATTCAAGCAAATGACCTCCATGGGTCTTATCTGCGCTTAAAAAATGTAGGTGAAATCCCGGCACAGAAATAGAGTGCATAAAATCCGGAGTCCAAAAACCAACTAACTGACCAGAAATACGTTCATACCTGAATTCTTTCTGGTCGTCAGCAACGTCGACTAAGGGCCGATAAGCGTCTTGCTTGGGCACAGAGCGTGCACGAATCGTTGTAAAAGTACCCTCTACTCGAATCGCATAAATCAGATTATTTGAAAGCATTGACTCGGCTATGGCTTGCTGCAAGTCCTGATAGCTACCATTCTTAGGGGCATCAAACGATTTGACAGGTTTGAAATGGGTAACGCAAGCGTAAGGCGTCCCGATATCTAAATTAGGGATGAGGGCTGATCCATCCGACCTCAGTTGATAAAAGATCCCATCCACAAGAACCATTTCGCCATCAAGATCATTGAAAGTTCCTAGGCCAAAATTACCATGTCCCAGTACTTGCTGAAGCGTCTTATCCTCTCTCAAAATACCCTGCACTAAAGCATTTACGGGCGAGGAAACATATAAGGAATTTGTCATTGTCAAAGTATAGAGATGAAATTAGTTCATGCTTTATTTTTACAGGGCCACTTTACTACCAAAGCATCAAAAACCAGTGAGGCAAAAGCTTCATTCATCCTTTTGGGCTGGGTAGAAACATAATCTTTTACAGCGATCACCCGCTCACGAATGCCAATATTTTTGGGTACGCAGATTTTTTTATCGTATTGAGCATTATCTTCAACCCCCAAAATGATTCCAATACAAAGGCCCTGATTAAAATTTGGCTCCTGTAATTTACCTCCGATAAATTCAGTACATTCTCGATTTAACTTGGCAGTTGTTAAATCAGGCATATCTTTGACTGAAGTTTCTGCAGAGACTGAACTTAAATGGGCAACTAAAAACATCAATACTATTGCCAAAGCGTGAATGCGGATATGTAATTTCACAGAAAATTTTAGTTACTATTTTTTTAAAATAGTGCCCCAGCCCTCTATCCAAGCATTACTATTAGCATCGACCTTCGGGACCCGAATTTGTTGATCATTTGGCAGCCAATATTCACCAGAACTCCGAGGACCCTTTGCGTGACACTCTGTTTTTTGATCGCACACGCCATCCTTACAGCCAGACTGCCATGCATCTCCGTAGATTTTTTTTACACTAAAGCCGGAACAGTCCTTATGAGCTGTGCATTTACTAAGGCACTCACGAACAGATGAGTTTGACCAAGTGCCATCTGCCAAAGCAAATTCATTGGGGATCAATTTTCCAGGCAACCAAGCATATGCAACTTTTACAACAGCAGTCTGGGTTTGAGCCATGCCTGTCATTACATAGCATGAAAGAGCAACAAATGTTGCCAGAATTCCGATCGTTTTATACACAATGCTCCTTAGATGGTGTCATGTTTTAGGTTTTAATATTCCACCTACTCTTTGCCGTTAAAACAAACAAGCCACAAGGGATTATTTCAAATACTACTCATAGAGACGCATGATTTGGCCAGCAATTGCAAACTAACATACCTTTTGCTGAAGATGTAAATTTCAATATATCTTTAATTGATCGTGTTCAATTATCAAAAATTAATCCCTCACATGTGATGGTACTTATCTACTAGTTAAGCTTATTTACTAAAAACATCCCTTTAATTGGTGCAAATAACTATTTTCAATCTTAAAAATTAACCTAAACTGTTTTCGAATAATTCGTAGCTAATAAAGCTACCGCCAACACAAAAAATCCATCCTTACATTAATTTAATTGGGCTATTTATGCTGAATCATTTTCTGAATGCCGATACCACCTTGCAAAGCATCATCCTCATTATCCTTTGCCTGTCTTTTGCATTAGCAAGTCTTTATTTGCTGAGAAGAATACGGCCAATAGAAAGTCGACAAAAAATTTTAGATGTCCATGGCCATATCTTCGGGGTTGTTGGCATCATCTACGCGGTATTAGTTGGCGCGATCGCAATAGGATCTTGGGAGAAATTTACTCATGCTGAAATGTTAATTACCAAAGAAGCTTCGAACGCCATCAGCATCTATAAATTAGCCCCCGGCCTCGGAAATGACCAAACTAAAGAGGTGCAAACTTTCATGAAAAATTATCTTGAGAGTGCCATTCATGAGGAATGGCCAAAAATGCAAAAAAATATAGCCCCAGATATGGATGAGGCTAATTTAACCGCATTAACTAAACGGCTAATGCAAATAGAACCAAAAAAGAAATCCCAAGAATTATTGATGCCTATGATGATTCAAGAGGTAAATAATCTAAGAGCGATTAGAGAAGAGCGTCTTTTTTTGGCCAAAAATACTCTTAATGGAGCAATCCTAAAATTAGTATTTCTAGGAAGCGTTTTAACCATACTGGCATGCATATTTTTAGAGAGTGAAACATCGAAATTTAATAGCATTGCACTTCTCTCGATTCTATCGGTCCTAATAGGTCTGGTACTCTCTGCAATTATTGGTCTCGATCATCCATATCAGGGGGATTTAAGCGTTTTACCCCACCCTCTTGAGTCTGCACTAGGCTATATTAATAGCGGGGGTAATCTGACAATACCTGCGATTATTACTAAATAATTTCACGTCGTCTTAATGGCAAATTCAATTACAAACTCGTTTTTTACCTATTTATCAACACCCATATATTTTCATTTACACCAAAGAAACTCCCAATGCGATTGCTTAAAATTATCCTCGTCGTAGCAAGCATCTTCTTATCAAGCATAGCCATTGCTGATACCAAAATCATCGTTACCCATCCAGAAATACCAGCCCCTACTTTTCTTGATTTTGGTAAAGCAGGTCAATCTATTGGGGATGTACGCATTTGGCATTTTGATGCAAAAGCAGATAATGGCAGCAAACTCACAACAGACTGGATCATGACAACCACTGGACTAGTCGCAGATAAGGGCATCGAATATCGCATTACTTCGGCTGTTTTTTCTTTTGATGACGGCACTAAAGATCAATTGGTTATCCAAGGAGTTGCTAAATATCCTAGTGCAAAGGCTTCATTGGAGGAATCCTCTAGCACCAGAAGAGCCATCACTGGAGGAACAGGGAAATTTGCAGGAATTGGCGGATGGGTTGAAACTGCGCACCTTGCTGATGGCTCCTGGCAACATACGCTTTATATTAAATAAGGCGCAATTTTAAGATTGGCCTGCATCACCAAATCTAAAAGCCACCCATTTAAACTGAGTGGCTTTTTTCATTTCTTTAAAATACATTACTAGAATGAAAAACTAAGACTTGCTTTGATTGGGATTGTAATTAAAGATGCGTGAAGAATGCTTACATGTTAAATGGTATTTTGCGTAGCGTCTCCTCTCGTATTAGGGTAAATGACTTTACCGTCTAGAACATCTAAATACCAACGCGTCTCGTTATATTGAGTTGAGTTGCAGGTGTCACCTAAGGAGATGCCAAAGTCAAAATGATGGGATGCATGCAATCCATTCACAGTTTGAATCGCAGCATCAAGCACCTGCGTTGTGGTTAACATGGTTGGTGAATAGATTGAGGTCATTGGCGCTCCAAACTCAGCATCTAATTGCTGAATGGCAATCAATTGATTGCCTGCCTGCTTATCCGTCAAATGAATATCGCTAATAGTAAAGAATGAGCTTAGACGCTGAAGTCGAGAAATGCTTTCAGCTTGATAGGCTTGCGGCATTAAATCTAAGCGCACCTCAATGGGCAAGCCAGGGCCATACTCATAATTTCCGTAGCCATACTTTTGATATTGATCTACTCGATGTAATTCAGTCGGTGCAAGACCTGCACTGGTAGCAACTTTTTTGACAAGCTCCGGCATCGGAAAGGATATCATTCGGTCGACTGTAGTCTTTACCTCACCCTCAATTGGGTAAGTAGCTTGCCCCTGAAAAGATTGAGCCAAATTCCATCCAGAATATGACAGCGCCACACTTCCGAAGGAGTACTTCATGAACAAACGACGATCAAAATTGAAGACTACTTTTTTATCGGCGCCATCAATGGCATTAGACTCTTGATGCTTAAAGTTTTGAATGCTCTTCACATTAGCCTTAATTAGACATCTTTAGTATTTCAAATAAATACCAACGTCCTAATATCTAATTATGGCACCAACTGCCACGCATATGAAGTGAGCGCTGGAGATGTAGCACCACTAAAACTAAAGATAATCTTGGATTTACGGGTTAAGCCTAGCGTAATTTAGCATCAGCTTGATATCTTCGGGATCAATTTGACTGGGGCCCATGAATGGATTGTTATAAATTAAAATCAAAAAGAAGATAAGTCCTGATGATATCGAAGGAACGAAATCATTAACATATGCAATCGATTGCTTTTCATCGAATATAAACATTGATAAAACAGAAAACAGAAAGCGCCGAGTCCTAAAGATAAGAACATTGGCGGATCAATAAAAGATTTTGCACTCAAGACACGACTGTTGCGCAATGTCCGGTAATTTCCCATGAGTCTCAACATTTCTTGTTTAATCGCTAACTCCGCGAAATTACTAGGTTTAAATTAATGTATCAAACTACTAAACTGATTTAACGTACTTAAAGCTGGTAGGTCATTTTGATTCTTGACCATCTTTGGCCATTCTTGAGCCACAAGCTCTTCCATGTATTGCACTAATAACTTTCTGACTTGCCACTTAATATCGGGTGGATATCCTTCTAAGGAAGTGTAAATTCCATACACTACACCCCCCTCCTTGGCCGACTGTTTGACTGACGCTGTTGTAGTTTTGCCAAGTCTTAATAGTTACAAATGCAAGAATAAGTCCAAAAAAGGACTCTATTGCTCCAATGTAGAGCCATATGTTTATCGGGGTTACAAATGAAGATATGGGAAGATCTCTCACATATCTAGTGGCACCAGAAAAAAACCACCCGAAGGGTGGTTTTTCTAAAGAATCACGAAACTATTTGCAATTAGTCATACATCTGACGGCCTGAGTGTCAGGTCTATCATCAACATAGAAGCCATCTTTATTTGGCATCTGAACTGCAGCCAATGTTTTGCTATTCATGACTGCTGTTTTGTCCACTAGACCGTTCAAATTTAAAATATACGCTGAAAGTGCATAGACTTCATCGTTTGTTAATGATTGAGGCGCATTAAGAGGCATTGCACGTCGAACGTAATCAAATAATATTGGCGCATATGGATACATACTGCCAGGCGTTAATACCCTAGCATTTGTCTTAAATGACCCAATACCCCCAACCATGGTCCCATACATCGGACCACCTTTAGCATCCGCTCCATGGCATGACGAGCATTTTTCGTTGTAAATTTTTTCACCTACAACTGCATTGCCGGACCCCGGAGGTAGTCCTAGCCCATCTTGAGTACGAATATCAATATTCCATAGCACTAAAGCCTGCTCCGAAATAGGTTTGCCAAAAGACGCTCCAGAAGTATTCTTTGGATTTGTGTTGCCCGTTGAAGTTGTGCAGGCTACAAGAAGTGCGGCGGACAAAAGCCCAAAGCCAATTCCAAGTTGTTTAACCGATACCATTTGTTACCTCCCCGCTTGCACTTACATTCCATGGGAAAAGACCATTATGGTGCTGAACAAATCCAGTGATAGCTCGCACCTTTTTAATATCCTCAACTGTTGGTTGAACATAACCAGTGCTATCAACACATCTACTTACAATCTGAGCGGGGCCTCCCTGCCAATTCCAATTAAATTTAAATCTAGTTAAACATTTGTCGATTACAGGCTCTTCTAATTCAGCGGTTTGCCAATTCTTACCGCCATCAACCGACACATCTACGCCTGTAATTTTTCCATTTCCAGTCCAGGCGTACCCACGAATTTCATTAAAACCAGGCTGAATTTTCATTCCTCCTGATGGATTGGTAATCACTGATTTGGCCTCCATGACAAAACTAAACTTTCGCCATTTGCCATCGGGCATAGGATCCGTATACCGAGCAGTTTCACCTCGTGCATGCCATGGCTCAGTTCCAGCCTTAATTCTCCTTAGCCATTTAATACTTACATTCCCCTCCCAACCAGGAATAAAGAGTCGCAACGGGTATCCATTTTCAGGTCGTAACATTTCGCCATTCATTGCATAAACCAAAAGGGCATCATCAAGCATCTTATCTATAGGAATACTCCGAAAGTGCCCAGAAGCATCAGCGCCTTCTGCGATCAACCATGTTGCCTTCGGATCAATTCCGGCTTCATCCAGAATCCATGAGACTGGCACCCCAGTCCACTGCGCACAAGAAAGCAAGCCATGAGTTTGCTGAACTGTTTTAGATTTTGCAGTCAGCCAGTCCGTCAGACCATTGCCAGAGCACTCCATAAAATAAAACTTTGTTACTGTTGGATACCTGACGATATCGTTCATTGTCAGTACTAGTGGCTTTGCTACCATGCCATGCACAACTAGCTTATGGAGATCAGGGTTGATGTCTGGAATGCCGTTATGATGTCTCTCATAAAAAAGCCCGTTTGGTGTAACAATACCCGGCGTTGACTGTATGGGGGTCATGCTCCAATCAGAATATTGTTGCTTATTAACCAAGATATCTGATCTACGACGCTTAACTTTAGACTCATACTTAGACGGCATCCCGTATGACTCTAGCTCCAACTGCTTGCCAAATGTTTTATTTGATTCGGGAATGGGCAATATATCGCTCTGCGCTGAAGCGAGTGCGCTCGCCCCCAACATTCCCGCGCCACCAGCCATGGCAACCGAATTTTTTAAGAATGATCGCCTTCCATGGGTAATAGAAACATCTGCCTGTATATCCTTTTCGGAGGACTTAACGACCTCTAAAAGTCGCTCTTTTTCATGTTGTTTCAAGATGCCCCCTTTTTTTATTACCCTAAATGCATGGGTTGTAATTGTTTTGGCTAATTGATCAGTTCAATGTAAGGAAGAGTAAGGAGCCTGTCAATGACGATTTAATAGGGGTTTACCTTCATCAATGTGGGCATCTATTCGAGAGCATCTAGCTATGAAAATATAGTGCAGCTATACATTGATTAAGCTAGACGATGCATTTGCTCCAATTCTCAAAACTGTTTTAGTTCTTTATTTTTCTTCCAATGCTGAGTTTTATAGAGCGCCGCCTGCTGGTTGCAGTCCTATATGCTTACACACTACTCTCTAAAAGCAGTTTCTTGGGGTTTGTAATGGAAAAATGTGCAGTGAGTTGTTCTAGGGATAACAAAAAACCACCCAAAGGTGGTTTAACTGTCACAAGAAATGAATGAACTAACTAAGGTCGAACATACAAATCTTTACCATTCTTAATAGTCTTCACGATTTGAATATCCTTAATTTCCATTGGATCCACTTTCAATGGATTACGATCTAGCACCACCATATCTGCGAGCTTTCCAGCCGTAATAGAACCCTTTGATGCCTCTTCTTTGTACTGATATGCAGGCACAGAAGTAAAGCCACGCAGAGCGGTATATGGATCTATGCGTTGATCAGGTCCTAAAGTCGCTCCTCCATAGGTTTTGCGATTAACCGCAGTCCAAATCGTAAACAATGCGCTTGGCCCTGATGATGGCGTGTCATTATGAAGTCCAAATTGCATACCTTTTGCTTTGGCCAAATTGAGCGGAACCATATTGCCAGCCCTCTCGTTCCCTAGAATCTGCCTATACACATCCCCATACATCCAGATATGGTTAGGCATAAATTGGGGCAGGATTTTATTGGTCTTGTATTGATCTAGTTGATCATCACGAACAAAGAAGGAATGTGAGATTACTGATCTGCGGTCTTCAGTAATGCCCGTTTCTTTTATTGCCCTGGTAATTCCAGAAAGTGCCATATCAATACCGGCATCCCCATTGGAGTAACCGAAGTACTGGATATTTTTTTCATAGGCTAACTTGGCATACTTATCAACCAAATCCTGAGAAGCAACGGCCATACCACGCCAATCTTTTGGGAATCCTGTGGTATCGGTGTACGGCTTCGTGAAATAGGCCAAACGCAATTGTGGTGCGCCATCTGTTGAAACCAATATTCCAGCAACCTTAAAGCCACCATCGCTCTTTGTATAGGTTCCAAATAGATAATTTTTATTAATTGCAAGCAATTGATCAACCACATCATAGGTGGGCAGCGCAATAAGATCTAAGCTGATCACATTCTGATCTACTGCCTGGCGCATATTGCTAATATCTTGGATGGTAGTTTGATAACTTTGCGCAGTAGTATATCCGTTGGAGGCATAAACTTTTTCAGCCTTGCGATAGGTTTCCATGGTTAAGGCATGAGAATACTTACCGAATACCTTTGCTGTTGCCTCGAAATTAGGGCCGCCGATCAATTCACCAGTAAGCTTGCCGGTTTTTGGATCAACTGGAAGCATGCCTTGCTTTACTTTGGTATTTTTGCTAAACCCCAGCTTCTTTAGTCCGGCTGTATTCACAATCCCAGTCAAAGTAGAAATGTTATTTATAAATACTGGTTGATTGGGAAACGCTTGATCCAATTGCGCAATCGTTAAAGGGCCATCGGTCAGAAAAGCGTCCGCATACTCCGAACCAATGATCCAACCATTAAATGGTCGCGCTTCAGCCTTCAAGCGGCCAATAAGCTCCTGGGTGGTATGTGGAGGCTTCTTTGAAAAATAACCGAGATTAACGCCTAGAGTATTTTGAGCAATCAAAGTAAAGTGGCCCCAGGCATCTATAAAACCTGGCAATAGGGTTTGACCTTTTAAATCCTGCATTGCTGGATTATCGCCGGCCCCATTTAAAGCATCTCGCAGATTACCGACATAAGTAATTTTCTGCCCCTTTACTACGACTGCTTCTACATACTGCGGCTTATCACCCTCCATCGTCAGGATGTCACCATTGAAATACACAGTTGAGGTATCAGCAAAAGCCAACATTGAAAAAACTGCAAAGAAGATGCCGAGGATTTTCTGAGAGTGATTCATGAACGCCTTTATTAATCTCTGGAGCAAGATTTCTATTACTACTCCATATTCGATTTGAACTATTTAAGAATTACCAAGGTTACGGTAGCTCGCGCGCCAAATCCCGATGGTCCGCCAGGGGTATTGCTAACGTAATACATTGGACCTGCACTAAATGAAATTGGGGTGCCGTCAAAGACCTCCACCTTTGAGATGCCAAGATATAGTGGATTTGAAGTACGATGTGAATCGTAGTTATATTGCGCCTCCATATTGGCCGTATATGTCCAAGCTGATTTCGTGGTGTAAGCAACAAAAGGTTGCCCATATAAATTATTTTGCGTTCCAAATGTGGGGTTACCGCCTACGCTCCACGATTGATACCCCAAAAGCCCATAAGTCCAAGGACCGGCGCGATTGAGGACTACTGCGGTAACACCCGCGCCAGTTTGCTGGGAGCCAAAGTGTCCGCTATTACCCGATGGAGATTGGGCGTAAGGTCCAATACCCCAAATCCAAGAAGAATTGGTATTAGGTGCATAAAAAGATTCAAGTGTAACGCTAGCTATGCCATAACCAGAGTACCCCTGTCCAGTAGCACCTTGAATACTCACTTCCCTCACACCAGCGACAATGGGGCGCACAATGAAAGTATCTCCACCGCCTAAATTGAATGGTGCCACTGGCTGGAACAAGAGAGTCTGCTCTGAGCCACCTTGATTTCTACCTAAGCCACGACTGAACTCATATTGCAATGGCACAGAGATCATGTTCGCAATTGGATTTGCTAATTTTTTAGCAACCTCTTCAGTATCAACCACTTTGGCAGGAACTGAACCAGCTCCGTCTTTGATCAAGGCTGTGGCTCCATTACGCGCTGGAATTTCTTGAGCAATAGCTGATACAGCAATAGTGTTCGATACTAGTAAGACACCGAAAAGTTTATTTATGGGGCTCTTAATGTGTTGAGTCAACAAAATACATTCCAATCTTTTTAAAAATTAAGCTATTGAATACTCAAAAATTTGAATTGCAGAACTAGAAAAGAGTCTTAAAAAGCAGTGAGGACGGAGCGGACTTTAACTTAGTGTACTCAATTTTTATTTATATCAAAAACTTATAAAGGTAAAGCTTCATGCACTGCAATAAAAAACTTTTAATAGTATATAAAGCCTAAGGATATTAAGCTTGGGGGAAACCCTCTAACTACACTTCATTTAGTTTTTTATGATTTCTGCAATCACAGGAGCATGGTCTGATGGCTGCTCCCATGAGCGCGGCTCTTTGTCGATAATGCTGGCAGTACATTTTTCCTTGAGTGCTTCGCTCAGTAGGATGTGATCAATCCGCATCCCTGCATTACGCCTAAAACCCATCATCCTGTAATCCCACCAGCTAAACGCTTTGGGGGCTTGCTCGAACATCCGAAAGGAATCCTCAAATCCTAGTTTCAGTAAATCCTGAAAAGCTGTTCTCTCTTGGGGTGAAACCAGATTCTGCCCTTCCCACGCTTTAGGGTCATGCACATCAGCATCTTGAGGGGCAATATTGAAATCACCTAAGAGCGCTAAACGCTGGTTCTGTTCTAGTTCTTTTCTTAGCCAAGACTGTAATGCGTTTAGCCAGTTGAGTTTGTATTCAAACTTCTCGCTTTCAGGTGACTGTCCGTTCGGAAAATATGCAGATACTAATCTTATCGGTTGCATTCCCTTGAAACACACTGTGGCAGCTAAGATGCGCTGCTGCTCATCAGCATGATCAGGGATATTTCTAATAGGCTTTAGAAAAGTGGTCTCTAGATCGGTTGCAATAGGCGCCAAGGCAGCACGCCTCACAATAATGGCAACACCGTTATAAGTCTTTTGGCCAGCAGCTAGACTCAGATAGCCAGCATCTTCTAGCTCCTTGTGGGGATACTTATCGTCAGTCAGCTTGAGCTCTTGCAAGCACAATGCATCTATCGATTTCTTGGCCTTTTCTTGATCACTCAACCAACGGAGAACATGTGGCAAGCGAACTTTTAAAGAGTTCACATTCCACGCTGCTATCCGCACTGAATCAGTCATTAATACCCAATTCGTGCAATTTACGAGTAATCGTATTGCGGCCAATACCAAGTCGTTGAGCTGCTTCAACTCTTCTGCCACGCGTCACTTCTAAGGCAGCTTGCAAAACAGCCTTTTCAAATTTAGCGCACAGTGCGTCATAAACATTCTTGTCACCGTCTTGCAACATCTTGGCAGCGAGGCGACTTAAGCCACCTTCCCAATCTAAAGCCCCACCTCGTGACACAACTGCTCCCGCTTGAGAAGAATCTCCCTGAGGAGCCATCGGTTGATCATTGACCTCGGCCAAGATATTACCTGGCAGATCGCTGATACCAATCACATTAGAAGGCGTCATCACTGTAAGCCAATGGCACAGGTTTTCTAATTGGCGCACGTTACCAGGGAAAGACATCTGTCCGATATCTTTCAGAACCTCATCAGAAAGTTTCTTAGGTTCAACGCCTAAAGATTTGGCACAGGTAAGCATAAAGTGACGAGCGAGTAAGGGGATATCTTCGGCACGCTCACGTAGTGGCGGCATGCGCAAACGAATCAGATTGAGACGGTGCAATAAATCTTCTCTGAAGAATCCAGCGGCAACGCGTGACTCTAAATTTTGATGGGTAGACGCAATAATTCTGACATTCACCTTAATGGGGTCTTGACCGCCAACTCGATAGAAATGGCCATCGGTTAGGGCTCGCAATAGCCGAGTCTGTAAGTCAAATGGTAGGTCGCCGATTTCATCTAGGAATAAGGTGCCGCCATCAGCCTGCTCAAAGCGTCCACGACGCAGCGTTTGCGCCCCTGGAAACGCACCTCGTTCGTGACCAAACAATTCAGATTCCAATAGATCTTTTGGAACAGCTGCTGTGCTGAGCGATACAAATGGACCTCTAGCCCGCGGGCTATGCTTGTGAAGTGCTAAGCCTACCAACTCTTTACCGGTACCAGATTCACCAGTGATCAATACGGTAGCATGTGACTGCGCTAAGCGGCCAATGGCGCGAAATACTTCTTGCATCGCTGGAGCCTGACCAATAATTTCGCTAGCGTCTTGAACAAAAGCACTCAAGTCTTTAGTGCCAGATTGATTACGATCACTTTGCTCAATAGCACGGTGTATCAGTTCAATCGCCTTTTCTAAATCAAATGGTTTAGTGAGGTATTCAAAAGCACCGCCTTGAAAAGAGGACACAGCGGAATCCAAATCTGAATAGGCGGTCATGATGATGACCGGCAATTGTGGATGGCTCTGTTTGACGTGCTGCAATAGCTCCAAGCCATTGCCGCGCGGCATCCGGATGTCGGAGATCAATACTTGAGGTGACTCTTTCTCAAGGGCATTGAGGACATCATTTGGGTTTGAAAAACTCTTATGGGGAATATTTTCACGTGTGAGAGCCTTCTCTAACACCCAACGAATAGACTGATCATCATCGACGATCCAAATTGGTTTCATGATTATTTCTCCCGCTTACGATATGGAATCTGAATATGAAAATCTGTACGCCCAGGACGGCTATCACAAGAGATAGAGCCCTGATGCTGCTGAACAAAAGTTTGTGCCA